>NZ_CP058910.1:3786764-4133455 GCF_013415885.1 Halosimplex rubrum
GCCGACGGGAACTCGGGCGCGGACGAGGACTCGAACGCCGAGACCGACGGGGACGGGATCCCGGCGGTCGACGAAGGCGGTGCCGGCCAGTCCGAGAGCGGCGATGGAGCCGGCGACGAGGGCGGTAACGCCGACGGCGAGGACGATGTCGCGACCGATAGCGACGACGTCGACGCCGCGGCGGACGACTGACCGGTCGCGTCGGCGGCGCCTCGACCGCGTAACGCACGTTTTATAAGCGTGACCGGATAACGGGACCGCACGAATGCCCAACTCCAACGGACCCCAGAAGAAGTCGCGCAAGAAGCTCCGAAACAAGCCCCGAGAGAGCGGGACCTCCCCGCCTCAGCGAGCGGTCACCGAGTTCGAGGACGGCGAGAAAGTCCACCTGAAGATCGACCCGAGCGTCCCGGACGGGCGCTACCACCCGCGCTTCGACGGCCGCACGGGCGAGGTCGTCGGCGAGCAGGGCGCCGCCTACAAGATCGCCGTCACCGACGGGAGCGTCGAGAAGACGCTGATCGTCAAGCCCGCCCACCTCCGCAGCCAGGCATGACGATATTCAAAGAGAAGGTCGACGAAGAGTACCTGACGGTCGCCGAGACCAAGGCGGTCCTCGAGGAGCTCGAACGCGAGCGGGCCGCCGACGAGGACCGGGAGATGCGCTACGAGCTCGCGCGGGCCATCGAGCACGTCAACCGCTTCGCCGTCCTCGACCCCGAGGAGTCCCGCGAGTTCGTCGCCGAACTCCGGGAGCTCGACAAGGTCGACGAGCCGACCGCCTACAAGATCGCGAACCTGCGTCCCCGAGACCGGGACGAGCTGCGGTCGATCTACGCTCAGGAGCGGTTCACTCTCTCGGGCGACGAACTCGACGCCATCCTCGAAGTCGTCGCGAAGTACGCCTGACCGGGCTCCGTTTCCCCAAGCGCCCGACTGCGGGGGTTTAAGTTCCGTCTCGCCCTACTCGTCTGTCATGAGCGACACCGAGCGCGGCGACGACGATCCGGGGGGCCCCACGGCGATCGTCCTCGACTTTCTCGCACACGGTCGGACAGAGGACGATCGCCCGCAGTACCAGAAACAACCCCTCGCCTACGCGCTCGGGCGCGAGGACTTCCGCCTGTTCGAGGTGGTCCTCGGGCCCGACGCCGACGTGTCGATCGGCGACGACCTGGTGATCGACCGGGCGGCCGACGCCATCGAGCGCACCGGCGAGGTCGAGTACGAGGACCTGCCCGGGGGCGCCCAGTCCGAACTCGACTACGCCGTCGAGGACCTGGTCGACGAGGAGGAACGCCGGTTCGTCGACTTCTACAACGACGCCCAGCCGATCACTCTCCGACTACATCAGTTGAACCTCCTGCCGGGCATCGGGAAGAAACTGCGCAACGCCATCCTCGACGAGCGCAAGCGCGGCCCCTTCGAGAGCTTCGCTGACCTCGAAGAGCGCGTCGAGGGGCTGCACAACCCCCGCGAGGTCGTCGTCGAGCGCATCCTCGAGGAGATCCGCGAGGACGACCTGAAGTACCAGACGTTCGCCCGCCGGGACGACGAGGAATGAACGGCGAGCGCACGCGGGGTGACGAGGGGGACAGCGACGGTGACCCCGACCGCGACGGCGCCGCGACGGTCGACAGCCCGGAGACGGGCACCCGCGACCCCGACGCCCTGCTCCGGCGGGCGGGCGTCCGCGGCGACCCGAACCGCGACCAGCACTTCCTGGTCGACGACCGGGTGCTGGACCGGCTGCCCGAGTACGCCGCGGAGGCCGACGTGGATCTCTCGCACGTCCTGGAGATCGGCGCCGGGACCGGCGCGCTGACCGACCGCCTGCTCGTCGCCGGCGACCGCGTGACCGCCATCGAGCGCGACCCCGACCTCGCCGCGTTCCTCCGCGAGGAGTTCGTCGCGGAGATCGAGGCCGGGGACCTCACCGTCGTCGAAGGCGACGCCCTCGAGGTCGAGCTCCCGGAGTTCACCGCCTCCATCTCGAATCTCCCCTACGGCCCCTCCAGCGAGCTGGCCTTCCGCCTGCTCCCGGAGGAGCGGCCGCTCGTGTTGATGTTCCAGCGGGAGTTCGCCGAGCGGATGGCCGCCGAGCCGGGGACGGACGACTACGGCCGCCTGTCGGTGACCGCGGGCCACTACGCCGACGCCGAGGTGGTCGAGCCCGTCCCCAAAGAGGCGTTCTCGCCGCCGCCCGCGGTCCAGAGCGCCGTGGTGCGGACGACGCCGCGGGACCCGGACTACGAAGTGGACGACGAGGAGTTCTTCATGGCGTTCCTGAAGGCCGTGTTCACCCAGCGCCGGAAGACGATGCGCAACGCCGTCCGCAACACCGCCCACATCTCCGGGCTGGGCGACCCCGACGCGGTGGTCGAGGCCGCGGACGAGGACCTGATGAGCGCCCGCGCAGGGAACGTGACCCCCGCGGAGTTCGCCGACCTGGCGACGCTGGCGTACGAGGTCGGCGAACCGGGCGAGCACCCCTCGGCATGACCGACGGGAGCGGAGCAGATTGGACTGAGGACGGCAGCGTGGATGGTGCCGACGGTAAGCCGAGCCTTACCGACCAGCGCGACGTGGAGCAGGTGTACCAGCCCGCGGAGGACTCGAAGCTGCTGGCCGACGCCGTGGTCGAGCGGGTCGAGGGCGGCGAGCGAGCGCTTGACGTAGGGACCGGGTCGGGATACGTCGCCGCGCGCATGCGGGAGGCGGGCGCCGACGCGGTCGGCGCGGACCTGAACCCGCACGCCTGTCGGCAGGCCGCCGAGTCGGGTATCCCGGTCGTTCGGGCCGACCTGACGGGTGCGTTCCGGGACGGCGCCTTCGACGTGGCGACGTTCAACCCGCCGTACCTCCCGACCGAATCCGAGCAGGAATGGGACGACTGGATGGAGCGCGCGCTCTCGGGCGGCGAGGACGGCCGCGCGGCCATCGACCCGTTCCTCGACGACGTGGCGCGCGTGCTCGCACCGGGGGGCGCCGCGTATCTGCTCGTGAGTTCGCTGACCGACCCGGACGCCGTGCGGGAGCGAGCACGGGCGAACGGACTGACGAGCGAGGAGGTCGACAGCGAGTCTCACCCCTTCGAAACGCTGCTGGTCTATCGGTTCGTACGCCGGGACGAGTGACCGAGGACGGGGTCGACCGAGTCGGAGCAGACTGACGAGTCGAGCGCGCCGCTCGCGGACTCACTCGACGAAGACGGTCCCGTCGGGCTCGACGTGTCCGTCGGTCCCGGTCGGGTACCACCGGTCGCGCTCCCGGTTCGCCGGCTGTCCGCCCCCGTTCCGCCCGATCGTGACGGTCGGGCCGCGGACCAGCAGTTCCCCGTCGTCGGTGTTGGCGATCTCGATCCCGCTCGTCGGACGCCCGGCCGCGCCGTCGACCGAGGTTTCGGGAGCGGCCAGCGCGCCGACGCCGGCGGTCCCGACCGTTCCGTAGAGGTTCCGGACCGGGACGCCGACCCCCGCGAACAGGTACAGGAGGTGGGCGTCCAGTCGGCCGGTCCCACAGAGGGCGTACTCCAGGTCCGCGAGCCCGAACGCCTCGCGGAGCGGCCCGTAGACGAGCCGGTCGGCGGCGGCGTACTTCAGCGGCGTCCCGCCGCCGTCGAGCCGGTCGCGGCCGTACGACGCGACGCGGCCGGCGACCTTCCGCTTCATCCAGTTCATCGACCCGATGCGGTCCTGCAGGGCGCCGTAGAGCCGCTGGTAGACCGCCGGAGCGCCGACGAGGACCGACGGGCTGGCGGCCGCGAGGCTATCGACGAACCCGTCGGACCCGGCGTAGGCGACGGCCCCGCCCGTCGACCAGAGGTAGTACGTCGCGACGCGCTGGTAGGCGTGCGCGAGCGGGAGGAAACACGTGCCGGTCGCGCCGGGGTCGAGCGGCAAGTCCGTCTCCAGCGTCGCCGCCCCGGCGAGGAGCGCGCGGTGGGTGAGCGCGCGCCCCGTGGGGTCCGTCGCGGCGGGGTCGAACACGACGGTCGCCACGTCGCGCCCGTCGGCTTCGAGCCCCGGCAGTTCGTCCGGTCGTGCGGTCGGGAGGGCGTCGATATCGAACCGAACGTCCACGCCGGACAGCTCCGCGTCGACGACTCCGTCCCCCGCCACGAGGCCCGACAGGTCGATGCGGTCGACGGCCCGACGGGTCTGCTCGGCGGTGAACGAGGGGTACAGCGGAACCGAGACGAGGCCGGCGAACTGGCAGGCGAGGTCGACGACCGACCACTCGTAGCTGGACGCCGCCGCGACGGCGACCCGGTCGCCCGGTGCGAGCCCCGATTCCAGCAGACCCGCGGCGACGCCGCGGGCGCGCACGGCGAGGTCCTCGAACGTCCGCTCGTCGTACCCCTCGGCCGTCGGGACGAGCGCGGCCGGGCGGTCGCCGTGGGCCGCCACGACCAACTCGAACCAGTCTGCGACGGACCCGTCGGGTACGTCGAGGGGCCCGCCGTCGGCGACCGGGCCCGCGGGCGAGACGTCCGCGGTGGGTTCGGTGTGGTCGGTGGTGGGTTCCCCGGTCGACCGGTCGGCCGCCGCGGAGCCCCGTTCCTGTCGGAGCGCGCCGGGGCTGTACTCGTAGCCGTCGGCGACCTCCGACTCGAAGTAGTCGGCGTAGTTCTGGTCCTCGTCGAGGGCGGCGATGTGGGCGTCGAGCCAGTCGCGGAGGAACGTCAGCACCTCCATCGTGACGTACTCGCCGTTCTCGTGTTTCTCGCGGAACTCGGCGACCCTGGCGGCGAACTCCTCGTGCATCTCGCGGTGGTCGTAGAAGCAGTCGGCGCAGTCCATCGCGTACCCGCAGTCCTGCATGAACTCCTCCTCGTCGCCGAAGTGGTACTCCGTGTAGCGTTCGAGTTCCCGGAGGATGTCGCCGATCTCCGCCTCGGAGTGGCCCTCCTCCATGGCCGTGTGGAGGTCGTTGAGCAGTCCGAACAGGCGCTTGTGTTGCTCGTCGAACCGCTCGATGTGCGTGCTGTAGCGCTCGTCGTCCCAGTCGGCGAACCGCTCGTCCGAGCCCGCTTGCATACCGGTCGTACCGACCAGGGTCCCTGAAAACCCGGGTCCCGTTCCCGGTCGCTGGGAACGGGACCCCACTCAAAACTCCGGGCCGGCGCTACGTCCGGACGGATGAACCGCCTCAGCGACGACGAAGTCACCGAACTGCTCGCCCGCAACGGCGTCGGCGTGATCGCGTTCCGCGGCGCCGAAGCGCCGTACCCGATCCCGGTCGCGTTCGGCTACGACCCCGACGCCGACGTGCTCGCCGTGCAGCTCGAAGGCGACGAGTCGAGCCGCAAGTACCGCAGTCTGGACCGGACGCGGGCCGTCGGCTTCACCGTCTACGAACACGACGAGAGCGAGCGGGTCTGGCGCAGCGTCGTCGCGATCGGCCGCCTGGTGGAGACGACCTACGACGACGCCGAACCGGCGTTCGCCGCGCTCGCGCGGAACAGCCGGTCGGCGCCCAACCCCGTCCGGTGGAGCGACGCGGGCGACGTGACACCGTTCGAACTCGCGGTCGACCGGTGGGACGGCCGCGCCTTCGGGGTCTGAGACCGCCGCGACCGGTCACTCCGAAGCGGGACCGACACCCGACGCGGGCGACGCACTTGAACTGTCGCCTCACGGGTCGCCATCCGGATAGTTCGCCACTACTTCTTCCAGACCGACGTGGGACTCTTTCGCGCAGATTACTACAGTGCATCAATCGATATAAGAAATATTATAGGGCGTCATTTCGTAGGGCGTTCCAATGACGCAGGTACTCTCCACGACGCCCGGCCTGTATCCGTTGCCGGACTGGGCGAAAGACGAACTCGCGAACCTGAAGGGACGACAGAAGGGCGGGCTGGTCTCGGGCGACGAGAGCGCCGAGATCGGCGACGCCTACGACCGAGCGCGGACGGAGGTCGTCGACCTCCAGACCGACGCCGGCCTCGACCTGGTCGTCGAGGGCCAGCTGCGGTGGGACGACATGCTCACTCACCCGCTCGCCGTCGCCGACGCCGTCGAGACCAAGGGGATCGTCCGCTACTTCGACAACAACAACTTCTACCGCGATCCGGTGGTGACTGGCGACCTCTCTGCCACGGGCGACGTGGCGACCGATCTCGAAGCGACCGTCGAGCTCACGGACGAGTCGCTCAACGCCGTCCTGCCGGGGCCGTACACCCTCTCGCAGCTCGCGACCGACGAGCACTACGGCGACGAGGCCGCCTTCCTCTCGGCGCTGGCCGAGTTCCTCGCGAGCGAGGCCGAGCAGTTCCCGGAAGTCGAGACGCTGTTCCTGCTGGAACCCTCGCTGCTGGAGTCGCCGCCCGGCGACGGCGCCGACGAGCGCGCCAGCGAGGCGATCGATACCGTGGCACAGGCCACCGAGGCCGACGTGGTCGCCCACACCTACTGGGAGTCCCACGGCGGCGACGGCGGCATCGACGAGAAGGTGTACGCCCACCTCATGGACGCCGACGTCGACGCGGTCGGTTTCGACTTCGTCGCCAACCACGAGGACAACGCCTACGTCCTCTCCGAGTACGGCGCCAAAGACGACATCGCGCTGGGCATCGTCGACGGGCAGAACACCCTCGTCGAGGAGGGCGAGGAGATCGCCGAGCGCGTCGAGTGGACGCTCGACAACGCCCACGGCGTCGACTTCGAGACCGCCTACGCGACGATCAACACGCCGACGTTCTACCTGCCCTCGGGCCGCTTCGAGGAGAAGCTCGCGGCGCTTGGCGCCGTCGAGCGCACGGAGGTGAAAGCATGACTGAGCGCCCCGCCGACAACCGCGAGCAGTTCCGCCCGGCCGACCACGATAACGACCACTTCCTGCTGACCTCGGTCGTCGGCAGCTACAAGAAGCCCAAGTGGCTCGACCGCGCCCGCGAGCTCTACGAGGACGACGAGGACAACTTCGGCGACACGGAGTGGGAGGAAGCGAAGGACGACGCCGCTCGCCTCATCACCGAGGAACACGAGCGCGCGGGCCTCGACACCGTCGTCGACGGCGAGATGCGCCGGACGGAGATGGTCGAGTACTTCGCCGAGCGCATCGAGGGCTACGAGTTCAACGGCCGCGTGAAGGTCTGGGGCCACAACTACTTCAACAAGCCCAGCGTCGCCGAAACCGTCGAGTACGGCGAGCAGTGGCTCGTCGACGAGTTCGAGTTCACCGACTCGGTGGCCGACCGCCCGGTCAAGGTGCCCATCACCGGCCCGTACACGCTGGCCAACTGGACGTTCAACGAGGCCTACGACGACGACGAAGCGCTGGCCTACGACCTGGCCGAGCTGGTCAACGAGGAGATCGAGCAGCTCGTCGACGCCGGCGCCCGCTACATCCAGATCGACGAGCCCGCGCTCGCCACGACGCCCGACGACCACGCCATCGTCGGCGAGTGTCTCGAACGCATCGTCGAGGACATCCCCGAGGAGGTCCGCATCGGTCTCCACGTCTGTTACGGCGACTACTCGCGGATCTACCCCGAGGTGCTCGACTACCCGGTCGACGAGCTCGACCTGGAGCTCACCAACGGTGACTACGAACAGATCGACGTGTTCACAGACCCCGAGTTCACCCTCGACCTCGCCCTGGGCGTCGTCGACAACCACACTGCCGACGTCGAGTCCGTCGAGGAGATCAAGGCCAACATCCAGCAGGGCCTGAAGGTCGTCCCGCCGGAACAGCTGACCATCTCCCCGGACTGCGGCCTGAAGCTCCTCCCGCGGGAAGTGGCCTACGAGAAAATGGAGAACATGGTCACCGCGGCCCGCGAGGTCGAGGCCGAACTCGACGCCGGCGAGATCGACGTGCCCGCGCTCGGGGAAACCGCCTCCGCCGACGACTGACCGCGACCCGAACGTTTCGGCCGGTTCCCTGCCGTCAGCGGACCCTGTTCACGAGCGAACCGCACGAGTGCGAGGGAGGGATCGCGCAAGAACGGCGCTAACGACCCCACATACTAGGTCTCTAGAGTCCCTCGAAGGAATAGGGCGGAAAGGGTTTTCAGAGGGCCACCCGAAAGATCAGTTAAGTGAGAGACACGATGACCACGAACACCAGCGACCAGCGGATCGAACTCTACCTCCGGGGGGACACGTACGGCAGCTACGACCGCCAGCAGCGGATTCTCGGGCGCGTCGAGGACCTGGAAGCCGAGGGGGTCGTCACCGACACGGAGGTCGACGCCTCCTGGCAGCGCATCCGGACGCCCGAGCAGGACAGCCGCGACGAGGCGCTGGCCACCTACGAGGAGTTCGGCGAGTGGGCGAGCGAGAACGGCTACCGGCTCGAACCGGCCTTCGAGCGGCGCCAGCGCTCGTACATCGGGACCGACGCCGTCCACGACGTGGTCGTGTTCCCGATGGCGTCGCTGGCGGTGTACGAGGGCAGCGACCTGCAGGCCGTCTTCCCCTGTGCCGACGAAACCGGCGCGATCAACTTCACCGTGCAGGACTGTCTGGACGCCTTCGAGGCGGGGGAGAGCGAGTGGTTCGAGCAGTTCGCGCCGGTGACCGTCGACCGCGCGAGCCCGCGGCTGACGGTCGACGCCGACTGACGCGGACGGAAAACCGAACGCGGCGACGATTTCTCAGCCCCGCAGCGCTTCGACGGGGCGTTCGTTGGCGGCCTTCCACGCCGGGTAGAGCCCGCTCAGGAGGCTCGTCCCGACGCCGAAGGCGAACGCGAGGCCGATGTAGAGGAAGTTCCCCGGGCGGAAGGCGAGCATGGCGTCGCCGACGACGAAGTGATTGATGACCATCCCGGCGACGATAGAGAAGGCGGCACCGGCGACGCCGCCGATGACCCCGAGCAGGACGGCCTCCGAGAGCATGATCTTCAGCACGTCGAGCTTCTGGAAGCCGACGGCGCGCAACACGCCGATCTCCTGGCGGCGCTCGACGGTGCTCATCAGCATGACGTTGAGGATGCTCACGCCGGCGACCAGAAGCGAGATGGAGCCGATGCCGATGAGGAAGAGGTTCAGCGCCTGGAACGTCTGGCCGATCTGGTCGGCGACGCCGGAGAAGTCCTGGACGGTAACGCGCTCGCGCCGGTCGTTCAACTGGGCACGGATCGCCATCGCGGTGGCGTTGGCGGCGGTGCTGTCGGTCTCGGTGACGGTGATGGTGTCGTAGCCGCGGCCGTCGAAGCTCCGCATCGGGAGGACGATCTGGTTGCTCGGGTCGGTGTACCCGAAGCCCTGGCTCGGCGCGAGGACGGCGACGACTCGCTCGGTCGAGCCGTTGACCGAGATGGTATCGCCGGGACCGAGGTCGCGCTGGTCCGCGAGATCGGGTCCGATCAGGGCGCCGCTCCGGTAGGGCTGGGGGATCGATCCGTCCCGAGCCTCGAACAGCTTGCCCGGTTGGTCGATCCCCATCACCCCCCTTGTCTCCGAGACTCCCCTGCCGTACGAAACCGTGGTGAACCGCTGGACCGCGGGCGCGACCGTGGCGCCGGAACCCGCGGCCGACTCGACCTGCCGGAGGTCCCGCTCGGTGAGCGCGTCGGGCGCCTCCGCCGAGTCGGCCGGCTGGACCATCACCTGGTTACCGATGCCGCCCAGGTTCTCGGTGAGCTGGTAGCGCAGCGTCAGCCCGAACATCCCCAGCGATGCGATGGCGATGACGCCGATGACGATGCCCAGCGCCGCCAGCACCGACCGGACCTTCGTCCGGCCGATGTTGCGCCGGGCCATCAGCAGGGCGGGGAACCGCCGCCGCAGCCAGCCCATCACGGTCGATCACTCCCCGAGCCGCCGTCGGGACCGGTGACCGGCTTCCCGTGGCCCCCGTCCGTCGGCACGTCCTCGCCCATGAGCCCGTCGACGAGCTCCACGGTCCGGTCGACGTACTCGTTGACGAGTTCGTCGTGCGTGACGGCGATGACGGCCACGTCGCGCCCGGTGATCTCGACGAACTCCTCGAGGATCTGCCGGCCGGTGTCCCGATCCAGGTTCCCCGTCGGCTCGTCGGCCAGCAGGAGCCGCGGCTCGTTGATGAGCGAGCGGGCGATGGCGACGCGCTGTTTCTGCCCGCCCGACAGCTCGTCGGGCTTGTGGTCGAGCCGATCCCCGAGGCCCATCCGTTCGAGCAGGTCGACCGACCGCTCCTCGACGCTCGGGTCGTGGTCGAACAGCGCGGGCACCTCGACGTTCTCCTTCGCCGTCAGCGTCGGGATGAGGTAGAAGTTCTGGAAGACGAACCCGATGGTGCGCTTGCGGGCACTGGTCTGCTCGCGGTCGGAGAGGCCGGTCACGTCCTCGCCGTCGAGCAGGACCTCGCCCTCGCTGGGGTCGTCGAGCAGGCCGAGCAGGTTGAGCAGCGTGGTCTTGCCGCTGCCGCTGGGGCCCATGATGGAGACGAACTCGCCGGGTTCGACGGCGAAGTCGATCCCCTTCAGCGCCTCCAGCGTCTGCCCGCCGGTCCGGTAGCGCTTGACGACGTTCCGGGTCTCAATCACCGCCACGGCTCGCCCTCCAGGCGCGGACGACCACCGCCAGCACGCCGACCACCACGACGGCGCCGATCGCCAGCGGGACGAGGAATCCGCCGCCGCCGGAGTTCGCGTCGATGTCCGGACCGGCGGCGAGCGCGCGGCTGGCGCTCGCGGCGTCGACCTCGACGGTTCGGGTGTGGCGCTGGCCGTCGACGAGGTACTCGACTTCCAGCGGGACCGACGAGACGTTACCCCGCGTGCTCGCGTACACGTCGAACGAGACGAAGTCGCTCGCGGGGACGGTGCCGACGAAATACTCGCGGTTGGGCGAGGTCGGCGTCACCGCCTCGGTGTCGACGACGCTGACGAGCACGCTCTGGGCGTCGGTCGTCCCGAGGTTGCTCGCGCTCCCCGAGATGCGGAGTCGTCCCCCCTCGGGCACGACCTCCAGTCCGGTCAGGCCGATGGTACCGGGCGTCTGGGTGAGCGCCGTCGACGCCGAGGCCTCGCCGCGCTGGCGGGCCACGTCGTAGGTGGCGACCACGTCGACCGCCGCGCGGTCGCCCGACAGCGTCGAGTTCAGGCGAACCGTCCGGGACTCGCCCGAGGCGACGCGGTCGACGAGCGCCTGCCCGACCGAGGCGTTGGGCGAACTGGCGCGGACGCTGACGTTCGAGATCGGCGCGTTGCCCCGGTTGAGCACCGACACCGTCACCGCCTGGGAGTTGCCGCCCTCGCGGGTACTCAGGTCCAGCGCGACGCTATCGCGAAGCGGGTCGGTCCCCACGGTGACCGTCTCGGTGACGGTGCGGGTCGCCCCGCCCGGCGTCGAGTACGAGAGGGTCGCGGTCACCTCGTGGTCGCCGGCCGCCGACGGTCGGAAGTCGAAGGCGGCCGTCGCCGACTCGCCGTCGGCGATGCGGGTGAACACCGAGCGGTCGTTGCGGACGGTGACGCCGTCGCCGGCGACCGTCAGTTCGGCGTTGGTCACCGCCGCGCCGAGACCGTTGGCGAGGGTGACGGTCCCGGACGACTCCAGCCCGGCGATGGAGGTGTTCGTGTCGATGTCGAGTTGCGGGCGCTCGGTCTCCGTCCGGACCGTCACCGTGTCGGTGACCGTGTCGGTCACGCCGCCGGCGGTCGTGTAGGTGAGCGTCGCCGTCACCCGGTGGCGGCCGGGGTCGTCCGCGCGGTAGTCGAACTCGACGGTTCGCGAGGCGTTGCTCCCGACCGTCGCGAGCACTTCCCGGCGGTTCGTGATGCTGACGTTCTCGCCGTCGACGGTCAGTTCGACGCTCTCGATGGGGCTCGACAGGCTGTTGGCGACGGTGACCGAACCGTCCGCGCGGACGCCGGCGACGGAGTCGTTGGCGTCGACGTCCAGTTGCGGATACCGCTCCTCGACGGTGAGCGAGACCGGGTAGCTCAGCCGCGTCAGGCCGCCCCCGTCGGTAGGGCGGCCGGAGACGTTGACCAGCAGGTCGTACGTGCCCGCCTCGTCGAACGACACCGACAGCGGGACGGTCCTGTCGGCCCCGGCCGGCACGGTTCCGATGTTTTTCACGCCGGCGTACTCCTTCGGATGGGGGCCGTCGTCGGCCCTGACGACCCGCACGCGGTCGACGAAGTAGCCCGTGGAGCTACTGTCGAAGTTCTCGATGGTCGGTTCGATCGTGATCTCGTCGCCGGGGACCGGTTCGGAGGGGCTCACGTCGACCGACGAGATGGTCACGTTCGCGTTGGTTGCGGCCGCGACGGCCGGAAGCGATGCGACTGCGATCAGGACCGCGAGTGCTACCGTCTTGGTTCGGTTCATTGGTCGGGGGAGGTGTGGCTCGTGACTGTCGACTCGATGCGGCGACGCGGGGAGCGAGCGCGGCGGGTCATCACAGGACTTCGAGGGCGACCAGGAGCGTCCGGAGCGAGAGCAACACCGCGATCAGGACCGGTACGGCGACTGTCAGCGCCGCCTGCCGGACGTCCAGTGTTCGGGCGTGTTTCAGCGCGAACGTCCAGAGGAACGCGCACCAGAGCGTGAAGACGATGCCGAGCGCCGCCGTCAGCGCCACCATCGGTCCGGTCTGTACCGCTCGGTTGAACTGCTGCATCGACTCCTGTGTGATCTCCGAGGGCACGTCGATCCCCCGGACGTTGAACCGGTAGTAGGTGATCGGGATGCCGACGGCCGACCCGAAAACGCTGGGGACGAACCCCCAGCCCACGAGAGCGAACGTCGTCGAGAAGTCGCCCTCGCCGCCGAACACCACGGAGATGGCGTGGAACAGCCCGGCGTACAGCAGCCAGATCACGAACGGCCCGGCGATGACGAACAGGTACGTGAACGCCTGGACGAACGCCACGAGGCCGCTACCGACGCCAGCGCCTTCGAACAGTTGCGACGTGAACCGCGACTGCAACACCGCCGCGACCACGTCGATCGCGACGACCGCGAGTATCACGACCAGCGGTCCTTTCAGTGACGGGTCGGACTCCTGCCGACGGAAGAACTCGTCCGGGTCGGTCAGCAGAGACAGTACGGAGGGCATCTCGCCGGGGAATCCGTAGAGCGGTAACTTAAAACTTCGTTACAGGAAACCAGTCTGGGTGAAAACAGGTTCGGCCGTGTCGGACCGGCGGGACCGCGGGTCCTCACCGCGGGAGTTCGCCCAGCAGGCGGTCGAACTGCTGGCGGTACTGGAACTCGGCGCGGGCCCGTCCCAGGTCGTCCTCGGCGAAGGCGTCGTCGAAGCCGGTCATCCGCCACAGTAGCGTCGACAGCTGGTAGATCGGCTTGCACCGCTCGTAGGCCTCGCCCGGGTCGAACTCCGTGTGGGTCCGGTACCCCTCGTAGAGCTGTTCGCGCAGGCGGTCGCGCACTTGCGGGTCGTCGAACGTCGAGTCGATGTAGAGGAACTCCGACTGGGCGAGCTGGTAGTCCCGATGGGCGGCCAGCGTGTCCTGCCAGTCCAGCACCGCGGTGACCGGGTCCGGTTCGTCGAGCATGCACAGCAGGTTCGTCGGTTGCATGTCGTCGTGGACGAGACGGGGCATCCCGTCCTCCGGCACCAGCGAGAGGGTGTCGTCGATGGCGTCGCGGGCCCGCGACTGCATCCCCTCGAAGGGCGTCCCGGCGAGCCGGTCGATGTGCGAGCGGGTCAGGTCGCCGAAGTACTCCCGCCAGTTGCCCCGCCAGTTGCGGATCGTGATCCGGTCGTCGTAGAGCATCAGCCGGCCGAACGCCTCGAAGGCGATCTCCGAGTGCAGGTCGCCCATGATCGACCCGACCTGCTCGATCACTCGCTCCCAGTGGCTCTGGTCCATCGCGCCGTACTGGTCGGCGAGGTTGTCCCCCCGGACCCGCTCGGTGACGAAGTAGGGCGGCACGTTGCGCTCCGGTTCCTGTTTGAACACGAGGATGCGAGGGATCGGGATGTCGGTTCGATCGGCGACGTAGTCGTGGAGCTTCGGCTCGACCGCGAACCGGTCGTCGTTCGGCGGCTGGAACTTGACGACGACCTCGTACTCGTTGCCCTGATAGACGAGCGTCACCATGTACACGTCCGCCCGCGTCCCACCGGTGGCCGCTTCGTAGCTGAACTCCTCGTAGTCCGGCCCGGACTCGTCGAGGACGGCTTCGATATCGGCGGCCGATGTCGTCTGCACGCCACCCTATTGATCAGGGGGTGAGAAAAATGTATCACCTGCGGCGAGCGCAGTGCCCCCGGTTCGAGTCACCGTGTTGACTATAGTAGAATTTGAAAGACATCGCTCGGCTGACCGCACGCAGTCGTGCGGTCGACCGTGCAAACGCTTTCAAATTCTACTATAGACGAGGCGCCGTCAACTGCGCCCGAACCCACGCGTCATATCGCGGCGGACTCGTCCAGATACGCCCGGAGACACCCGCGGTGGACCCATCGCTCGGTCATCACGCCCGCGGTCTCCGGGTCCGCGGCCCGCAGGACGGCGTACTCCTCGCCTGCGGGCGGGACCACTCCCGCATCGATCGGGATCGGCTCGCCACAGACCGAACAGTCCTCGTCGGAGTCGGGGGGCGTCGACAGCACGTCCTCGGCGATCTCGTCCATGGCGGACAGGTGCGGCCGACCGGGCAAAAAGCTACGCGGGAGAGTCGCCCCACCGCAACCCCGCTACGGCGGAGACAGTCGGGACTCGCGGTCGGAAAACGCGAAGTCGACCGGAGCCCGGTCGACGTGCGCAGCGACGGCCGAAAAGCGGGGACTCAGCGGCTCAGTGGTCTTCGTCTTCGTAGACCCAGGGCTCGTCCGAGCGCGAGTAGTCGACGAGTTCGTCCTCGTCGAAGAACAGCTCGATCTCGCGTTCGTTGGCGCCCTCGTCCTCGTGGTCCGAGCCGTGGATGATGTTCTGCCCGAGGTCGAGCCCGTAGTCGCCGCGGATGGTACCGGGTGCGGCGTCGGCGGGATCGGTCGCGCCCATCATCTGCCGGACCTGGCGGGTCGCGTCGGCGCCCTGCCAGACCATCGCCATCACCGGACCGCTGGTGATGAACTCGACCAGCTCGTCGAAGAAGGGCTTGTCGGAGTGCTCGCCGTAGTGCTGCTCGGCGAGCTCCTGGTCGATCTGCATGAACTTCGCGCCGACGAGCTTCAGCCCGCGCTCTTCGAGGCGGGTGACGATCTCGCCGGTGAGCCCGCGCTGGACGGCGTCGGGCTTGGCCATCACGAACGTGCGCTCGTCGTGGTGGCTCACTGCTCGGCCTCCGCTTCCTCGGCGTCGTCGGACTCGTCGTCCTCGGAGTCGGCGTCCGCCTCGTCGGCGTCCGAGGCGCCGGCCTCGACGGCCTCGTCAGGCTCGACGTCTTCGAGGTCCTCATCGGTGTCACCGGGCGCGTCGACGTCCTGGCCCTGGTCCTCGATGTCGGTCGGGCGCTGGTCGGCGGCCGGCTCGGACTCCTCGTCCTCGGTGGCCTCGGCGGCTTCCTCCTCGCCGGCCCACTCGAGGTCGCGCGATTCGCGACCGAGGTTGGCGTTCTTCTCGCACTTCGAGGAGCAGTAGTGGATGGTCGAGCCGTTGGTGCGGACGAACATGGTGCCCGTCCCGGGCTCGATATCGGTGCCGCAGTAGTCGCATTCGCGCGTTCGTGGCATTATTGGCCTCCGATCTGGTCGGCCTCGCGCGCGGTCTCGCGGAGCTGGAGCACGTCGCCCTCCCGGACCGGCCCGAGGACGTTTCGCGTGATGATGCGGCCCTGGTTCTCGCCGCCGCGGATCCGGCACTTGACCTGCATGGCCTCGCCGTGCATCCCCGTGCGGCCCACGACTTCGATGACTTCGGCGGCCGTGGAACCGCCGTCTCCGTCGGATTCTTCAGCAGACATCGAAGGTCACCTACCGGAGTTCCTCGACCTTGCCGGCGATGTCGTCGACGTCGTCCTGGGCGTCGCCCGCGTCGACGACGGCTGCCGCGGCGCTGCCGACTTCGAGACCGGCGGCGTGGCCGACCTCGTCCTGCGTGCCGATGAAGACGAACGGGATGTCCTTCTCGTCGGCCAGCTCCGGGAGGTGCATGACGATCTCCTCGGGCTGGACGTCCTCGGCGACGAAGACGAGCTCGGCGTTGCCGCGCTCGACGGCCTTGGTCGTCTCGTTGGTTCCTTTCTTCACGGTGCCTGTGTCTCGTGCGACCTCGAGGGCCTCGAGGGCGTCGTCCTCGAGGTCCGCGGGCACGTCGAAATCTACGTATACTGGCATTTGTGGATCACCTCCCGTGCGTGGGCTCGCGCTCCCCCGCCGGTCCGGGCCGAACCCGGGCGCCGCGCAAAATCGCGGCGGAATATCCTGAGAGGCTAGGAGCATCATCAACCCCGCACGGGCTGTACACCAATCTGGCAGAGGAGTACTAAAAGCCCTTTCGAAGACGCAACGGCGTGCGAGAGGCCTGCACACGTCGCGGACGGGGGCCTCGGGGTTCCTCGTCCGCGGTTACCGTCTCACCGCTCTCGGTCGCATTCGGCCGGCCCGCTCCCCCGTGTCCCGGCGCGCTCTCGCCGAGTCGACCGCCACTGCTGTGCCGGCCGCGGCTCGACCCACGGCAGTGCCAGCGAGCGCGACTTCGGCCGCACCGCCGGCGCGCTGACCGGCGTCGTATGGCAGATACTCGACACACGGTCGGACGGTCCAGCGCCGGGAGTGGACGGCCGCGGTCGCGGGTCGAGATCGGGACCGATCGGCGGTTCTTTGCCCCTCGGCGGCCGACCGAGAAGTATGTCCGTCGACCGCGTCGCGAGCGCGCTTCGCGCGGAGGCTCGCGCGACCGACGAGCGACGCCTGCTCGTCCTCGCCGGCGGGGAGACCGCGACCCGCGCGGCCGCCGAGCGCGCGCTCGACGCGGCCGACATCGACTGGCGGGACGTGACCTACCTCGGCGACGCCGAGGGGATGCCCTGGGAGCGAGTTCCGCCGGCCAGGGCCGGCGACCTACTCGGAACCACGCACGGCGCGCTCGTGGTCGACTGCCACGACGCGTGTCGCCCGAACGCCCTCGGTCGCGCCGTCGGCGCCGTCGACGGCGGTGGGCTGCTGGTACTCTGTACCCCGGCGCTCGATTCGTGGCCCGAGCGCCGCGACGCCTT
This sequence comes from Halosimplex rubrum, assembly GCF_013415885.1. NCBI lineage: Archaea > Methanobacteriati > Methanobacteriota > Halobacteria > Halobacteriales > Haloarculaceae > Halosimplex > Halosimplex rubrum. The sequence continues at coordinate 3,803,833 of NZ_CP058910.1, forward strand.
CGACGAGAGCCTCGCCGTCCCGCCGTTCGAGGTGGGCGACGTGGCCGGCAACTTCCGGCGTCGGCTGGTGGCGTTGCTGCGCGCTCATCCCGGGATCGCCGTCGTCGACGTGGGCGACGGCTCGGTCGAACCGACCGTCGAGCGCGACGGGCTGACCGAACCCGCACCGCGTCGTCCGCCCGACCCGCCGGCGGTCCCCGACGACCCCGGCTTTCCCGCCGCCGTCTACGAGCGGTGTCGCACCGACGATCAAGTGACCGCCGTCGAGGCCCTCGAAGCGCTCGGCGACCCCGGCGACGCCGTCGTCGTCGAGGCCGACCGCGGCCGCGGCAAGTCCAGCGCCGCGGGGCTCGCAGCGGGCGCGCTCGCGCTGGCGGGCCGGGACGTGCTCGTCACCGCGCCACAGTACCGGGGCGCCGCCGAGGTGTTCGCCCGCGCCCGCGAGGTGCTGGTCGACGCCGACGCGCTCGCCGGCGACCCCGACGAGTCCGACCCGACCCTGCTCGAAGCTGCCCGGGGCCGCGTCCGCTTCGAGAAGCCGACCGCGGCGGCCGAGTTGCCCGGTGACCCCGACGCGGTCGTCGTCGACGAGGCCGCGGCGCTCCCGGTCCGGCTGCTCGAACGGTTCCTCGACGCCCCCGCGGCGGCGTTCGCGACCACCGTCCACGGCTACGAGGGCGCCGGCCGCGGGTTCTCCGTCCGATTCCGCGACCGCCTCGACGACGGCGACTTCGAGGTCGCCGACGTGTCGATGACCGACCCGATCCGCTACGCCGCCGGCGACCCCGTCGAGGTGTGGGCCTTCCGCGCGCTCCTGCTCGACGCCGGTCCCGCCGTCGACTCGCTGGTGGACGGCGTCGCCCTCGCCGGCGACCCGACCGACGAGTCCGCCACGGCCCTCGACTCGCTCGACTACCGCGCCTTCGGCCCCGCCGACCTGCTCGCCGACGAGCACCTGCTCCGGGAGGTGTTCGGACTGCTCGTCGCGGCCCACTACAGGACCGAGCCGAACGACCTGGCTCGCCTGCTCGACGCGCCGAACGTGACCGTCCGGGCGCTCACCCACGAGGGGCACGTCGTCTCGGTCGCGCTGCTGGCCCGCGAGGGGGCGCTTCCGGCGGACCTGCGGGCGCACATGTACGAGGGCGGCCGGGTGCGCGGGAACATGATCCCCGACGTGCTGACGAGCCAGCTGCGCGACGAGCGGGCGGGGATCCCCGAAGGGCTGCGCGTGCTACGGATCGCGACCCACCACGCCGTCCGCTCGCGCGGTCTGGGATCGCGCCTGCTCTCGGCGATCCGCGAGGAGGTCGCCGACGACGTGGACTGGCTCGGTACGGGCTACGGCGCGACCCCCGAACTCCTCCAGTTCTGGCGGGCCAACGGCTTTTCCACCGTGCATCTCTCGACGACGCGCAACGACGCCAGCGGGGAGTACTCCGCGGTGATGCTCGCCCCCACGAGCGACGCCGGCCGCGAGTTGGCCGAGCGCCACTCGCGGTGGTTCGTCGACCGCGTCGCGGCGATGCTGTCCGACCCGCTGGACGACGTTGACCCCGACGTGGTGCGCGCGGCGCTCCGGAGCGTCGACGCGACGCCCGAACTCGGTCTCTCCGAGTGGGAGTGGCGCCTGCTCGCCGGGATGACCGGCGGCGCCGGTATCTTCGACACCTCGCCGCGGCCGCTCCGGCGGTTGACCGTCCGGTACCTGACCGAGGCCGGGCCGCCCGACGACGAACCGCTGACTTCCCGCCAGGAGCGCCTGCTCGTTCGGAAGGCGCTGCAGGGCCACCCCTGGGGCGCGGTCGCCGCGGAGCTGAACTTTCACTCCCACGGCCAGTGCATGCGGGCGCTGGGGGAGGCGACCCGACCGCTGGTTTCACGGTTCGGCGGCCCGAAGGTCGGGGCGGAACTGGAGCGACTGAAATGATGCAACTCCCCGCGCTCGACGCCCTCCCCGTCGACCTGTTCGTGATCGTCGCGTTCGTCCTGCTGGTCGGCGGCGTCGTCGGCAGCGTCACCCCGCTGGTCCCCGGCGGGATCCTCTCGCTCGCCGGCGTCGTCGTCTACTGGTGGGCCAGCGGCTTCGCCGAACCGAACGTCTTCGTCCTCTCGGGGCTGCTGTTCGTCGCGCTGATCGCCGTCGCGACCGACTGGCTCGCCGGCGCCGTCTCCGCGAAGGCCGGCGGCGCCTCGACCCGGACGACCGTGATCGCCACCGTCGTCGGCCTGGTCGGCCTCGTGTGGGGCCCGCTGGGATTCCTCCTCGGCACCGCCGGCACCGTCTTCGTCCTCGAACTGGCCGACGGCGGCGAGATCGAGGGGAGCGCCCGCGCGGCCGGCGTGACGCTACTCGGGATGCTCACCTCCAGCGTCCTCCAGATACTGCTGACCGCCGGCGTCCTCGTCGCCATGGTCGGCGTCTTCCTGCTCTGAGTTCGCTTTCGTTCGGTTCGGGTTGCGAGTTGAGCAGTGGTTTCTGATTGAGTTGGTGTGGAAGGAAGTTGGGTAAGAGCGACCGCAGTCGACGCTAGGCGTTGAAAGCCCTCGGCGCGCTCGCGGTCGCTGAGGCGGGATATCCGCGCTCTCGGCACCGCCCGCGCGGATAGTGGCCCGCTCAGGCGACTAAAGTGAACGCGAGCCCACCTCGCCCTTTCAGTCCGCCAGGAAACCGCCCCGCACAGCACCGCAGACGGCCACGAACCTCCCCAGCCGATTCGTTCGCTTCGCTCACTCATCCCTCGCGCGGCTTCCGTCGCGCGCATGAAAGCGCGCGACAGCGCACGCCACCGCACCGCAACCGCTCACTCCACCACCTGTACTGAACACTCCGGGTGTAGCCACCAAAGACTACCCTCGCGGCGCTCGAAGCGGGGGTATGGTCGAGTGCGCGGAGGACGGGTGCGGGGCCGAGGCGGTCGTGGAGTTGCACGTCCCCTGGGGCGCTAACCGGCGGGTCTGCGCCGGGCACGCGCGGGTGATCGCCCGACAGGACGGCGTGGTCGCGGACCCGCTGGAGGGGCACGACGAGGAGTGGCCCTGAATCGCCGCGGGGGCGGAGTACCGCGGCGGTCGGGCGGTCAGTCCGACTTCGAGGAGCGGTGCATCCACTGGTCCGAGCGGTAGGACTGGGCCACGTCGAGACACCGCTCGACGAGCGGGTGGGAGTCGTAGCTGACCACGCCCTCCTCGCGGTCGAACTCGACGACCCCGGCGTCGTCGAGCTTCGGGAGGTGGCGGTGGTGGAGCGACGACGCGAGCGCGTCGGGGTCCGCCTCGCACTCCGTCGCGACGGCGTCGACGAGCGCCGGGAGTTCCAGCGCCCCGCGGGGCGCCGCGCGGAGGAACTCGACGACCGCTCTTCGCCGTCGGTCCGCGAGCAACTCGAACGCCGTATCGAGTTCGTCCTCGTCGTCGACCGTCATCGACTACGACTTTGTGAGAACGTCGTATAAAAGACTACCGTGGTGGACCCGGAAACCGTCGCCGAACGACCGTTTCGCTCCCGTGAGTTCCGAGCGGGCGGTCCCCGAACCGCGAGGGGCGTCGCCGAACCCCTCAGACGGTCGTCGCGAGCATCACCTCGTCGAGGTACTCGCCGTCGATCTTGTAGTGGTCCTCGCGGACCGCCTCGACCTCCCAGCCGTGGCCTTCGAGGAACTCGATGGCGCCCTCGTTGGCGTCGGGGACGCTGTTGTAGATCTTCTCGTAGCCGTTGTCGCTGGCCCACTCGACGCCGCGTTCGAGGAGTTCGCTGCCGATGCCGTGGCCGCGGTACTGGTCGAGGACGCCGACGGTGAGTTCGGCGGTGTGGTCGAGTTTCGCCGTCTCGTGGGTGTTGAGGTTGACCCAGCCGACGACCTCGCCGTCGACGGTGGCGACGAAGAACACGCGGGACTGCAGTTCGTTGTGCCGCAACAGCACCTCCTCGGACTCGACCACGTCGGCGACCGTCTCGGCGTCGACGTAGGTGCCGCCGCCGATGGCCTGGCGGATCACGCCCACCAGCCCCGTCAGGTCCTCCTCGCGGGCGCGGCGGATCGTCACCTGCACCCCGTCCGAACTGAACTCCTCCTCGAGTTCGTCCTCGTACGCGATCCGCAACTCCCCCTCCGACTCCAGCAGGACGCCGTCGCGCTTGAGGATAGCGACGTGGTGGCCGAACGCCCGCGGATCCATCTCCAGCGCCCGGCGAGCCTTCCGGGGCTCGACCGACCCGTGACGCTCGACGTAGTCGTAGATGTCGCGCCGGTCGTCGTGGTCGAACGAGAGCTCCGCTGTGAGTTCCATGCGTATCGGTACCACGCCGCGACACTTAGCATTTGTCACGGTCGATCGAGATAGAAGGAGCGCCGGCGGTGGGACAGACCGCACCGGAGTCACTCGCGGTCGCGGTCGGGGACGCCCGTCAGGATCCGGGCCACGTCGGCGACGTCGTGGGTGTCGAGCAGCGCCTCGGCCGCGGTCCGGACGGAGTGGTCTGCGTCGATGTCGACGCCGTAGCAGCGGGCGTACAGTTCCAGGTAGGTGTTCAGCGCCCGCTCCAGCCGGTCGAACTCCGCCTCGCCGAAGCGGTCCCACTCGCCCGAGCGGGCGTCGACGTAGACGGCGACGGCTTCGCCGACGCCCTCCCGGCAGACGGCCGTCGCGCGCTCCTTGTCCGGTGGGTCGACCGGCGGGACGAACGACTCCTCGGCGGCGGCCGCCTCGTCGGCCAACTCGTCGATGCGGTCGCGGTACTTCGATGGCATGGACGGGTGATTCGGTGTGAGCGGTCGAGTCCGTCAGCCCTGTTCGTACTCGACGCCCTTGCCGCCCCGGGGATGAGTCCAGTCGGTGTCGGCGACGACGGCGCAGGTGCCGCACTCGACGCAGGGCTGGGTGTCGAGGCTGACGACGTGCTCCTCGGAGCCGTTCGTCCCGACGTACTCGTCGCGGTAGCAGCCGCCGCCGAAGTCCTTCGCGCTGACCGGACAGGCCGTCACCGCCGTCCCGCTGGCGGCGAAGGAGTTGTCCCGCAGCTCGATGTGCGGGTTGCCCTCGTCGATGTCGTAGGTCAGGTCGCCGATCCGGTCGTCCAGCTCCGGCGGTTCGATCGTGTTGACGCCCTCGACCGGTGCGCCGAGTTCCTCGGCGATGACGGTCGGGACGGTGACGTAGCCCATCCGCGTGTCCGGGAGCATCCCCATGAGGAACGGGGAGTTGAACAGCGACTCCGCGCGGTCCCCGAGCGCCGAGATCGCGGCCCGGCCGAGCGCGGAGTCGGTCACGGCGTTCATCGCCGAGGCGACGGGGCCGACCTCGCCGAGCTTGCCCAGGGTCTTGTAGCGGGTGGGCCGGAGCTTGTCCATCACGCCCTCGTTCTCCAGTTTCGCCACGTAGCGCTCGCCGGCGGCGGACGTGTCGCCCCGGGACCTGGCGTCGACGAACGCCTCGGCGGCCAGGGCGCCCGCAGTGACGGCGTGGTTCATCCCCTTGATGATCGGCCCCTGGGCCTGCATCTGGCCGGCCGCGTCGCCCACGAGGAGGAGCCGGTCGCGGTACGGCGAGGGGTGGGCCACCTTCTTCGAGTCGGGGACGAGCTTCGCCGAGTACTCCAGTTCGTCGTACTCGTCGCCGAGCCAGTCCGCCAACAGCGGGTGCGTCAGCAGGTTGTCGAGCAACTGCTGGGGCTCCGCCCGCTCGTCGGCGATCGAGTCGAGGTGGAAGACCGTCCCGATCGAGAGGGACTGGTCGTTCGTGTAGAGGAACCCGCCCCCGCGGACGTTCCGGAACAGGTCGCCCGAGAACAGGTGGGCGACGCCCTCGTCCTCGTCGACGTTGAACCGGTCCTCGATGGCGCCCTCGGGCATGTCGACGACGGCCTTGACGCCCTGGAACCACTCCTCGGGCTCCTCCCAGTCCATCAGGCCGGCGTCCCGGGCCAGTTCGGAGTTGACGCCGTCGGCGGCGATGATCACGTCCGCTCTGATGGGATCGAGTTCGTCGCAGGTGACGCCGACGATCTCGGCGCCCTCTCGCAACAGCCCGTTCACCCGCACCTCCGTCAGGAGGCCGCCGCCGGTCTCGCGGGTCATCTCGTGGACCTCGCGGGCGAGCCAGGAGTCCATCTTCCGCCGGAGCACCGAGTCGGCCCACTCCGTGTCGTGGTGGTGCAGGTCGCCCAGGTCGAACGTCTTCACGTCGCGACCGGCGACGTTGTGGATGTAGTGTTCCGTGACCTCGCGGTCGCTGGCCTCGTCGCGGAAGCCGGGGAACAGCTCGTCGATCGTGTACGGCGAGGACTCCTCGGCGTAGAGCAGCCCGCCGGACACGTTCTTCGAGCCGGCGTCGACGCCCCGCTCTAGAACCAGCGTCTCGATACCGTTGCGCGCCAGCGTGGCGGCCGCCGCCGCGCCGCCGGGCCCGGCGCCGACGACGACCGCCTCGTAGTGTTCGTAGTCGTCCGTCATTGTCAGTCGTCGCTCGCCTCCGCGACCGCCGTCGCCAGTTCGCCCGCCTCGACCGCCTCGGTCAAGCGGGGGAGCACCTCGAAGAGGTCGCCCTCGATGTAGTAGTCGGAGAAGCCGCGGATGTCCGCGTCCGGGTCGGTGTTGATCGCGACGATGGTGTCCGACTCGTCCATCCCGACCTTGTGCTGGATCGCCCCGGAGATGCCCGCGGCGACGTACACGTCGGGTTCGACCACCTGGCCGGACTCGCCGATCTGGCGGTCCTCGCCGACGTAGCTCTCGACGTGGCCCTCGAAGTTGTACGAGGAGGTGATCACCCCCCGCGAGAGGCCGAACGCGGCGTCATCGAACGCGTCGACCAGATCGAGACCGAGTTCGATCCCCTCGGTGGGACTGTCGCCGATCCCCCGGCCCATCGCGACGACCACGTCGTGGCCGGTCAGGTCGATCCCCGAATCGAGCGTGTCGAACTCCGTCACCTCGACGCCGAACCAGTCGTCGTCGAGATCCATCTCGTACTCGACGATTTCGCCCTCCCGCTCGGGGTCGGCCTCGGGGATCTCGAAGCTACCCGGGATCACCGACGCGCCCTGCGGGTGGAAGTCGCGGAACGGCTTGTCGATACAGAGGATCGTCGAGTACTCGAACCCGGAGAAATCGGGGCGCTTCATGTGCAGGATGCGCTCGAACTCCTTGCTGTCGCCGGGCTTGCCGGTCTTCGCGGGGTTGGAGATCATCGCCTCCTCGATGTACAGGCCCGAACAGTCCGAGGCCAGCCCGGAGTCGAGTTCGCCCTGCACCAGCGCCGAGAGGTCCCGGCCGTTGTTCGTCGCCGGGAAGACCGTGTAGCGCGGTTCGTCGTAGTCCTTCCAGTCGACCGCGGCGTGGCCCCCGTCGGCCACCTGCCCGCCCGCGCGGGCCATCGAGCAGAAGACCTCCGTGTACGGCTTGTGCCGGAACCGCTCCAGCCGGTCGTCTTCCAGATAGACGACGCGGTCGGCACCGTACTCGATCACCTGCTCGGTGAGGGCGCTCACGGAGTCGCCGATCAGGACGGCGACCACGTCCTCGGGCTCGCCGTCCTCGTCCCCGCCGTAATGATCGTTGTAGTCGTCCATCAGCCGGCGCGCCTTGCCGAGCATCTCCCTCGACACGTCGATGAGTTCGCCGTGCTGGGTCTCGCAGTAGACCCACATGTCCCGATACTCGGCGTCCTCCAGGGACTCGACCCACTGCTTGTCTGCGGTCGGGTGGTCCAGATCGGGATGTTTCTCCTCGGGGGGCACGTACTCCAGCTGTTCGCCCTCCTCGTCGTCGCTGCCCTCGATGGACTCGATGCGGTCCTCGATCTGGCCCTTGGCGGTCTTGCGGTCCTGGCCGTCCCGCTCGCGCTCCAGCATGTCCCGGAGCACGTCGGCGTCGTCGACGTCGCGCACGAGGTTCGCGATATCCGCGACGGTCAGATCGGACAGGTCGACCGACTCGGGGTCGCCCTCCTTGTCGTCCGCTTCGAGCTTCTCGATCCGACTCTCGACGAGCGTCTTCACCGGCGCGCGGTCCTCGCCTTCTGCCTCCAGTTCGAGCATCTCGCGCAGCTCGTCGGCGTCGTCGATGTCCTTGATCTTCGGGCCCAGTTCGGCGATCTCGTGCTCTCTGGGGTCTATCTCCGGCACAGTCAGTCACCCCCCGCGTACGGCGCGAGTTCCTCAACGACGCCCTCCATGGCCGCGTCGTCGTCGGGGTCGACCACGGTGGCCTCGCGCTCGGAGGGGGCCTTCGGGATCGGGTCGACGCCGGCGACGATGGTGGGCGAACCGTCGAGGCCGATGTAGTCGGGGTCGAGGTTCAGCGCCTCGTGGTTCCACATCGTGAACCGGTCCCAGTCCGTGGGGTCGAGATCGGTGTCGTCGTCGAGGTACTCGCCGAACTCGTCGGCCCGGTCCCGTGTCGTCTCGCGCAGGTCCTTGTGCTTCAGCCGGTGGTCGGCCCGGCGGTAGGTCGGTTCGAACTCGGGGTCGGCGACGACGAACGCCGGCAGCGGCGCCTCGACCGTCTCGATCTCCTCCACGTCGCCCTCGACGAGACGCTTCGCCCTGAGCGTCTCCTCCGCCTCGTCGATGTCGAGCGAGATGACGTGAGTCAGCAGCGGCATGTCGAGACACCACTCGGTCTGGGGACCGGTGTGACCGGTCTCCCCGTCGGCGGTCTTGAAGCCCGCGAACACCAGGTCCGGCGGGTCGTCGAGCTTCTGGATGCCCGTGGCGACGGTCATCGCCGTCGCCCACGTGTCGGCGGCGCCCATCTCCCGGTCCGAGAGCAGATACAGGTCGTCGGCGTACACGTCCCGCATCCCCTCCTGCAGGACCTCCATGTAGCCCGGCGGCCCCATGCTCATCAGCGAGACGCTCCCCTCGTTGCGGACTTTCGTCTGCAGTGCCGCCCTGAGCGCGTGTCTGTCGTTCGGGTTCATCACCGTCGGCGTCTTCCCCCGCTCCAGGTGGCCGTCCTCGTCGAAGGAAACCTGGCCCTCCCTGAAGTCGGGGACGCCTTTCGTTAGTACGACGCTGTGCATGTGTATATCACACATTGGTAGCCGAAGGGACAATGGGTAAGTTTTTCGTCCATCGAAACCACCGGATCCGGTATGCGTCCCGGGATCGAGATCGGATCGCGGAGGCGCGACCGTTCGGGTCGCCTACCGGCGGGATCGACGCCGGAGTCGCGACTATGCGAAGAACGACCGGTAAAAACGCGGGACGTGACGGTGGCCGGCCACCGAACCGGGTCGCGTCAGATGCGGCCGGCGCGGCCGGGGTCGACGTCGATGGCGTCGACGGGGCAGACGTCGACACAGAGCATGCAGTCGATGCACTGGTCCTCGTGGGCGGGGTCGGCCTTGATCTCGCTCTCGGGGTGGTCGGGCGTGTCGACCCACTCGAAGACGTCGACGGGGCAGTCCTCCAGGCAGGCGCCGTCGGCCAGACAGATGTCGAAGTCGACGGCCACGTGCGTGCCGTGGATACCCAGCGTCTCCGGTTCCTCGACCGGTCCCCAGACGTTGTGCCCGTCGTGTTCCTCGGCGATATCGCGGTTGTTCTCGAACTCCGGATCGATGGCCATGGCTACCTAGGTTCACCGCCCGGGCCACCGTAAACCTTGCTCCCGTCGAACCGCACGACGCCGCCGGATTCGAGTGCGAGCGGCCCCGAACGGCGACTCGGAGGCGGTGTCCGCCACCGCGGCCCCCGGTCGGTCGCGTCCGACGGACCGCCGTCAGGTCTCGGGCGAGGTGAGGATGGTGTTGGTGACGAGCCTGACGATCGCTCGCCGGAGCCGTTCGGTGACCGCCTGGTCGGAGATACCGAGTTGCTCGGCCAGTTCGACCGTCGTGCAGTCGCGGGGGATGTCGTAGTACCCCTCCTCGACGGCGAGGACGATCGCCTCGCGCTGGCGCTCGGTCAGCCCGAACCAGGGGCCCAGATCGGGTTTGCTCGGGTTGTAGACGCGGATGACCTCGAAGCCGATGTCGCACTCGCGACAGCGCTCCTGAAAGGCCGACATCGCGTCGTGGGAGGGAAAGCGCAGCTCGAACCGCCAGGAGTCGCCGGTTCCGGTCGCGTTGAGGATGTAGGCGTTGACCGTCCGAACGGCCCGAAAGACGGCGTCGTTCTCGACCGACCACTCGAAGGTGTAGAGCACGCGGTCGTCGTAGGTGTCGATCTGGACGAGGTCGTCGACCGACGAGGCCGCGAAGACGGTCTCCTCGAACGCCTCGAAGTCAGCACCGTAGACCCAGAAGAAGGGGACCGCCCGCTCGCCGGTCGGGACGAGCGACTCCAGTTCGACCGTCCCCGAATCAGACACGTCCATGATACGTCCCAGCTCGAACTCCGTCGCGGGAATGCTAATCTCGGCGATGACGCTCATATAGACAACGCTTCCGTGTTACACGGCCCGCCCGAAAGCCAATGAGCATGACACATCATGCAGCGTTATCGTTTCTGAATACGCTCGTGTCTGTGGAAATAACTGACGGAGACATCGACCAAGACCGGGTCTCTGAAGACTGGGTCTCTGAATCGAACGTTTCCGCGGTGACCGCGGGCGGCGTCGGCCCCGCCGCCCGCTCGAACTCTCAGGAATGAGTGTAGTAGGCGACGGCGGGGTCGCTGTCGAGGTCGTCGAGACGGGCGAAGCCGACGCGCTCGAACTGGACCAGGTCGTCGGCCCCGTAGTCGAGGACGCCGGGCTCGGCGACGCCGGTCACGTCGCCGTCCATCGTCCGCAAGCGCAGTCGCGGCCCCGCTGCGGGCGCCCAGTGGACCACGTCAACGCCGCCCTCGCGGACCACGTCCAGGTCGTCGCCCGTCGCGACGAGCTCGTCGCCCTCGTAGCGGACGCAACCGTATCCCTTCAGCCAGACGCGCTCGCCGTCGGCCGGCAGGTCCGCCGTCTCGACCACCACGCCGCCCTCGACGGGGATCGAGCGCCGACCGCGGTCCTCGTGGTTGGGGTGGACGAGCGGCTCGCCCGCGTCGGGACCGCCCGAGACCGGTAGTTCGACGCTCCCCTCGGTTCCCGGCCCCTCGTCGCGGACGAAGAAGGCGCGGTCGGTCTCCTCGTCGACCAGCTCGCGGTTGTTCGCGTAGACCGACGACATCGCCAGGTCGACGTTCGACGAGGAGGTCCCGAGTTCGACCATCGCGTCGACGATGGCCTCGCCGCGGATCCCCCGTCGGCGCAGGCTCGCGATGGTGGGCGCCCGCGGGTCGTCCCACCCCGTCAGCTCGCCCGCTTCGATCCGCTCGATGATGGTCGAGGTGCTCATCGGCACGTCGTAGGCGTCGATCTGGACGTGGCCCCAGTGGACGACCTCGGGGTACTCCCAGCCGAAGTAGTCGTAGACGAACGCCTGCCGTTTCGCCGAGTCCTGCAGGTCGATCCCGCGGACGATGTGGGTGATACCCGTGAGGTGGTCGTCGATCCCGCTCTGGAAGTCCAGCATGGGCCAACAGCGGTACTCGGCGGCGTCCTCGCGCGGGTGTGGCGTGTCGATCATCCGGAAGGCGACGAAGTCCCGCAGCGCGGGGTTCTTGTGGTCGATGTCGGTCTTGACCCGCAGGACCATCTCCCCGCTGTCGAAGTCGCCATCGACCATCGCGTCGAACTCATCGTGGACCGTCTCGGGGTCCTTGTCGCGGTGGGGGCAGGGCTCCGCCGAGTTCTTCAGCTCAGAGAACTCCGCTCCGGGGCAGGAACAGGTGTAGGCCCCACCGAGGTCGATCAGTTCCCGCGCGTGGTCGTAGTAGACGTCGACCCGGTCGCTGGCCTTGATCACCTCGTCCGGTTCGAACCCGAGGTAGTCGACGGCGTCGAGGATCTCGTCGTAGGCGTCCAGATCGGGTCGCTTCGTCTCGGGGTCGGTGTCGTCGAATCGGCAGAGCATCCAGCCGTCGTAGATGTCCTTGTACGTCCCGATGACGGCGGGCATCCGGGCGCTCCCGAGATGCCACGGCCCGTTGGGGTTCGGGGCGAGGCGCATCCGCACCTCGTCGTACTCGTCGACGTTGGGCAGGTCCGGGAGGGCCTGGTCGTCCTCCTCGTCTTCCGCTTCCAGTTCCTCGACGCGCTCGGGGGCGAGTTCCGCGAGTCGCTCGCGTTTCTCGCCGGCGTCCATCCCGTTGACCCGCTCGACGACCGGCGCGACCACGCCGGCCATCTCGTCGCCGTGCTCGCGGAACTCGGGGTTCTGTCCCATCAGCGGCCCCATGATGGCGCCGACCTGCGCGTCGCTGTCGTGTTTCAGCGCGTTGTAGAGGGCATTGACCTCGGCGGCCTCCTCGGCCTGCTCGCGTACGTCGTCGTCCATTGGGAGTGGATTCAGGCCCCCGCGTAAAAACCGCGTTGGGTTCGACCCGGTCAGTACTCGCGCTCGATGAGGTAGTCGGCGATGTCCTCCAGCCGGGCGCGGGCCTCGTTGTCGGGGAGGACCCGGAGGTTGTCCTTCCCGCTGGCGATGAGGTCCCGGGCGGTCTCGCGGGCGTACCGGATCGATCCCGCCTCGCGCAGGCGGTCGACGGCGGCTTCGATCTCGGCCTCGTCGACGGCCTCGACGGAGTCGGTCTCGACGAGGTCGTCCACGTCGACGCCCTGTTCGCGAGCGTGAAGCGTGATCAGCGTCTGCTTGCCCTCGACCAGGTCCGAGCCGCGCTGTTTGCCCAGCTTCTCGCTGGGCGTCGTCAGGTCCAGCAGGTCGTCCTGAATCTGGAAGGCGCGGCCCACGTCGAGGCCGTAGCCGTGCAGCGAGTCGACGGCCTCGTCGTCGGCGCCGACGAGCATGGCCGGGATGGCCGCGCTGGCCGCGTACAGCACGGCGGTCTTGAGTTCGACCATCTCGAGGTACTCGTCGGTGGCGACGGCGTCGCGGGACTCGAAGTCGATGTCCAGCGACTGCCCCTCGCAGATCTGGGTGCAGGTGGTCGCCAGTTCCATGAGCGCGGCGTTGGTGCGCTCGGGGGCCGCGCCGGTCTCGACGAGGTACTGGAAGGCCTTGGAGTAGAGGGTGTCCCCGGCGAGGATCGCCGTCGAGAGGTCGTACTCGCGGTGGACCGAGGGGACGCCGCGGCGCAGGTCGTCGTCGTCCATGATGTCGTCGTGGATGAGGGTGAACGACTGGATGACCTCGACGCTGACCGCGGCCTTGAGCACGTCGACGCTCCCGCCCTCGGCGGGGAACGACCGGTAGTCGGCGGTCTCGGGGTCGGCGTCCACGTCGGCCAGCGACTCCGCGACCAGCAGGACGACGGTCGGACGGAGCCGCTTCCCGCCGGCGTCGAGCAGGTAGCGCGCCGCCTCGTAGAGCCGCTCGGGCTCGTCGACCGGCAACTCCTCGGGGACCGCCTGATTGACGCGCTCGCGGCGCGCGACGATGGCCCGCTCGACGGCCGCCTGGGACTGTCGGCTCATGCTACTCGACCAGCTGGATCAGGTTGCCGTTGCGCGTGACGTGCAGGTCCCGACCCAGCTTGTACCCCTCGCTCTCGGCCAGGTTGACGTAGTCCGAGAACCCGGCCATGTCCTGGTGGGCCGGGATGACGTGCTGAGGCTGGAGCGCGTCGAGCATCTCGTAGTGGCCCTCCTTGTTCAGGTGGCCCGAGACGTGGATGTCGTCGTAGATGCGCGCGCCCTGCATACCCAGCAGTTTCTCGCTCTGGTAGCGCTGGCCCTCGTTGGTCGGCTCCGGGATGACCCGAGCCGAGAAGATGACTTTGTCGCCGTCGTCGATCTCGTAGGGTGTCTCGCCGCGACCCATTCGGGTGAGCATCGCGCGCGGTTCGCCCTGGTGACCGGTGACGATGGGGAGGAAGTTCTCCTTGCCCTCGTTCATGATCCGCTTGAACGTCCGGTCGACGGACTTGCGGTGGCCGTACATCCCCAGGTCCTCCGGGAAGTCGACGAAGTCGAGTCGCTCGGCCGTGCCGGAGTACTTCTCCATCGAACGACCCAGCAGCACCGGCTGACGGCCGATGTCCTCGGCGAACTCGACCAGCGAGGTGACCCGCGCGATGTGGGAGCTGAAGGTCGTGGCGACGATGCCGCCGTCGTAGTCCTCCAGGGAGTACATCACGTCCTTGAGGTGCCGTCGCGCGACTGACTCGGAGGGCGTGCGACCCTTCTTGTTGGCGTTGGTACAGTCCTCGATGTAACAGAGGACGCCCTCGCCCTCGCGGCCGATCTCCCGGAACCGCTTCATGTCGATGGGGTCGCCGATGACCGGCGTGTGGTCCATGCGCTTGTCCAGCCCGTAGACGACGGCGCCCTCGGGCGTGTGCAGGACCGGGTTGATCGCGTCGATGATGGAGTGGGTGACGTTGACGAACTCCAGCTCGTTGCGCTCGCCGATGCTCATCGTCTCGCCGGCCTCCATCTTCTTCAGGTCGTTCTGGACGCCGAACTTCTCCTCGCTCTTGATCTGCTGTTTGACCAGCTCGATGGTGAACGGCGTCGCGACGATGGGCGCGTCGTAGCGGTGGGCCAGCTTGGAGATGGCACCGATGTGGTCAAGGTGGCCGTGTGTCGGCACGATGGCCTTCACGTCGCCCTCCAGGTCGGACATGATGCGGTCGTCGGGGATCGCACCCATGTCGATCAGGTCGAGGCTATGCATCCGTTCGGTCTCGACGTTGTCGTGGATGAGGACCTTCGAGAGGTTCAGGCCCATGTCGAACACCACGACGTCGTCGCCTGCGCGAACTGCCGTCATCTGGCGGCCGACTTCCTCGTAGCCGCCGATAGTTGCGATTTCGATTTCCATGGTTTGCACTCCGAGGGAGGCTCGCCCGCGACGGCGGTGCGACCGGCGAACAGTGGACGCTCGCGTAACTGCCCCGCTCCGGACCGTCCCGGTCGACCAACCCGCGAGCCATCGGGTGGTTCCGACGGCTCCCGCGTCACCGGCGCGGTCGGAGCGCAGTCCGCATCGGCGCCCGATGCGTCAGCCGGCCGCCCACTCCGCACCCGGGCGGCCGTATGCTCGGTTACCTCCACATATACGGCGAGGTTTTAAAAAGCGTGCGACTCGTCTCCGACAGCTGTCACTCCTCGCCGACGTGGCCCGGGCCCGTCGTCCAGTCGCCGTCCCCGTCGTCCGTCCCGGACCCGTCTCCATCGTCGTCGCCGGAACTGTCCCCATCGCCGTCCCCGTCGACGACGCCCGCACCCGGGGCACCACCGTCGTCGCCGCCGTCGCCGGCGTCGCTCTCGGCCGACGCCTCGCTCGCGTCGACCGCGTCCGGCTCGGCCTCCTCACCGGCTGCGGTCGGGTCACCGGACTGGTCGTCCGGCGCGGGTGCCAACGGGTCGTCGTCACCGCCCCCGAGCGGGTCGGCGCTCCCGCCTGGAGCCAGCGGGTCCCCGGACTCGCCCGGTGCGAGCGGGTCGTCGTTCCCGCCCTCGTCGTCGGGCGGGAACGGCTCCGGTTCCTCGCCCGGGTCGTCCGGGACCGCTGGCGGCGTCTCGTCACCGGGACCGTCCGGATCGCCGCCCTCCCCGTCGGCGAGGGACGCGACCGAACCGTCGGCGGGCTCAACCGTCGCGTCGTCGGACTCCGCCGGCTCCGAGTCGCCCTCTTCGGCCACCGTCGACGGGTCCGACCGCTCGTCTCCCTCGTCGCCGGATGCGAACAGGTCGTCGTCGGAACCCGGCGCGAGCGGGTCGTCCCCGTCCGTCTCCGGCGCCAACGGGTCGTCCGCCGGCTCGCCCGACGCGGCGTCCGAACCGGAGCCCCGTGTAACGTCGTCGCCGGACGCCGAACCGTCGCTCGGGTCCGTACCCGCGCTGTCTGTCGGATCGGTCCCGTCGTCGCCGTCCGACTCGTCTCCGCCCGCGTCCGAGCTATCGTCCGCGCCGGCGGCGTCTCCGGATCCCCGGGCCGGGCCGCCCGCCTGCCCGAATCCGAGTTCCTCGGCGATACCGCTCTCGTTGGCCACGTCTTCCGGCGACTCGCGGGGGTCCTCGGCGCCGTCGTCCGCCCCGTCCGCGTCGGCGGTCTCGGACTCCGGACCCGGTTGCGACGGGTCGTCGGTTCCCGACTCGTCGCCCATCGAGTCCCCAGCGTCGGGCTCGTCCGCGTCGTCGTTCTCCGACGGCTCGTCGCTCACGCTCGGCGACACCCACTCGTCGGCCGTCGTCCCGTCGGATTCGTCGCCGGCCGTCGGCCGACCGGCCCCCTCGCCCGCGGCCGTCGTCGGTTTCTCGGCGCCGACCGACGAGCCGTCGGCGGTCTCGGACGCGCCCGAGTCGTCGTCACCGGAGCCGGGCGGTCGCTCGTCGCCGCCGGTCGCTTCGGTGCCGGTCGGCTCGGCGGGTTCGGTCCCGTCGTCGTCGGCCGCCGCGGGGCCGGTCCGGGGCGCGGCGGCCCCTCGGTCCCGGGGTTCCGGCTTCGGCCGCTCGTCGGCGCTCCCGTCGCCGCCCAGCGGGTCGTCGGATCCGCCGGTCGGACTCGCGGCGGTCGCGCCGTCCTCGGCCGCCGACTCCGGCTCCGTGTCCGTCTCGTCGGCCGTATCGCTCCCGGCGTCGTCGGGCCGGCCCACGGCGCCGACGACCCCCGCCCGCGTGCCGTCGGCGACGAGCTTGTACGCGAGACCGGCCTGGCCGGCGCCGTAGACGAGGACGCCGAGGACGACCGCGAAGCCGCCGGCCGCGGCGGACGCGCCGTCCGCGCTCACGTCGAGCGTATCGACGTTCCCCTCGACGAGAAGCCAGGCGCCGCCGCCGACTGACGCGGCGCAGACGGCCACCAGTATCAGCCAGTACGAGAAGAGGTAGAATCCGTACCGAAACGCCGCTCGCCGGGGGACCGATGTCATATCACCTCCATTGCATAGCCCGGCCTAATAGGTTACGCCCGTCGAGCCTGCGACGCGTCTCGCACCCGGTCGACCTCGCGTCACTCCCCGCGGACGACGGTCCCCGGCGACCCGCCGGCGACGAACTCGTCGAGCCCCTCGGAGCCGAAGACGTGCGCCGGCGCGCCGAGCGCGAGCAGCTTCTCGACCTTGGCGGCCATCCCCCCGGTCACGTCGGTCGCGTCGCTGCCCCCCAGCGCGTCGGCGGCCTCGGCGAACCGCTCGATCCGCGCGATCACGTCGCCGTCCTCGTCGAGGACCCCGGGAACCGTCGAGCAGAGGCCGACCCGACCCACGTCGAGCGCGCCGTCGCCGGCCAGCGCGACGACGAGGTCGTCGCCGCTCGTGACCGTCACACCGGACCCCGACTGGACGACCCCGTCGCCGTGGAGCACCGGGACGAACCCCTCGGCCAGCATCGTCGCGACGCTCCCGGTCGGCAGGGAGAGGTCGCCGTCGGCGTCGCGGCTGGCGAGCGACAGGGGTCTCACCGGGAGCGCCTCGACGCCCGCCTCGTGGAGCGCGTCGAGGACGGCGGCGTTGAGCCGCCCCATCGCGTCGTGGATCGCCCGGGCGTCCGCCGCCGAGCGGGTACCCGAGTCGGCCGAAACACCGCGCTCGGCCGCGGCGTGGTGGCCGAAGCTCCCGCCCCCGTGGACGAGGACCAGGTCGCCGTCGAAGTCGGCCACCGCCTCGGCCGCCCGCGCGAGCGCCGCGTCGTCGACGGTCTCGGGTGAGTCCTTCTCGGTGACGACGCTCCCGCCGAGTTTCAGGACCGTCGTCATTCGACGCGGACTCCCTCGGTGGCCAGTTCCGCCTGGAACGTCTCCTCGCAGCCGGGGAGATAGCGCAGCGCCGTCTCCGTCTCCTCGGTCTCGTCGAGCGCGACGACGCAGCCGCCGCCGCCCGCGCCCGTCAGTTTCGCCCCGAGCGCGCCCGCGTCGCGGGCCGCCCACACCATCGCGTCCAGCGACCGCGAGGAGACCCCCAGCGCCGACAGCAGGCCGTGGTTGAAGTCCATCAGCTCCCCGAGTTCGGCGAGGTCGCCGGCCGCGAGCGCGTCCTCGCCGTTGCGCACCAGGTCGCCGACGGCCGCCACGGTGTCCGCGGCGAAGTCGTAGGAGTTCTTCAGCTCGCGCACGCCCGAGACGAGCGCGCCCGTATCGCCCGCGCCGCCGTCGAAGCCCACGACGAAGGGGAGCTCGGGCGCGTCGAGCGAGCGGCAGTCGTCGCCC
Source organism: Halosimplex rubrum (assembly GCF_013415885.1). Lineage (NCBI taxonomy): Archaea > Methanobacteriati > Methanobacteriota > Halobacteria > Halobacteriales > Haloarculaceae > Halosimplex > Halosimplex rubrum. The sequence goes on from NZ_CP058910.1 coordinate 3,821,926, forward strand.
TCCACGCGGACGGCGCCGCCCGTCGCCGAGCAGAACGTGTCCGCCCGGGAGGCGTTGCCCTCCTGGACGGCCAGCTCGGCCGAGTAGGCGCGCTCGGCGACCTCGTCGGTCGAGAGGTCGGCCCCCAGCTCTTCCGCGGCCGCGTAGATGCCCGCGGCGGTGACCGCCGCCGAGGAGCCGAGGCCGGCGCCCAGCGGGATCTCGCTCTCGATGGTGATATCGAAGCCGGCGTCGGGCGCGCCGGCGGCGTCGCGTGCCTGCTCGACCGCGGCGTCGACGTAGCCGGTCGCCGCCTCGACGAGCGACTGGGACACGTCCACGTCCGGGTCGCTACCGGTCGTCCCGCCGTACTCGACGGTGAACCCGTCGAGGCTGAGGTCCTCGGCGTGGACGCGGAGGTGGTCGTCGGCCCGTCGCTCGACCGTCACCCGCGCGCGGCGGTCGATAGCGCAGGGCACCGCCGGCTCGCCGTACACCACTGCGTGCTCCCCGAAGAGATACACCTTCCCGGGAGCGCTCGCGGTAACCATGCACGCCCGTCGCACCCGCGGGGAGGTAATGGTTTCCGAAGGGGCCGGGAGGCCGCCGCCGGCCGAGCGCCGCCGGTTCAGAGGTCGATGTCCGTGTCGTACTTGACGTAGTTGCCGATCCAGCCGCCCAGGGCGCTCAACCCGACGAAGTAGAGCACCAGAAACACGAAGAGGAAGAGAATGATGACCCCACCGATCGCGAAGCCCGCCGCCTCGCCGCTCCCGACGGCGATGAAGCCGAAGATACTGAAGATAACGAACGCGATCGCGGCGGACGGGAGCAACGCGATCGTACCCGACAGGGCACCGACTTTCAGCCCGTCCGAGCGCGTCCCGCCCTGGAAGTACCCCGCGAGCGCACCGCCGAACATCGGGGCGAACGGGAGGAAAAAGCCCGCGACCGTCGATACTACGGCACCGATCAGCGCGTTGACGAGCGTGTTGCCTTCGTCCATGCCACCCCGTTGACCCACCGGTGACTTAAAAGTGCCACTCGATCCGACAGGTCACACCGCCGACGCGCCCCACCGGCCGGTCACAGCGAGACGGTCACGGAGTGCCAGCCCGTCGACCCGCCGGGATGGGCGCCGGTCTCCTCGCGCGTCTGCAGGGCGCCCGTCCCGTCGGTGGCGCGGACGACCACGTCTTTCGGTCCCGAGTCCGGTAGCTCGGCGACGTGGCGGAAGCGCCGCCAGGCGTGCGGAGAGGGCGGGGCTTCGAGTTCGGCGTCGGCCCACGTGTCGCCGCCGTCGAGACTCACCTCGACGCCGTCGATCCCGCGGCGGCCGCCGTAGGCGACCCCGCCGACCGCGACGCGGTCGCCGCGGCGCTGGACCCCGCGGACGTACGAGAGCGTGTTGACGACGGCCTCCTCGACCCAGCCGCGGGCCTCCCAGTAGCTCTCGTGGTCGCCGGCGCTGACCTCGATGTCCTCGACCCACTTCGTCGACTTCATGCCGTAGCGTCCGGGGATCAGGAGCCGCGCCGGGAACCCGTGCTCTTTCGGCAGGGTCCGACCGTCCATTCCCACCGCGAGCACGACGTCCTCGCGCTCGCTCACCACGTCCCACGGGATCGCCTCGGTGTAGCCGTCCGCCGCCCGGGTCACCACGTCCTCGGCGGCGTCGGGGACGCCCGCGTCCGCCAGCAGCGCCCGCACCGGCACCGCCCGCCACTCCGCGGTACTGATCAGGTTCCCGCCGACGGAGTTGGAGATGCACGCCGTCGTGACGGTCATATCGCGGGCCTCGGGGTGGGTGACCAGCTCCGAGAAGGACAGGTCGTACGACTCCCGTACCGCCCCGCCGACCGACAGCGACCACCGCTCGGCGTCGACGCTCGGATTGGAGACGTTCTTGTCGACGACGTAGTGGTCGGCGGCCGTCCCGACCGCCGGGGTCATGCCCGCGAAACCGTAGCCGAAGACCGGGTCCGCGTCGGCCTCGGCGACCGAGACGACGACGTTCTCGGTGGTGCTGCGGGATTCGAGGATCTCGCCGGTCGCAGCGGTCGTCACCGTCCGCCCGGAGTCGGGCGTCGTCGTCCCCTCCGCGCGCTTCTCGACGACCGCGTCCAGCGACTCGCCGGGCTGGGGCCCGTCGCTGGAGGTCGCCGGCCGGCCGAGGCTCCGCGCGACCACGCCGCCGCCCGCCGCCAGCCCGACGGCGCCGCCGAGGTTTCGGAGCGTCCGGCGCCGTCCCACCGACGGGCGGTGCCCGCCGCTCGCCACGCGGAGGAGCCCGGGCGGTAGCAGCGCCAGCGCCGTCGCGAGCGTCCACCGCCAGAAGACGCCGTCGGCCGCCGCGCGAAAGCCCGCCGCCGTCAGGACGACGACCGCCACCGAGACGCCGGTCGCGAGGTATCGCTCCTGCGCGCGAGTCGTGCCGTACCCCTCCGCGAAGGCGGCGATCCCCGCTGCGGCGGCCACCGCCGCGACCGCAATCGCGACCATCAGCGCTGGCTGTGCGGCCGCGCCCAGCGTCTCGATAGCCAGCGTCGCCACGGTTCCGGGCGAGGCCTCGATCACGACCTGTGCGGCGACCGCCAGCGGGTGGCCGCCCACCAGCGGCGCGGCCGCGAGGATCCCGACCAGCCACACGACCGCCGTCGCGGCCCACCCGACGGCTACGCGCTCTCGTCCGTCCATGCCCCGCTCTCAGGACTGACGGCGGTAATACTTTGTGCGCGTCGCGACGGCTCGCGGCCGCCGAGCCGTCGGATCCCCCTAGAACGGGGGACCGGCGCGCACCTACGCCGGAGCGAGCTTCTCCTTGTAGGTCGCCGAGAGGTAGATCAGGACCGGCGTCCCGACGACGGTCGGCCCCAGCCATCGCGCGACGCTCGGGAGGAAGCCGAAGTTGACGGTCGCGAACGCCGTCACCGTCGCGATGTAGCCGGCTCCCATCCGGGTGACGTGTTCGGGCACCCAGGCGCCGCGGTCGCGCTCGCGCCGAAACTTCAGGGCGTCCGTGCCCGCGAAGATCGCACCGATCCCGCCGAACACCAGCGCCACCGGCGCGAACGAGTCACCACCGAGCACCATCACGCCGCCCATCGCGAGCAGGCCGACGCTCGCCGCCCCCACCAGCCCGACCGCCGCCCAGTCGACCGCCGCCGCGCCGTCCGCCGGACGCTTGCGCCCCAGCACCCGATACCCCGAGAACGCGAAGTAGAAACTGAACACGGCCACCAGCGCGAGGAACCGTCGGAGGTCGGTCGCCTCGAAGGCGAACAGCGCCAGCGCCGACCCGGAGACGAACGCCATCGCGTAGACGTACGCCCGCCCCAGCCGACGGTGTCGGCGCCCACCCTTCGTCGTGAGGAACGCGCCCAGCCCCGCAAAGAGCGCCACGAACCCCGCCGCGACGTGCGCCCACAGCGTCAGTTCCTCCGGAGTCATCCCCGCACACCCGCCAGCTCGTCCGTTGTCATACCTCGTCGTTACACGACCGCCAACTTAAATTTACTGAGTAAGCACTTACTTTGTTACGTCGAGCCCGAAGCGTCCCGTCGGGAATCGCTCCGCTGGTCGTCACGGGGGCCGACTCCGCGGCGGCGTCAGTCGGCGAGGATGCCGTCGACGTAGCTCGCCCAGCCGGTTCGGAGCGCGCCGCCCACGTCCATGCCGAGCGCGACGCAGATCCCGGTCGACCCGTCCCCGGCCGCGAGGAGAAAGGCGGCAGTCGCGTCGGGGTCGACCGGTCGGAAGGTCCCGTCTTCGACGCCCTCGCGGACCGTCTCGGCGAGCACATCGAGTTTCGCCGACTGGAGCGCGACGAGCGGATCCCGTAGCGTCTCGTTGTGCGGCGCGTGCGAGAGCAGTTCCATCACCGCGACGTGCAGGTCGGCGCCCTCCTCGCCCGGCGAGAGGAACATCCGCTCGCACGCGGCACGGAGCCGCGCTTCGGGACCGTCGGCCTCGATCGCGTCCAGTTCCTCGCCGAACCGACCGACCGCGAACTCCAGAAACGCCGCGATCATCTCGTCTTTGGCGTCGTAGTAGTAGTACAGTCCGGACTCGCTCTTGGGATAGGCCTCGGCGATCTTCGCCGTCGTCAACCGCTCGTACCCGTGCTCGGCCAGCGCGTCCCGCACCGCGAGCGCGACCTCCGCCCGCGCCTCGGCCGGCACTCCCTCGTCGCTCATACCGGTGAGTGAGCGCTCACTCGTGTTCAGGGTTGCGCTACGGCTCTTCGGCGTGTGGAGAACGGGTCGAAACGCGCCGAAAAACGGGTTAAATCTCGGTCTCGAAGTCGTCGAGACCGTAGGACGGCTCGGCGCCGCGGCGGTCGAGCGTCTCGTTGGCCAGCAGCCAGTAGACGACCGACAGGGCCTTGCGCCCCTTGTTGTTGGTCGGGACGACCAGGTCGACGTTGGAGGTCTGGTTGTTGGAGTCGCACATCGCGATGACCGGGATGCCGACGGTGATGGCCTCCTTGACGGCCTGGGCGTCGCCGATGGGGTCGGTGACGACCACGACGTCGGGCTCGATGTAGCCCTCGTAGTCGGGGTTGGTCAGGGTGCCCGGGATGAAGCGGCCGGTGCGGGCGCGGGCGCCCACGGCGTCGGCGAACTTCTCCGCGGGGAAGCGACCGTACTGGCGCGACGACGCCACGAGGATCTGCTCGGGGTCGTAGTTGGCCAGGAAGTCCGCCGCGGTCCGGATGCGCTTGTCCGTCATGCTCACGTCGAGCACGTACAGCCCGTCCGTCCGGACGCGGTGGATGAACCGCTCCATGTCCTTGGTCTTCTGCTGGGTACCGATGTGGACACCCGCGGCCAGGTAGTCCTCGACGGGGATGAGGAGGTCTGCCTCGTCGTCGGGCATGACGTCCTCGTCGAGGGCGGGCCCCTCGTCGGCCTCCTCGGCCGGCTCCTCGTCGGCCGCCTCGTCGGCGACCCGCTCGTCGGCCCCAGTGGCCGGTTCCTCAGTCTCTGTCTCGGCCGCCGCGTCCTCGTCGACCTCGGGGTCGACCTCGGAGTCGCTGGCGTCGAGACCGTCGTTTTCGTTTCCGCTCATACTGCGTTGTCCTCGATTCGGATGAGTTCGTTCAGCTTGGCAGTGCGCTCGCCCGCGACCGCGCCCGTCTTGATGAACGGCGCGTCCGTCGCGACTGCGAGGTGTGCGATGGTAGCGTCCTCGGTCTCGCCGCTGCGATGGGAGACCACGTGTCCGTAGGCGTTCTCGACCGCCAGCTCGATGGCGTCGAACGCGTCCGACAGCGTCCCGATCTGGTTGGGCTTGATCAGGATGCTGTTGGCCGCGCCCTGCTGGATGCCCTCGCCCAGCCGGTCCGTGTTGGTCACGAAGAGATCGTCGCCACAGACCAGCGTCCGGTCGCCGACCTTCTCGGTCAGGTCGGCGAAGCCCTCGTAGTCGTCCTCGTCGAGCGGGTCCTCGACGTACTTCAGATCGTACTCGGCGACGAGGTCGGCGATGTACTCGACCTGCTCCTCGGTGGAGCGCACTCGGTCGGAGTAGACGTAGCCGCCCTCCGCCTCGTCGTACATCTCCGCGGCGGCCACGTCCAGGCCGAAGCGGATCTCGAAGCCGACCTCGTCGGCGACGGTCGTCGTCGCCTCGTCCATGATCTCGAAGGCCTCCTCGTCGTCGATGGAGGGCGCCCACGCCCCCTCGTCGCCCTTGCCCGCGGGCTCGTCGCGCTCCATGAGGATGTCGTGGACCTCCCCGTGGACCGCGGCGTTGGCGAAGATGGCCTCCGACACGGACGGCGCCCCGACGGGCGCCGCGAGGAACTCCTGGATGTCCGTCGCGTCGGCGGCGTGCTCGCCGCCGCCGATGACGTTGCCCAGCGGGATCGGGTAGTTGTTCCCGCGGAAGGTCCCGCCGAGGTGCTGGTACAGCGGCGCGCCGGTCACGCTGGCGCCGGCCTTCGCGGCCGCCATCGAGATGGCGACCGCGCTGTTGGCGCCGATGCCCGAGAAGTCCTCGGTGCCGTCGGCGACGTGCAGGGCCCGGTCGACCTCGCGCTGGTTGCCCGCGTGGACCTCCCCGACGAGTCGGGGGACGGCGTCCTCGCGAGCCTTCGCGATGGCCTCGGCGGCCGGCAGCTCGATGGCCTCGTACTCGCCCGTGGAGGCGCCGCTCGGTGCGGCCGCGCGGCCGAAGCCGCCCTCCTCGGTCAGCACGTCGGCCTCGACGGTCGGGTTGCCCCGCGAGTCGAGCACGCGACGCAGCCGCACGTCGGTGACGAGGGTCACTGCTCACCCCGCCGGACGGTGAAGGGCAGCGCACCGGAGTCGTACTCCTCGGCGGCGATCAGGATGGGCTGGGTCTGCTCGGTGTCGACGAGCACGGGCGCCCCGTAGGCCACCTGCAGCGCTCGCGCGCCGATGATGCGGGCCTTCTCGTAGCGGTTGTACTGCTGGCTCATTGGTAGGGGGCGACGATGTCGACCAGGTCCTTGTGCGAGACGAGCATCCGCCGGCAGCAGTGCCGCTCGACGCCCAGCTCGTCGAGGACCTTCTCCGGGTCCTCGGGATCCTCGGCCTCGCGGGTGCGAGCCTTGAACTCCTCCCAGTGCTCGCCGACGACGGTACCGCACGTGAAACACCGGACCGGGACCATCATGGCGATATCACCGGTAGGACTTCTGGTAGCGGGCCCGTGCGCCGGGGCCGCCCCACTTCTTGGACTCGCTCTGGCGCACGTCGTTGACGAGCAACGAGCGGTCGAACTCCATGTATGCGTCCCGCAGCTCGGCGTCGTTCGTGTGCTGGACCAGCCCGCGGGCGATGGCGGTGCGGGCCGCGTCGGCCTGCCCCATCACGCCGCCGCCCTCCACGTCCACCTCGACGTCGACGCCCTCGCGGAGGTCGTCGTCGGCCAGGCGGAACGGTTCGAGCATCTTCAGCTGGGCCAGCTCCGGCTCGGTCAACTCGACTGGCTGTGCGTTGATACGCACGCGACCCTCGCCCTCGCGGATCGTCGCGCGGGCCACGGCCGTCTTCTTCTTTCCGGAGGTGTTCGTTACCATGTGTTGTTGGCTCCCAGTGCCTCGCTCACGTCGCCGAGCGAGACGAACTTGATGTTCGACAGTCGGTCCAGCGACGTGCCGTCGAGGACCTCGCCGTCGTCGTCGTAGGGGTTGCCCACGTAGACGCGGACGTTCTCGAAGGCGTCGCGACCGCGCGTCGTCTTGTAGGGCACCATCCCGCGGATCGACCGCTTGAAGATGCCGTCCGGTCGCTTCGGGTAGGCCGGCCCCTGGTCGGAGCCCAGCTCCCGGCGCGTCTCGAACGTGCCGATCACGTCGTCCTCGCTGCCGGTGACGACCGCCGCCTCGGCGTTGACCACCGCGACGCGCTCGCCGTCCATCGCCCGCTCGGCGACCTGCGAGGCGACGCGACCGAGGATGCAGTCACGCGCGTCGACGACCACGTCGGCCTCGAACTCGGCGAGGCTCATCGGATCACCCGCACGTTCGATCCCTCGGGGTTGTTCTCGAGTACCTGTTCTAGCGGTGCCGTCTCGCCGACCTGGTCGATCTTCTTCTCGGCGGTGCCGGAGAAGTCGACCGCGGCGACGGTCACGTCCTTCTGCAGGACGCCACTGCCGAGCACCTTGCCGGGCACGACCACTGTCTCGTCCTCCTGGGCGTATCGCTCGATGCGACCCAGGTTGACTTCCGCGTGGGTGCGCCGCGGACTCTCTAAGCGCTCGGCCACGTCGCCCCAGACGTCGCCGCCCGAGTTGCGGGCGGTCGTCTTGAGGTCAGCGATGAGGCTACTGAGTCTCGGATTGCTCTTACTCATACGTTTCTCCTAGAAAAGTGCAGGGAGCAGGATTTGAACCTGCGGACCCCTACGGGACAGCGCCCTGAACGCTGCGCCGTTGGCCTGACTTGGCTATCCCTGCTCGCAAACTGCTGTTTCGTGCCGCCCCTCAAACCGCTTTCGATCCGGCCGCCGTCTGCGACCGATCGGCGACTCGTCCGCGCGTTTCCAGCCGGACGAGCCCGGCGCTCGTGGCCGTCGGAACTGCCGCCCGACGACCGGATGCGAACGCCGTGGGTTCGAGGGGTGTCGTTCATCGTTACAGTTGGATCGATTCGCGCAGTTCGTCCGCGCGGTCGCGCAGCGAGCCGACCGCCCGTGTCACGAGTTCGTCGACCGTCAGCGACCCGTCGGTCTCGACGTGGAAGACGAAGGCGTTCGGCACGTCCTCGACTTCGATCTCCTTGCCGGGGTAGCGCTGGGTCAGGTCGTTGCCGAACTCGTCGGTGTGGACCAGCTCGCCGTCCTCCTCGATCACGCCGCGGAGGATGTGCGGTTCCTCGTCGGCGAACTCGCCCTTGTCGCCGACCACGTTCACGCGCTGGAGGTGGCGATAGCCGACGGCCACGCCGCCCTGGTGTTTGGCGTGGTCCCGACCGCGGTCGAGCACGGCGTCGGCCTCGACTTCGAGCCGCTGGCCGGCCTTGAGGTCGATGATCGGGATGTCGTCGTTGGCGGGCCGGACCATCTCGTCGCTGGAGACGATGTCGCCCGAGTAGGCCGTCACCGTCTCGGTCGTCTCCTCGCGGCTCGGCCCCTCTACGTCCAGCGCCAGCGTCACTTCGTCGCCGATCCCGAACTCACCCTCGGGCGTGGTCAGCGGGACCAGCCCGAGGCGGAGTCCGATCTGCTCGTCGAACATGACGCTGGAGTTCTCCACGACCCGAAGCTCGTCGATGGAGAAGGTCGGCACGTCCGCGATCATCGCGCGGCGGATACCGTTGGCGAACGCGGGGGTGATCCCCCGCACCAGGAACCGGGCCTCCCGGTCGCCGCGTTCGACGAACTCGACCTCGTAGTCCTCCATCGTTAGAATCCTGCGTTCTTGGGACCGCGGGTACCGTCGTGCGGGATCGGGGTCACGTCCTCGATGCGACCGATCTCCAGGCCGGCTCGCGCCAGCGCGCGGATGGTCGCCTGCGCGCCCGGACCGGGGTTGGTCTGCTGGTTACCACCCGGACCGCGCACGCGGACGTGAACGCCCTCGACGCCCTGTGCTCGGACCTCCTCGGCGACGACCTCGGCCATCTGCATGGCCGCGTACGGCGACGCCTCGTCGCGGTTCTGCTTGACGACGGTCCCGCCCGAGGATTTGGCGAGCGTCTCGGCGCCCGTCTCGTCGGTGATCGTGATGATCGTGTTGTTGAACGATGCGTGTACGTGGGCGATGCCCCACTTGTCGTCCTGGGTCTCGCTCATGTTATTGGTCCTCCGCGCGTTCGGGGTGGAGTTCGTCCGTCAGCGGGCTCGTCGAGTCGAACTCGACGCTCCCCTCCTCGCTCACGTCGACCTTCTTCGAGGGGCGCGTGACGCGCTGACCCTCGACGGTGACGTGACCGTGGGAGACGAACTGGCGGGCCTGGCTCGTCGTGTTGGCCAGCCCCTTCCGGTAGACGACCGTCTGGAGCCGCCGTTCGAGGATGTCCGTCACGTCCAGCGACAGGATGTCGTCCAGCGAGTCCGTCTCGTCGAGGACGCCGATGCGCTTCAGGCGCGCGAGGAACTCCTCGGTCTCCTTGGCGGCACCCTCGGCGTCGGTCTGGCCCAGCAGCTTCCGGGCCTCCCGGCGGTAGGCGCGCAGCTCGGACTGGGCGCGCCACAGCTCCTCCTTGTTCTTGAGGCCGTACTGGCCGGTGAGCGCCGACTCCTCACTGATGCGCTCGCCCTGGTAGGGATGGTTGGGCGTCTCGTAGAACTTGGTGTTGCTACCGAGCGCCATTATTCGTCATCCTCCTCGGCTTCGGCCGCCTCGGCCTGTTCTTCCTTGATGGCCTCGACGTTGACGCCGATTGTACCCTCCGAGCGGCCGGTGGACTTGGTACGCTGACCGCGGACCTTCTGTCCGCGCTTGTGCCGGGCGCCCTTGTAGGAGTCGATCATCTTCATGCGGTTGATGTCCTGGCGGCGAGACATCTCGAGGTCGGTCCCCGTCTCGTGGGTGGTGTCGCCGGCGAAGAAGTCGTTCCGGTGGTTCGTGAGCCACTCGGGCGCCTCCTCGGCGAAGCCCTCCACGAGCGAGACGATCTCGTCGATGTCCTCCTCGTCGAGTTTGCCGAAGACTGCCCGGCGGTCGATGCCGGCCTCCTCGGCGATGATGCGGGCCGCGCGATGGCCGATACCGTTCATGTCGGTGAGCGACCGCTCGACGGACTTCGTGCCGTCGAGGTCGGTCTGGCCGATTCGGACGAAGTAGCGGATGTCCTCTTCCTCCTCCGCTTCCTCGTCCGGGTCTTGGTCTTCTGCACTCATGTGTCTGTGATTCGGGTGTGAGCGTCGTGGCGGGGATTCGAACCCCGGAGGCTGTACGCCACAGAGTTAGCAACCCTGCGCCTTGGGCCAGGCTTGGCTACCACGACACGCACTTGCAGCGTGCGGTTGTATACTACCGCCCTCGCGTTCCGTGACCGGCTGTCACGTGCGGGACTCGGGGCCCGGCGCCCCTGCACGAGCGTACCTGAATTACCTCCCGGCCCCTATTTAAACATCACGAAGTGGGCGCCTCGCGTGAACCGCTGACACGGGGCCCGGCCGCGGACCGCCGGCGAACCTCGCCCGGCGCCCGCCGTCACCGCTTTCCCCGCCCGCCTCGTCGTGTCGATATGGCCGCTCCCGACACCGAATCCGTCGACCCAGCCGACGGCGAGGCCGTCCGGGACGCTCTCGAACGCTTCGCCGGGTCGAGCGCCGTCTCCGAGCGCGACGACGGGTCGGTCGTCGCCGACTTCCGCGGGACGACCCACGTCACGGTCCACCCCGGCGGGCGGATCGAGACCGGGATGCCCCTCCACGAGTTCTCCGGCGTCCCCGAGCGATTCGTCTTCGACCACGACGCCGGCGAACTCCGCGTCGAGCGCGACGGCGTCACCTACACCTTCAGACGACCGTAGGGCGTCCCGCTCGCGAGTCCCGAACCGGCCGACCGGCGGCCGCCGCGGTCGACCGAACCCTCACGATCGAATCGACGCAGGCGTTAACAGCCCGGCGGACGACCGTCGGGCGATGACGAACTTCGAGCCCGATTACTGCGGCTACTGCGGCCACGAGCTCCGTGATTCGGATCTCGCTCCCGGAGCGTCCGTCTGCGACGACTGCGAGCGGTACGTCTTCCACAGCCCGACGCCGGGCGCGAGCGTCACGGTCGTCGACGGGGACAGCGTCCTGCTCGTCCAGCGAGCAGTCGGCGACGACGCGGGTCAGTGGGGCACTCCTGCGGGGCACGTCGACTGGGGCGAGGCTCCTGACGCCGCGGCCGCGCGCGAACTCGAGGAGGAGACCGGGCTCGCGGTCGACCGCCGCGACCTGACGCTGGTCGCCGGCCGCGGGACCTGGCCGGTCGAGGGCAAACACATGGTCGCCTTCGAGTACGCCGTCCATCGCGGGGACACCCGCGGCTCGCTGTCGGCCGGCAGCGACGCGAAAGACGCCCGATTCTGGACGACCGAGGCGTGGGACGAAGCCGACGAACGGATGCGCGCCGTCACGAAGCGACGCTACGGCACGACCGACACGGGGGAGATCGCCGAGCGGACGCGGACCGAACTCGACTGATCGGACGCCCCGGCCCCGATGCCGGCCGCCGGGCGGGTCGGCTCTCGGGCCGGTCAGTCGTCGCTCCGCGCGGGCGCCTCGTCGGCGACGGCGTCGCGGTCGGCGTCCTCGACCGGGCCGCCGTCAGCCGGATCGACGCCGGTCGCGCCGTCGAGATACTTTTCGTTGACGACCCACTCGCCGTCCTCCTTGACCATGTACTCCCCGTAGAAGGGGACGCGGTTCGCGACCGTCTCGCGGAACGCATCGCGGATCTCGGTGCGGGTCATCTCGCCCATCGGTCGCAGGTCGTCGTTGCGGTTCAGGCACCCTTTTAGATACCCTTCGTGCGTGACGCGCACGCGATGGCAGTTCGCACAGAACGTCGGGTTCTCGACGGGGTCGACGATCTCGACCATCCCCGCCACGGACTCGTCGGTCGGGTCGTCGACGGACTCGCCGTCGGGGCTCACCCAGTAGCGCTTGCGGTCGTGCATCTCGCGGCGCTCGACGTGGTCGGCCTGCTCTTCCAGCCAGCCGTGGACGCGCTCGATGTCGATCGCCCACTCGGGGTGACCGGCGATCTCCGGCATGTACTCGATGAGTTGGAGCCGCAAGCCGTCGTTCTCGGCGACGTGTTCGACCATCTCCGGGACGTACCCCGCGGTCCGCTCGAAGACGACCATGTTGAGCTTCACGGGGGCGAGCCCCGCATCGAGCGCCGCGTCGACCCCGTCCATCACCGCGTCGTACGCGCCGGCCTGGGTCACCTGTTTGAACGTCTCCTCGTCGAGGGCGTCCTGCGAGACATTCACTCGTTCGAGGCCGGCGTCGACCAGATCCGCGGCCCGCCCGGGTAACATCGTCCCGTTGGTCGTCAGCGAGACCTCCATCTCCGCGGGCGTGCGGGCGACGATCTCCTCTAAGTCGTCGCGCAGGAGCGGTTCGCCGCCGGTGAACTTCACCGAGTCGACGCCGAACTCCGCGACGACCTCCAGAAAGCGGACCACGTCGTCGGTGGTCATCTCGTGCTCGCGGGGTGCCATGGGGCCGCGGGTGTCGCCCAGCCCCTCGTTGTGGCAGTAGACGCAGTCGAAGTTGCACCGGTCGGTGAGCGAGACGCGCACGCCCGACACCTCCCGACCGAACTCGTCCGCGAGCATACCAGCCCTTTCGGCCCGGCGGTAATAAGGCCGGTGCCCGTTGCAAGGTTTCTGCACACCCGCCCGCGCCGGCGCAGGGATCGCCTCCGACGACAGGTTGAAACCGCCGTGGCACGCAGTGCCGTGTCATGACCGACGGCCGGCGGGACGGTGGCGGAGACGGAGCGGCGGACACCGAGTCCGCGATCGCTACCGCGAGCGACGCCGAGACCCCCGGCGCGGCGGCGCCGAGCGACGCGTTCGGCGCGCTCGGCGGGGAGACGCGTCTCGCCGTCGTCCGCGCGCTCGACGCGGCGTCGCTGCGCACGTTCTCCGACCTCGTCGACGCGACCGGCGCGGACACCTCCGCCGGGTTCGCGTACCACCTCCGTCAGCTCACCGACCGGTTCGTCCGCCAGCGCGAGGACGAGCGCTACGAGCTGACCGACGCCGGTCGGTCCGTCGCCCGCGCCCTCCGCGCCGGCATCTACACCGCCAGCGTCGACCGCGAACCGGTCGACCTGCCGGACCCGTGCCCGATCTGCCGCGAGGACGGGCTCGTCGCCGCCGTCGCGGACAACGTCACCGAGGTCGGCTGCGAGCGCTGCGACGGAACGGTCCTCCGGCTCTCGCTCCCCCCGGGCGGCTACGCCGGCCGCGACTCCGACGAGTTCGCCGACGCCATCGACGCACACCACCGCCGCCGCATCGAATCGTTCGACGACGGCGTCTGCCCCGAGTGCGCCGGAGCCGTCTCGACCCGGATCGAACCGGTCGCCGACGGTGACCGCGGCGGGGACGGCGACGGCGACGGGCCCAGCGACCCCGACGGGGGCGGGGAGGACGACGAGCACGTCCCGGTCCAGACGGTCTACGACTGCGAGACCTGCGGCGCCGACCTGCGCTGTCCGGTCGCACTCACGCTGCTCGACCACCCGGCGGTCGTCGCGTTCTATCACGACCACGACCAGGACGTGCGCGACCGCCCTATCTGGAACGTCGGCAGCGAGTGGCGCGAGCGAGTCGTCTCCCGCGACCCGTGGTGCATCGTCGTCGGCGTCCGCCTCGACGGGGACGAACTCGTCTGCTACGTCGCGGGCGACGGCCGCGTCGTCGACCACCGCCGGGAGTCGCGCGACGACGCGCCGGCGGCGGAGAGCGCCACCGACGACACCGACGCGAACGCCGACGGCGACTCGACCGCGGTATCGACGGACGACACGGAGGGCCTGCGCGCGAACGACGGCGCCGCCGAGTCGGGCGCCGCCGAATCCTGAACGCGTCGGCTTCGGATTCGGGCCGCTGACTCGGGACCGGCCCCGACGGACACACCTCACTACCCCGAGAGGGTCACGTAGAGGACGACCGACCAGCCGAAGAGCGCACCGCCGAACCAGACGACGCTCCGTCGGTTCCTCCCGGACGATCCGACCGCGGTCTACGCCCATCTCGGGTTCTCTAGCCGTCCCGACAGGTAAGCCCCGTCCCGGTTACGACGCGCCGTCGAGCCCGGCGTCGGCCAGTGCGCTCGCTCGCCGGTCGCGGTCGAACGCGCCGAAGCCGTCCCGGTCCAGTACAGCCACGTCGATCTCCTCGGGGGTCGGCGCCTCGTCGACACCCTCTGCCAGCGCGGTGAGCGCGAGCGAGACGCCCGCACCGATGTCCAGCCCGGGGGAGTACTCGGCTTCGAGGCGCTCGCGGATGTCGTCGCTCCCGCGGCCGACCGCGGTCGCGCGCCACTCCGTCGGCGTCCCCGAGGGGTCGATCTCGTAGAGTCGCGGGTCGGGATCGGCCGCCTCACCGGCCACCTGAGACACCGCCGGGACGCCGCCCACCAGCAGCGCCGCCCCGAACGGTCGCGTCCCGCCGGTCTGAGTCGATTCCTGGATCTGAGCGGCGACCGCCTTCGCGAGCGGTTCGACGCCCGGCGGTTCACCGTAGCGCAACCGCTCGCGCTGGGCGAACTGCCGCCCGAAGTCGACGAGGCGGCGCGCGTCGGCGACGTGCCCCGCCGTCGCGACCCCGAGTCGGCCGTCGAGGTCGTGAACCTTCTCGATGCTATCGGCCTCCATCAGCGGCGACCGCGGTCGGGCGTGGGCAACGAACACAACCCCGTCGTCGGTCGCGACGCCCACCGCGGGACTACCGCGCTTGACCGCCTCGCGGGCGTACTCGACCTGATACAGTCGGCCGTCCGGCGAGAAGACCGTCACGCCGCGGTCGTACGCCCGCTGGTCGTTCGACTGCATCAGGCCACCTCCTCCCCCGGAGTGTCGGGGTCCGACGCGTCTCGGCCGTCGCCGACGCCCTCGATATCGACCCCGTCGGCAGTGACCGTCGCCACGGTCACGCCGTTGCCGCTGGCGGTGTCGCGCTCGCTCGCCGCTTCGACCGCGGCGACGGCCGCCCCGGTCGCCTCGTCGAGCGTAGCCTCGGGGTCGAACCGTCGTTCGAGCACGCCGTAGGCGACTTGCATCCCGCTCCCGCCCGCCGCGTAGTCGGTCGCCATCACGCTCCCGCCGCCGTCGAGTTCGTAGACGTGCCCGCCCCCGGCGTCGACGCCGCCGAGGATCGGCGCGACCGGTAGCCCGCGCACGAGGTGACCGGCCGTCTGCGAGAGCGCTCGCATGCTCATCGGTTCCTTCCGGCGGGATTCGTAGAGACTCGTCTCGGCCCGCAGCGACCGGATCAGGTTCTGCGCCGGCCCGACCGACCCCGATATCGCCAGCGCGCCCGTCGGGTGGACTCGCGAGATCTTCTCCGCGTTCTTGTTCGTCGTGAACCTCCCGCCGAGGCTCGCCCGCTGGTCGGCCGCCATCACCGCGCCGTCGTCGGTGGCGATCGCGACGATGGTCGTCCCAGTGTCGAACGTCGGCGCGTCGTGGTCGATCTGTCTGGATTCCGTGAGTTCGTCGTGGGGTAGTCGGTGTAGTCGGTCGTCGTCCGCGGGACTGTAGTTGGGTAGCGCCATCGGCAGGTTGTCGGGGCCGGGCAGGAATATATGTTAGCTAAAAAATATTTTAGTGGCGAGACGAGAATAAAGTACTGTAGCTCTGTAGTACGGTCAATCGGCCGTTTCGTTATAGAGTGTTTGATTACCTGTTCTCAGGTCCATATTATACACAAACTCTATCTCGTCAGAAGTCATGTTCCGCTCCGTACTCCAGTACTCTTCAGTGAACTCTACAGCGTTGATTTGGCCTGTATAGTACTCCCGTGCCAGAGAAGTGTTGACGATGAGAGTCTTCGGTGTAGCACCAGTATTGTTGACTTCAGCTATCCGAAGCCTATCTGTGATTTTTCCACCAATTTTCCCAGTATCGTGATGCGCTACAGCCTGTGCATATCCGCTAGTAACAAACGTGTTTACTTCCTTGACCCTCTTAGCATTGTTCTCAGAGTCCGCAGTCAAGTTTAGAATGACGATCAATGAATTTCCTTCCGCAACAGTCCATGCACGAACTCTGATTGGAATCTCAGTATCAACTTCTGCCTCCCCAAATACAGCACTCACAAATTCGTCATATTTTTCATTCGAAAACTTACTCGTTTGAGTCGGCGTTAATGTTGGAGATACGGTCGACAGGGGTGTTGAAGTCGGTGTGGGTGAAGAAGTTGGGGTTCGAATCGGAGAAGGTGTCGGTGTTTGGACTTGAGTTGGAGAACGCACTGTACTTGCGGTTGAACTCAATACTGCTTCCGGTGTGTTGGCTGAATTTTCTTCCACAGGGCTTGAGGTTAAAGTTGGGCCTCCCATATTCTCAGAGTGGCTATTAAGCGGTGGAATCAGACCAGAGTATGCGATGAAGAAGACGATTACGAACGAAATACCCAACAGAAGTGTTGCAGTTTTCATTTTCGTCATACATCTGTTGTCCATATTTAACATCATTGGTCTGTCAGAATTAGAACCCACCGCTGCTCCTACCAGGGGGTACGCGGCCAGTCCTTGTGTTTACGTTATTACTACTATCGGAATCTGTCTCTGATGAATTAGATCCGTTCATTTTGTTTATCCGTTCTGAGATTCTATCTGGGATATCTCTGGAAGCACCAGAATTCTCCGTCGGCGGGTCGGTAGACTGGTCGTTCTCACCCGTATCTCCTGATGTATCTGAAGAGTCTTCATCGCCTGTACTTGATGGATCGTCTGAGCTGCCCTGATTGAACGAGTTTTCATCAGTTCTGCCGTCCGTGACATCTGTAGTTTCCGAATTAACGTCCGCTTCCGGATTCACATTCACCGAATCTACCTCCAGCGCCTCTTTGTACGTTTCCTGGTCGTCAAATTCCACAACGCCGTCGGTCGAATCGTACGACACGCCTTCGTGGTTCTGAGCGAACTCCTCGTCGAGGGTCGCGCCCGCCCATCGAGCCGACCCGTCGTTGTCGGCGTCGGAGATCACGATTCCGTCGCTATCGAGCGTCATCCTGTCGTTGTTGCAGTACGTGTCGCCCGACCCGAATCGGGAGCATCTGTCCCTGTCGTCGTCGGTGCCGCCAGTCGAGTAGTCGCTCCCGGAGCCGCCGTCACCGATGCCGTTGTCGGGCGGCGACGGGTCGGTGACCGTCACGTTCCTCGTCGCGGTCCGCTCGCGGCCGAGTCGATCGACTGCGGTGGCGCTGAGCGTGATCGTCCCACCAGATCTGAACGCGTGGCGGTGTTCGACGGACGCGCTGTCCCCCGTGAGCACCGTTCGATTCACCCGTCGACCGTCCGCGCGCCAGACCACCCCCGCGAGGTCGTTCGCGCCGGCCGAAACCGACGCCGAGTACTCACCGATGCTGCCCTCTACGACGCTGTCCGGGCCCGATAGCGTCACCGACGGGCCGTTCGACGGTTCGACGTGGACGCGCAGCGTGTCGGTGCTGGTCGCACCGTCTCCGTCGGTGACCGTGACCGTCGCGTTGTAGGTGCCGGTCTCGCGCGGAACGAACTTCGTTCGCCCGCACGTCTCGCACGACGGCGTCGTATAGCTCCCGTCCGGCAGTTCGAGGCGCCACCGATACTGGCCGATCTCGCCATCGGGATCGCGCGACCCCGTCGCGTCCAGGTACACCGTCGTGTTGGCGCCGACGGTCTGGTCCAGCCCCGCCTCGGCCAGCGGCGACTCGTTTCCACCGGCGGCCGGACCGCTCGCGCCCGCCGCGACCGTTGCACTAACCACCGTAACTCCGGCGAACACCGCGCTGACTATCACGGCGCTCGCTACAGCCGTCGTCGTTCCCTGTCCCCAGCGTATCATACCGTTGCTCGGACATTCATTCCCTCTATCATAAAAGTGTTCGTAGTACTGGTAGACGGCGAGTTACTTTCGTCCAGCCGACCCTCCGGCGGGAGGACGCAGTCGGATACCGGTCGCTCCACAACTCTTTTCGCCGGGACCACCGGAGACGGTCGTATGGACGAAGACGACGTGCTCGACCTGCTCGGCACGGTCGAGGACCCGGACCTGGACGACGATATCGTCTCGCTCGGACTGGTCAACTCGGTGGAGATGGACGAGGAGGAAGTCCGTGTCTCACTGGCGCTGGGCGCGCCGTACTCCCCGATCGAGACCGACATCGCGGGGGCAGTCCGGGAGGCGCTGTCGGGCCTGGACCTGCGGGTCGAACTCGACGCCGAGGTCGACAGCGGGCTCGTCGCCGAGGGGTCGGTCCTGCCGGGCGTCGAGAACGTCATCGCCGTCGCCTCGGGGAAGGGCGGCGTCGGCAAGAGCACGATCGCCGTGAACCTCGCGGCGGGGCTGGCCCAGCTGGGCGCTCGCGTCGGACTGTTCGACGCCGACGTCTACGGGCCGAACGTGCCGCGGATGCTCGACGCCGACCAGCAGCCCCAGGCGACGCCCGACGAGACGCTCGTGCCGCCGGAACGGTACGGGATGAAGCTGATGAGCATGGACTTCCTCGTCGGGGAGGACGACCCCGTCATCTGGCGGGGACCGATGGTCCACAAGGTGCTCACCCAGCTCTGGGAGGACGTGGAGTGGGGTAGTCTCGACTACATGGTCGTCGACCTGCCGCCGGGGACCGGCGACACCCAGCTCACGCTCCTCCAGAGCGTCCCCGTCACCGGCGCGGTCATCGTTACGACGCCCCAGGAGGTCGCGATCGACGACGCGCGGAAGGGCCTCGAGATGTTCGGCGAGCACGAGACGCCCGTCCTGGGCATCGTCGAGAACATGAGTTCGTTCAGGTGTCCGGACTGCGGCGGCGAACACGCTATCTTCGGCGAGGGTGGCGGGGAAGCGTTCGCCGAAGAGACGCGGATGCCGTTCCTCGGCGAGATCCCG
This sequence comes from Halosimplex rubrum, assembly GCF_013415885.1. Lineage (NCBI taxonomy): Archaea > Methanobacteriati > Methanobacteriota > Halobacteria > Halobacteriales > Haloarculaceae > Halosimplex > Halosimplex rubrum. The sequence goes on from NZ_CP058910.1 coordinate 3,840,934, forward strand.
CTGGACCCGGCCGTCCGCGAGGGCGGCGACGCCGGGGAGCCGATGGTGCTAGACGAGGACAGCGAGACCGGCGAGGCGCTCCGATCGTTCGTACGGAACGCGGCGGACAACCAGGGGATCGTCCACCGGCGGCGCCACGCCGACTCGCACTGATCGGCGAGAGGGACGGGGCCGGCGTCGACGCGCCGTGGCCGTATCAACCGCTCTTTCCGGTGTACTGGAGCGCCTGTCGGTCGACCCGGTAGACGATCGCGCCGTCCCATCGTTTCTCGACCGTGACGCCGGCCATCGATTCGAAGACGGCCAGGTCGTCGCTCGCGTAGGCGTCGCGCTCGTTCGACCCGACGTAGACGTACTCGACATCGTAGACGTCGAGGTAGTAGGCCCGCTGTTCGGGTGACCCGGTGTAGATGGTGTTCACGTCGTCCACGCGGGCGCGATAGGACTCGCCGCCGCGATAGCCGACCTCGTGGGCCCACCCGGCCAGCGTCGGGACGCCCGTGAGACTCGAGACGGGGTTGGTCCACCGGTACATGTCCTGTCCCGGCGCCGAGGCGATGTTGGGCTGGCCCTCGAGGTCCTCGAACCAGCGGATGGCGGCGTACTCCTCGGGGTGGGTCTCGTTGATGTAGGTGAAGCCGTCGAGCGTGGGGTCGTCGGGGTGGTTGTACCGGCTGAAGTAGCCGTCGCCACCGAAGTGGCCGCCGAGGGCGAGCGCGCCGTACAGCGCGGTGGAGACGACCAGGACCACGGCGAGCGCGCGGAAGACCGACGCCCAGCGCTCGCCCGACAGCGCCAGTTCGGGCGAGTGGTTCTCGACGAGGTGGGCGAGGATGGCGCCGGCCGCGACCGCCCAGAGGATCCACACGTCCGCGTAGGTCTTGAACACGGTGTTCATCCGGCCCGGCCCTGCCTGTTCCTTGACGTAGACGAACTCGACGAGGACGACGATCCCCGCCCCCGCGACGATCAGGAGCGTCTCGAAACCGACCACGTCGCGGAGCCGTTCGGGGACTCCGGGGTCGGGATCGGTATCGGACCCCGAGGTCGTTCCGGCGGTCGCCGTCCCGCCGTCGGTGGCGACCCGGCGGGCGGTGTCGGCGGCCCGCGCGGTCGCGCGGTGGACCGCGTCGGCCTGCGTCCGGAGGAGGACCCAGGCGACGAGGATCATCGGACCGAATATCGCGAACGCGGCCGTCGAGCCGCCGATCCAGGCGACCAGCACGGCGACGGCGAGCATCACGACCGCTTCGCCGACGTGCTCGCGGCCGATCTCCGCGAGGGAGTGCCGGGCCAGGTGGATCGCGAACAGGAACGCGAACGCGCCGTGGGCGAACAGCAGCCCGCCGAGCGAACTCCGGTCGGGGAGGAAGGCGATCGACCGGCCGCTGGCGGTGCCGAGCCAGAACGGCAGCGACCAGAGGAGACCGAGCGCGACGACGGCGACGGCGCCGCCGAGCGCGACGCCGTGACGGGCGAGTTCGCGCCGCCAGCTCTCCCGCCGTGGTATCCGGTCGGAGAGCGGCGCCGGGAGCAGCGTCACCGGGTCGGCGGGCGCGAGCGCGAGTGCCAGGAACGCCAGCCCGCCAGCGGTCGGGAACGACCACGTGTTGACGACGGCGAGCATCCCGGCGAGCGGCGGCACGACGACGAACACGAGCAGTCGGCGGCGGGTCAGGTCGGTCTCGGGCGTCCGGTAGTAGCTGAAGAGCAGCGCCGCGGTGAAGAGGACGAACGGCGCGGACATCATGTGGGCGTGCAGGTCGCCGTTGAGCCAGGCGAACAGCGGGAACTCGTTGATCGTCCCCTCGATGACGCGGCTGGCGTCCCAGTAGCGGAACTCCGCCAGCCCGCCCGTACCGACCCGTCCCAGGCTCGTGCCGAACAGCCCGGCGAAGAAGGAGGCGATCCCGTCGGGGAGCAGCCAGGCGACGACGTACACCGGCGTCGAGATGTTGCTCGCGAAGCCGACGAAGAACGCGGCGAACGCGCCCGCTCGAACGCGGGAGACATCGCGGCTCGCCGCGATCGACCCCGCCAGCCCGTAGGCGGCCGTGACGAGCATCCCGTAGAAACCGGCGAGCGCGAGGTTGTAGGCGAACCGGGGCTCGGTCCCCGTGATCTTCGTCAGCAGCGCGACGATCAGGTGTCCGCCGTAGTAGTACTGGACCGGGCGGCCGGCGAACCACATGTCCTCGGGCGGGAGGCGGTCGGCGCGCAGCAGCGACTGCAGCATGCCGAAGTCGAGGAACTTCTCGCCGAGGAAGGGATGGACGCCGGCGTCGACGGCGCGGATCGCTATCATGAACAGGAAGGCGACGGTGAACACGGCGGCGGCCTCCGCGTAGCGCCGCCGGTCGAACAGCGGCTCCCCGTCCGTCTCGTTGGCGCGGTAGAGGGCGGCACCGGCGACGGTCGCGAGCGCGCCGAGGCCGACGAGCAGGCCGGCGGTCAGCGAGACGTGGCCGAGGAGATAGGCGACGACCCAGAGGACGGCCAGCGCCGTCGGGAGCGCGACGCCCGCCCCGCGGTCGGCGAGGCGGGGGAACAGGGCGGCCGCCAGCGGCATCCCCACGGCCAGCAGGGCGAGGTAGGCCACGAGCCACCAGATGACCAGACCGTACTCCATTACCAGTGTGGCCGTCTCCGGAGCCTATACCTCTTGTGGACCGATCGGAGTCGCGCGAGGAGTCGGCGACGTGGCCGGAACGTTCGCCGTTCCGAACGGTTTTTACTCGCCGCGGTGGTCACGGCAGACAATGAGCGCGTCCGTCGGTCTCGTGGTCCCCGCCTTCCGTCCCGACGTGGACCGACTCTCCGCCTACGTTCGCTCGCTCGACGAGGAGTTCGCCCCCGACGCGATCCGGATCGAACTGGACGACGCCGACGACCGGGTGGCCGCCGCCCTCTCGGACCTCCCGGCGACCGTCCACCGCTCGCCGTACCGCCGGGGCAAGGGCGCCGCCGTCACCGCCGGGTTCGAGGCGCTCGACACCGACGTGCTCGGGTTCGTCGACGCCGACGGCTCCACCGCGCCCGGCGAGTTCGCCGACGTGCTCGCCGCGGTCACCGACGGCGCCGCCGACGTGGCCGTCGGCTCCCGTCGCCATCCCGACTCGACGATCACCAGCCACCAGACGTTCGCCCGCCGGTTCCTCGGCGACGGCTTCGCCTGGCTCGCCCGCCGGATGTTAGACGCCGACCTCTACGACTACCAGTGCGGCGCGAAGGCGATCACCGCCGAGTCGTGGGAGGCCGTCCGCCAGCACCTCTACGAACCGGGGTTCGCCTGGGACGTGGAACTGGTCGCGATGGCCGGCGCGCTGGAGATGGACGTGGCCGAGGTCCCGATCACCTGGGAGGACAAGCCGGGCTCGACCGTCTCGCCGGTCCGGACGTCGGTGCGACTCGCCCGCGCGTTGCTCTCCTCGCGCCACCGCGCGAAACAGATCCGGGACAGCCGCGTCCACAACGCCATCGCGGCGACCCGCGAGGAGCCGACCGCACTGGTGGACAAGCATGACTGACGGCGAGCGGTCGGCCAGGGGGCGCCTGTCGTCGCTCGTTTCCGGGATCCGATTCGGCAAGTTCGTCTCCGTCGGGGTCGTCGGTGCGGCCTGCGACACGGCCGTGCTGGTCTTCCTCTCGGAGGTCGTCGGGGCGCACCCGACCGTCGCCTGGGCGGCCGGCGTCGAGACCGCGATTCTGGTGATGTTCCTGGTCAACGAGAACTGGACGTTCGCCGACCACGGCGGCGGCGACCGGGAGTCGTTACTCTCGCGTCTCAAACGTTCGCACGCCGTCCGCGCCGTCGGCGTGACGACGCAGTTCGTCATCTGGTGGAGTATCTACAACCCGCTGTTCGTCGATCTGTCCTTCGGCGACGTGGCGGTGCTGTCGAGCGCGGCCGGCGTCGTCGGGCTCGCGTCGGTGCTCTCGGGACTCGACCTCTGGCTGCTCGTCGCGAAGGGCTGTGGCATCGCCGTCGGGATGGTCGTCAACTACGTCTTCGAGAGCCTGTTCACCTGGCAGGTCCACGAGGCGTGACCGCGAGGGTAATTCACGGACGGCGAACGAATCACAACCCTTAATGGGTGGTCGCCGGTACAAACTGGTAGCGGGATGGGATAGCCAGGAGATTCCGGCGGGCTCATAACCCGCAGATCGGTAGTTCAAATCTACCTCCCGCTATTTCTCGTGACCTCACACACCCAGCGAGGCGTTTCATCGCCGAGCGCGTCATGAGGTCACGAAATCGTCAGTAGATTTGAAGTAGGCAAGTCGCGCGCAGCGGGTGCAACGAGCGAGCACGTCTTGACGTAGTTCAAATCTCCCTCCCGCTACGATTTTGCCGCGAACCACACGACGAGCACCGTCTCGCGTGTGCTCGCCACCGCGATCCGGAGACACCCATCAATGACCGAACACGTCTCTGAGCGAGGGCTTCACGGCCGACCGACGACAAGCGGAGGGTTCTTGAGGCGTCGGGACGGGAACACGTCACGTATGCGTCACCCGAGTCTCACCGCGCGGATGGCGGTCGTGGGGTCGATCCTGTTCGCGTTCTACGCCGTCGCCGCGGTCGTGGCGATGGGCGCGTTCAGCGTCCCGCTGTGGCTGGTACTGGTCGGCAGCGTCCTGTTCGTGGGCGTCCAGTACAAGGTCGGCAAGTGGGCGGCGATCCGGAGCGTCGGGGCCGAAGACATGCCCGAGGAGCAGTACCGGGAGATCCACCGCCAGGTCAAGACGCTCTCCGAGGAGATGGGCATCGACAAGCCCCGACTCATGATCGCCCGGATGGGCGTGCCCAACGCCTTCGCGGTCGGGCGGAAGGGCGCCGGGACGGTCGTCGTCTCGCGTGAGCTGCTCGCGACGCTCGACGCCGACGAGGTCGAGGGCGTCCTCGCTCACGAACTGGCCCACATCGCGAACCGCGACGTGGTGATGATGGTGCTCGGGCAGGGGATCGCCTCGATCGTCGCCATCGTCGCCCAGTGGGTCGTCCTACTGACCGGCGACAACGAGATCGCCGACCTCTTTCTGGCCATCGTCGTCGGTCAGATCGTCCAGATGCTCGTGATGCTGTTCGTGATGGCGATCTCGCGGTACCGCGAGTACGTCGCCGACAGCGACGCCGCGGGCGCCATCGGGTCGGGGGAACCGCTCGCACGCGCGCTGGAGAAGATCAGCAGCGGCAACGAGCGGGCGAGCGACTCGGCGATCGACGAGCAGGTCAACGCGCTGTGTATCTTCGGCGAGGAACGCGGGCTCGCGCGGCTGTTCGCGACGCACCCGCCGATGGAGAAACGCATCGAGAAGCTGCGGAGCTGAGATGGACTACCGAACGCTGCTGGCCGCGGTCCTCGGCGTCGGCCTCGGCGCGGTACTGATCGCGGCGCCGGAAGCGGTCGTCCGCACGCACACGGTCGGGCACGTCCCGGGCGACCGCGGTGGCGACTACGGGAGCGACGGCGGGCCGGACGACCGGATCCGACGGCTCGTGCAGGTCGTCGGCGCGGCGCTGATACTCGCGGGGCTGTACTTCGGTGCGGTCGCGGTCGGAGCGGTGTAGAACGGAGCTGGAGCCGTGGAAGGGTGCGAGAACCGGCTCAGTCGTCACCCTGGTCGTCCGTGATGACGACCTCGCCGTCCTCGACGACGACGTTGATGAGCGTCTTGGCGTCGTAGCCGGCGTCGGCGAGCTTGTTCGGGCCGTCGTCTTTCTTGATGACGCAGACGATGTCGACGATGTCGGCGCCGATCTCCTCGAGCGCGCCGGTGATGCCCGAGAGGGTGCCCCCCGTCGAAAGCACGTCGTCGAGCACGAGCACGCGGTCGCCCTCGTAGACGTCGTTGACGTACATCTCCGACTCGGAGTAGCCGGTCACCTGCGAGAGGGCGACCTCGCCGTCGAGGCCGTACTGGCGCTTGCGGACGACGACGATGGGGATGTCGGTCATCAGGGAGACGGCGGTGGAGATGTGGATGCCCATCGCGGCGGGCGTGACGATCTTGTCGACGTTCTCCAGTTCGGCCTTTCGGATGATCTTGATGACGATCTCCCGGAGCAGCTCCGGGTGGAGCATCGGCACGCCGTCGCTGATCGGGTGGACGAAGTAGTGGTACCCCTCCTTTTCGACGATCGGGGCGTCGAGCAGCGACTGCTTGAGGCGGTTCATGCCCGTGGAATGACCACGGGGGGCAAAAAGCCTGACTAGCTACGCCGACGCCAGCAGGTCGGCGAGCCAGTCGGCGGCGGGCAGGACGTACGGGCCGTACCGGAAGTACACGAACGCCGAGAGGACCGCGAGGTTCGTCCCGAGCGCGGCGGCGAGCCCGCCGGCGACCGCCGTCACCGAGTCGAACCGCTCGTCGAGGGCGCTCCCGACCGCCGATACGCCGAACGCGGCGCCGACGGCCAGACCGACGACGGCGTGCAGCTGGAACGCGCCGCCGCGGCCGAACGACCCGGCCGTGACGACGACGAAGACGAGCTGCGCGCCCAGCAGCACGCCGCCGAGGTAGCTCCACAGGGCCGCACGACCGTGTTCGGCGACGACGCGCCGGGCCCACCCCTGACGCGCCAGCGCGTAGACGGCCAGGACGTAGACCGGCAGGAGGTACCGGACGGTCACCTGGGCGAACAGCGGCAGGCGCGGGACGTAGACGAGCGTGAACAGCACGGCGACGAGGGCGACGAACGCGTCCGTCGCGGTGGCCGGCGACGCGCGGACCGCGCGGACCGACCGACGGACGCGCGCGCCGAACGCGGGACCGGCCCCGCGTCCGCGGACCGCGGCGGCCGCTCGACGGCCCCCGGTCGCGACGAGCGCGGCGACGCCCGCGAGGACCGGCGCCGATTCGAGGACCGAGAGGTTGATCGCCTGGTCGTTGTCGCGCTGGCCGATGTACCCGTCGTAGCCGGCGCGGACGAAGGTTCGGTACAGCGACTCGGGGTCGGAGACCGCGGACTTCGCGCCGGCGACGAACGGACCGAAGAGGAGCCCGAGCCGCTCGGCCGCCGTCGCGACGGCGATCCGAACGGGCGCCGGCAGGAGCGGCGCCGAGCCGCCACCGCTCGCGGCGCCACCGCTCGCGCCGCTACCACCGAACGCCCCGCGGTCGGTCGGGACGGCGAACTCCGAGAGCATCCGCGGCGGCCGGACCGGGTCGCCGGAGATGAGCGCGTTAGTCACGAAGAAGGGGACGAGCGACGCGGCGAAGGCGGCGCCGACGACGGCGAGGGTCCGTCGGTCGTTCGACGGCGCCGTCGGCAGGTCGACGGCGACGAGCGCGAGGAAGACGACGAACCCCTCGCCCGCGTGGACCCAGGTGCAGAGCCCGACGAGGACGTACGCCAGCGCGCGGAAGCCGGTCGGCGAGAGCAGCGCGTCTCCCCCGTCGGCGCTCCCGGTGGCCGACCGGCTGCGGTAGAACGCGTAGACGACGGTCACGAGGAGCGCCGTGACGGTGAGGTGGCGTTTGGGGATCGCCGCCCAGAAGGCGACGGGCGTTGCGAGGACCGACACCACGGCCGCGGCGACACCGACCCGCCGGTCGTGCATGCGGGCGAGCAGTCGGTAGACCGTGGTCGAGACGACGGTCGTCGCGAGAACCGTCCCGAGCTGGAGCGCCACCAGCGGCAGCAGACGCGCTGGGATCGGTTCCGCCAACGCGGCGTTGGTCCCGAACGTCGCGAGCGCGAGGACGGCGCCGGCCGTCGCACAGGGCGACTCCCGACCGGTGAGTCGTCCGACCTGGACGGCGAACGCGAGCAGGAGGAGCGACCACGCGGCCGCGAAGACGAGTCCGAGGTCGGCGACCGCCGTCGCGGCGCGCAGCGCCCACAGCAGCGGGACCGCGAGGGCCACCTGACCGTAGTTGCGACCGTAGAGTCGGCCGTCGTACACTTGGACGCCGGGCACTTCGAGCGAGCCGTACGCCGCCTCGTCGACGACGAGGCTCCCGTCGACGAGCGCGACCAGCGCGTTGGCCAGCGTGTAGTTGTCGTTGATGAACACGCCGACCCGCCAGGAGACACCGACCGCGAGGAGCGTGCCGAGACAGACCACGAGACCGAGGCGGTCGCCGACGAGCGCCCGGACGAGCGCCCTTCGCGCCGCCGCCAGGCGCTCGCGAACGTCGGCCGGGGCGAGCGTCCGGGCGCGTTCGGTGCTCATTCGCTCACCTCCACGGGGACCGTCCGGTTCGCGAGGACGGTCTTCCCGTCGCTATCGCGCAACACGAGCGACAGGGTCCCCTCGTACCCGTCGGCGACGACCGCGTCGTCGGCGAGCGTGTCCTCGCGCAGCGACAGCGAGGCCCAACCGGTGTCGCCGTCGCTCAGGAAGTGCGTCGTCGAGCGGGAGTACCCCAGCGCGGGGATGTCGATCCCGTAGGCCACGGTCGGTTTACCGTCGATAGCGGCGATGCGGATCCGCGCGTCCGGGACGGTGAGATAGTACGACTGGGACCGATACCCGCGGTCGATCGCGACCGACGACGGCAGTTCGATCTCGTCGACGGTCACGTCGCCCTCGCCGAGGCCGGACATGTCGTAGCGCGGCGTCGTCAGGTCGACGAGACCGATAGCGGGGCCGCTGATGACGGTCACGCCGACGATGACCGCGGCGGCGGCGTAGACGAGCGCCCGACCCCGATCCATTGGCGGATGACTGCGCCCGACCGAAATAAAGCCGACGGCCGCGGCTCCCGGTCGTTGAGCCCGCGAAACGGGACGAACGTGACGCGACTTCGGCGTCGGGTCCGTCCTGCTCGTCGTCCGCGAAGAGCCACACGCTGAGAGGTGCGTTCGGGATAGAAGTGACGGGGACTGTCCGACCCCTGCCGGCCGTGTCGCCGTCAGTCGAACCCGGTCGGGGGCGTGTCGCCGTTACCGGTCGAACTCGTCGGGGACGTACTCGTCGTCGCCGAGCTGCATGTCGGCGCCGCTGTAGGTGTGGTAGGCCGCGGAGACGGTGAACGTCGCGGCGATGACCGTCGCCCATTCGAGCGGCGTCAGGAGCGTGAGGGGGAAGAGCCCGGTCCACAGCGCGGCGACGACGGCGCAGCTGATCGACCCGAGCGAGAGGTAGAACTCCCGCCAGGGGAACTCCGATCCGGGGACGATCTCCAGATACACCGTCAGCTCCTCGGTGTAGGGCGTCCGCGCGACCGTGTTGTCCTCGGTGTCGTACTCGACGATGCCGGCCTCCTCCATCTTGCAGAGGTGGGTCTGCTGGAGGGTCGTGTAGACGCGTTTCTTCTGGTCGGTGGTCACGTCCTCGACCGGCGTCTGGTACTCCCAGGCGGCGACCTGCGTGGCCAGGTCGCTCAGCCCCACCGGTTCGTCGTAGCGCTTGAGATACTCGAGTACGTACCGACGACGCTGGTTCTGCAACACGTCGAATATCTCCCCTTTCGACAGCTCCTCCTCCCCGTCCGCGCCAGCCGGAAACCGTCTCGTCTCGTTGCTCATGATGTAGGACCCGTGTTCGCGAAGGGCGATCGGCCCGCCCGGTCGATGATATGTGATTCTATGGGCATGTGCTAAGAGCGTTTCGGAGCCGTCGAGTGCGACGGCGGGATCGATCCGTTGATTTCAGAATTCACGATCGAGATCTATCGATCGATATCAAAATCGAGGTCGAGAGGCCGTCCGTCAGAAAGACCGAACGGGGACAGCGCGACCGGTCAGGCCGTGGGGCCGGTCCACGTTTTCAGCGTGGTGGAACTCTCGCCGGTCGAGCTCTGCCAGACGAGACTGATCTCGCCGTCGGAGCCGACCTTGTCGATGTCGATGTTCATCCCTGCCTGAATCTCGGATGTCGCTCCGACGCCGCCGCCGTAATCGCTACTGTCCCAGGTCTGTCCGAGGTTCGCGTCGTCCGCCCCCCCGACGCTCCCGTCGCTCCCGCGGACATAGAGGTTCTGTGCCTGGATCGTATCGCCGCCATCGTGCGTGATGGTCAACGTGCCTTCCTCGCCGGAAGCGCCGTCCCACTCGAAGCTGAACGATGCCTGCGGGGAGGTGTTACTGACCTGGTCGCCGAGTCCGAGGACGAACGTCGCGATGACCGCCGCGAGGATGACCGTGATCGCGACCATCAGGATGACGCCGATCACCGGCGACACCGCGTCGTCGTCGTTGAGTAGTCGATTGAGTTTCATGGGTTATCGTCACGCCCGATGCGTGGGGGCGGTCCCCGAGGTCGCCACCGAGCCGAGCCATCCACGACGGGCCCGGCGGCGATCGGTGCGTGTCACCTGTGACTCGCCTAGCGCGGTACATAAGGGTCACTACCGTATTATCAAAATCGTAAATTCAATCTCTTCTTGCTACGTATCAAAAACTGATTTTGAACGGTCGGCCGGCTCGGTCGACCGGTCGCCGAGGCGGTGTCCGGGGCGGCGGGCCCGTCGAGAGTCGAGCGGCACGCCGGTGGCGGAGAACGAAAGAGATCGGCACGCTGTCGCCGGAGAAAGAAATCCTTTAACGAGTTCCGGATAAGAACCAACCGAACGATTGATGACACCTATCTTCGTCCGAACGGCGCCCGGCGGACCAGGGGGGTCGACGCAGTGAGCGGCTCCCGCCTGCTCGTGCCGGTTTCGGAGTCGCCGACGCTCCGGAACACCGTCGCGTACGCGGTCGGCGAGGCGCTCGACAGTGCCGAGGAGACGGGCGAGCGTGCCGCGATCCGGTTCGTCTATCCGGTCTCCGAGCGGTCGACCGCCGGCGAGGGCTCCGGCGAGAGCGAACGGGCACGGGACCTCCTGGAGAAGGTGGCGGTCTGGGCGGAGGAGGACCTCGGCGACGACCCCGACGCGGTGGCGGTCGGGACCGACCTGATCGGGACCCGCGAGTACCTGTTCAGCCCGAGCGACTACGCCGACGTGCTGACCCGGTACGCCCGCGAGCACGACCTCGACCGCGCGGTGTTCGACCCCGAGTTCAACCCCATGGGAACGACGCCGCTGCTCCCGCCGCTGGAGAGCGAGGTCCGCCGGGCCGGGCTCGACGTCGAGGAGGCGCCGGTCCAGCGCCAGCGGCGGAGCCCGCTGCTGGTCAAACGCGGCACGGTCGCGCAGTTCCTCGCGCTGTTCGGTGTCTCCTATCTCTTCTATCTCCTGCTGGCCGGGTCGCTGGCGACGTTCGAACTCGCCACCGGCGCGATCTCCGCCGGGATCGTCGCGGTCGCGCTGTGGGGCGTCTCGCTGACCGCGCCGGTCGAGCCCGTCCGGACGATCCAGCGGCTCGGGCGATTCCTGCTGTACGTGCCGTACCTGCTCTGGGAGATCGCCGTAGCGAACGTCAAGATCGCCTACGTCGTGCTCCACCCGGACCTGCCGATCGACCCGGAGATGGTCGAGTTCGACGCCGCGGTGTGGTCGCCGCTGTCGGTCACGACGCTGGCCAACAGCATCACGCTCACCCCGGGGACGCTGACCGTCGACGTGAACCGACGGCATTTCACCGTCCACACGCTGACGGGCGACTCCCGCGAAGACCTGTTCGGCGGCTCGCTGGAGCGGGCGGTCCGGTTCGTCTTCTACGGGCGAGCCGGCGCGCGTATCCCCTCGCCGAGCGAGCGCGCGACCGAGGAGGGCGAGGAGTCGTGACGTTCGTGGAGAACGTCCTGCTGGGTGCCGCCGCGGCGTTCGTCCTCACGTCGCTGGTCGCGCTCTACCGGATCGTCGACGGCCCCACGATGCCCGACCGCGTCATCGCGGTCAACGTCGTCGGTTCGAACGTCGTCATCGTCATCGCGCTGCTCGCGGCGGCGATCGGCGAGCCCGGCGCGCTCGACATCGCGCTGGTGTACGCGCTGTTGAACTTCCTGCTGAGCATCGCCATCTCGAAGTTCACCGTCGAGCGCGGGGGGGTGCTCTGATGACGCCCCGCGAGATCGCCGTGCTGGTGCTGTCCCTCGGCGGCGTGTTCTTCGCGATCGTCGCCGCGGTCGGACTGGTCCGCCTGCCGGACCTCTACACGCGCGCTCACAGCACCTCCAAGAGCGAGACGCTCGGCGCCGTGTTGACGCTCTCGGCCGTGGCGATCGCCTTCGGTACGAGCATGTCGACCGTGAAGGCCGTACTCCTGCTGGTATTCATGTTCCTGACGAACCCCACCGCCGCCCACGCCATCACGCGGGCGGCAGCCGAACAGGGCATCGAACCGTGGACGACGGAGGACGAGTCGTGACGGGCGCGCTGGAAGTCGGGCTGGTGGTGTTCGTCCTGGCCTGCGCCGTCGCGACGGCCATGCTTCGGGACGTGCTCGGGTCGATCATCGCCTTCGGCGCCTACAGCCTCGGCATCGCCGTCATCTGGGTGTTCCTGCGGGCGCCCGACGTGGGCCTCACGGAGGCCGCGGTCGGCGCCGGGATCATGACGATCCTCCTCCTGTTGACCATCGCGAAGACCGTCCGGCCGGTCGACGAGGAGGTCCTCGAATCGGTCGATCTGCGCGCGTTGGCCGTCTCGGTCGCGCTCGTCGCGGTGCTGTCGACGACGCTCGTCGCGCTCCCGGCGGTCGGCGACGCCGACTCCGCGGTGGCGGACGACAACGTGACCGACTACTACCTCGACAACGCCTACGAGGAGACCGAGGTGAAAAACGCGGTGACCGCCGTGCTCGCGGCCTACCGCGGGTTCGACACGCTCGGGGAGGCGGCGGTCGTCTACTCGGCGGGGATCGGTCTGCTGGTCGTCCTCGACAGGGAGGTGCTCGGATGAGCGACGCCGAAGAGACGCCCGTCGAGGACGAGGGCGCGGTCGAGAACGGGGAGGGGCTCTACGTCGAGAGCCCGATCATCATGACCACCGTCCGGGTGATCACGCCGTTCGTCTTCACGCTCGGGCTGTTCGTGATGTTCCACGGCGCCGACTCCTCGGGCGGCGGGTTCCAGGGCGGCGTCATCGTCGGGACCGTCGTGCTGATGCTCGGGATCGCCTTCGGCATCGAGACGACCCGCGACTGGGTCGGCCCCCGCCTGGCCGTCGCGCTCGTCGGACTGGGCGTGCTCGCGTTCCTCGTGATCGGACTCGGGTCGGTCGCCCTCGGCGGGGACTTCCTGGAGTACGAGGTGTACGGCATCTACCACGCCACCAAGTACGGCATCGAGCTCGTCGAGCTGGCGATCGGGTTGGTCGTCTCCGGGATCGTAACCGGCCTCTTTTTCGTCATCGCCGCGGGAGTGGCCGACGACGGGAGTGATCTCGCGTGATAGACCTACTCGCCGACCGCCTCTACTACGTCGTCGCGTTCCTGCTGCTCGGCGTGGGGACCTACACCCTGATCGGCAGCTCGAACGTCGTCAAGAAGGTGATCGGGATGAACGTCTTCCAGACCGGCATCTTCCTGTTTTTCATCACGTCGGCGTTCGTGACCGGCGCGAGTCCGCCCCTGCTGACCGCGCCCGCGCCGCACGTGAGTCCGCTGCCCCACGTCCTGATCCTCACCGCCATCGTCGTCGGCGTGAGCCTCACGGCCGTCGCGCTCGGGCTCGTCGTCCGCGTCTACGAGGAGTACGGCACGCTCAACGAGGAAGCCATCAGGCGGGTGAGCCACGATGAATGACCTTCCCGCCCTCGTCGTCGCGCTCCCGCTGCTTGGCTCGGTCGCGGTGTTGCTCGCCGGGCTCGTCCGTCCGCGGACCGGCTGGCCGATCACCGTCGCCACCGCCGTCACCCAGGTCGTCGCGGTCGGGGCGCTGGCGACCGGCGCGTTCGGCGACGAGCCGATCCGCTACGTCGTCGGCGGGTTCACCGCCCCCTTCGGGATCGAACTCGTCGTCGACGGCCTGTCGGCCTCGATGGCGCTGCTCGTCGCGGTCGTCTCGCTGGGCGTCCTCGCGTACGCGCGCACCGCGGGCCCGCGGTCGAACCCCTTCTACGCGACCTACCTCCTGCTGGTCGGCGGTCTGACCGGCATGAGCATCACCGGGGACGTATTCAACATGTACGTCTTCCTGGAGATCACGGGGCTGACCGCCTACGCGCTGGTCGCCAGCGGCGAGGGCGGTCGCTCGGCCCTGGCGGCGCTGAAGTACCTGCTCGTCGGCACGGTCGGCGCGTCGCTGTTCCTGCTCGGGATCGGTTACGCCTACGTCGCGACCGGGACGCTCAACATGGTCGACCTCTCCGCTCAACTGGCCGAGGTGGGCTACACGGACCCGCTCGTGCAGGCCGCCTTCGGCCTGCTCGTCGTCGGCCTGTTCGTCAAGGTCGCGGTCTTCCCGGTCCACACCTGGCAGCCGACCGCCTACGCCGGCGCGCCCGACTCCGTGAGCGCGTTCATCTCGGCGCTGGTCTCGACGGTCGCCGCCTACGCGCTGATCCGGATCGTCTTCACCGTCTTTACCGTCGACTTCCTGGCGGCGAACGGCGTCGCGCGGACGGTGCTGGTCGCGGCCGCCGTCGTCAGCATCGTCGTCGGCAGCGTCCTCGCGGTGACTCAGACGGAGATCAAGCGGATGCTCGCCTACTCGTCGGTGTCGCAGTTCGGGCTCGTCCTCGCCGCGATCGCCGTCGCCAACACCACCGCGTTGACCGGCGCGGCGATCCACCTCGTCGGCCACGCGATCATGAAGGGCGGCCTGTTCCTGACGAGCGGGCTGGTCGCGACCGAGACCGGCGCCCGCTCGATCGACGGCTACGACGGGCTGGCCGAGCGCCTGCCCGCCGGCGCGGGGGCCTTCGGCGTCCTCGCGCTCGCGATGGTGGGCGTCCCGCCCGCCGTCGGGTTCGTCGGCAAGTGGTACGTCGCGCTGGGCGCCGTCCGGGCCGAGGCCTGGCCGCTCGCGCTCGTCATCTTCGCGAGCACGCTCCTGACGCTCGCGTACTTCGCCCGGATCGTCGAGCGGATGTACTTCCGCGAGGCGCCCGAGCCCGCCGCCAGCGTCGAGTCCGCCGACGCCGAGACCGACGCGACGACGGCCGTCGTCACCGACGGTAACGGACCGACCGACGACGAGACCGCCGCCTCGGCCCCGCGCGTCTCTCTCGGGATGCGCGCGACGGTCGTCGGCGCGGCCGTCCTGGCTATCGTCCTCGGCGTCGCCGCCGTCCAGTACGGACAGCTCCTCGAACCCACCATCGAACGGCTCCTGTCATGACGGAACTCACATCGCTCAGACCGGTCGCCGCAGTGCTCGTATCGGCCGTCGCCATCGTCCCGATCCTCGCCTCCCGCGGGCGGCCGAACTTTCGGGAGTTCTGGACGGTGCTGGCGGCGCTCGCCAAGCTGGGGATCGTCGCCAGCATGGTCCCGGGCGTGCTCGCCGGCGACACCTACGTCACCGACTTCGGCACGTTCGTCCCCGGGATCCGGTTCGTCCTCCGAGCGGACTCGCTCGGGATCCTCTTCGCGTTGCTCGCGAGCCTGCTGTGGCTGGTGACCAGCTTCTACAGCATGGGCTACATGCGCGGGCTCGACGAGCACAGCCAGACCCGCTACTTCGCGGCGTTCGCCGGCAGCCTCGCGTCGGCGATCGGGATCGCCTTCGCCGGCAACCTGCTGGTGCTGTTCGTCTTCTACGAGCTGCTGACCGTCGCGACCTATCCCTTGGTCGCCCACGACGAGACCGACGAGGCCCGCGCCGCCGGCCGGAAGTACCTCACCTACACCTTCGGCGGCGGCGTCGCGGTGCTGGCCGGCACGGTGCTGGTCTACTGGCTGACCGGCACGACAGCCTTCGCCGCCGGCGGTATCGCCGACCTGGCGGCGGCCGACCCCCTCGTCGCCCGCGTCGCCTTCGCGCTGCTGATCACCGGCTTCGGCGTCAAGGCCGCGCTCATGCCGATCCACTCGTGGCTGCCCGACGCGATGGTCGCGCCGACGCCGGTCTCCGGCCTGTTGCACGCGGTCGCGGTCGTCAAGTCGGGCGTCTTCGGCATCGCCCGCGTCGTGCTGGACGTGTTCGGGCCCGACCTGATGACCGAGCTGGGGGTGGGGACGATACTGGCAGCCATCGCCGCGTTCACGCTCGTGACCTCCAGCGTCATCGCGCTCCGCCAGGACAACCTCAAGCGCCGGCTCGCCTACTCGACGGTGAGCCAGCTGTCGTACATCGTCCTCGGACTGGCGGTGTTGCACCCGTACTCGCTGGTCGGCGGACTCCTGCACATCCCCGCCCACGCGTTCATGAAGCTCACGCTGTTCTTCTGTGCGGGCGCGATCCACGTCGAGACCCACACCGACGACATCAGCAACATGGCGGGCATCGGCAAGCGTATGCCGCTGACGATGACCGCCTTCGGCGTCGCCGCGCTCGGGATGGCCGGGATCCCGCTGGTCGCCGGGTTCGTCAGCAAGTACTTCCTGCTCATCGGCACCGTCTCGGCCGGCGACGTGGTGTTCACGGGCGCGCTACTCGTCTCAGGTGTCCTCAACATCGCGTACTTCTGGCCGGTCGTCTACGCCGCCTTCTTCGAGTCGCCCGGCGAGGAGGACCCCAAACCACTCGTCGAGGCCGTCCTCGGCGGCCGCTTCGGCGAGAGTGACGTGGCCACCGACGGCGGGTCGCCGGACGATAGCCCCGAGGAAGCTCCCGACGACGGGGTCGACGACCACGGCTACGCGGACGACCACGAGGGCCAGGGATCGGTCGACGACGCCGAGGCCGCGGCCCACATCGAGCGCGACCATGGCCACGACGAGCGCCTCGCGTGGGAACACCGCCGGTGGACCGGCGAGGAGTCGACCTGGCTGATGCTCGGCCCCATCCTGTTCGCCGCGACCGGCTCCGTCGTGCTCGGGATCGTCCCCGACACCGCCGTCTTCCTGCGGATCGTGAGACTGATCGTCTCCGGCGTGACGGGGGTGAGCGTCTGATGGTCGACCCGCTCGTTCCGCCCTTCCTCCCGGTCGCGATCGCGGCGCTGTTGCTCCCGTTCCTCGGCCGCAGGGCCGGCCACGCGCTGGGCGCCCTCGCGTCGGCCGCCGTCGTCCCCTACGTCTGGCTGACCGACGCCGGGACCCATCTGGAGGTGCCGCTGTTCGGTTTCCGGACGGTGCTGTACAACGTCGACGGCTTCTCGACGCTGATGGGCCTGATCTTCGGGTTCATCGCCGCGGTGGCGGTGGTCTACTCCTACTACAGCGACGCCGACTCGATCCAGACGGCGTTCGCGCTGAGCTACGTCGCCGCCAGCCTCGGCGCCGTCTTCGGCGGCGACTGGCTCTCGCTCGTCTTCTTCTGGGAGCTGATGGCCGTCACCAGCACGCTGCTGGTCTGGTACTACGGCGGCCGGGCGGTCCGCGCGGGCTTCCGCTACGCCCTCCTGCACGGCGTCGGCGGGACGCTCCTGCTGGGCGCCGTCGTCTGGCACTACGACAAGGTCGGATCCTTCCTCTTCTCGGCCGCCGAGGCCGGGATGGCCGGCGAGGTCGCGCCCGTCCTCGCCGCGCTCGGCATCGGCGTCAACGTCGGGTTCGTCGGCCTGCACGCCTGGCTGCCCGACACCTACCCGCGCCCGCATATCGCGGCGAGCGTCTTCCTCTGCGTGTTCACCACGAAGACCGGTGTCTACGGCATGTACCGCGCGTTCCCGGACGGCCACGTCGCCATCGCCTACATGGGCGGTATCATGGCCGTCTTCGGCGCGACGTTCGCGCTGTTCCAGAACGACATGCGCCGGCTGCTGTCCTACCACATCCAGTCCCAGGTCGGCTACATGGTCGCCGGCGTCGGCATCGGCACCGCGCTCGGCCAGGCCGGCGCGATGGCCCACGTGTTCAACCACATCCTCTACAAGGGACTCCTCTTCATGACCGCCGGCGTCGTCATCTACCGGACCGGCAAGGAGAGCCTGAAGAAGCTCGGCGGCCTCGGCCGCGAGATGCCGATCACCGCCGTCTCCTTCGCCGTCGCGGCGCTGTCGATCGCCGGGTTCCCCCTCTTCAACGGCTTCGTCAGCAAGGGGATCGTCATCTCCGCGAGCCACTACGAGTTCCCGGAGGGACCGCTCGTCGTCGGCGACTTCCACACGCTGGAGCTGCTCCTCCTGATCGGTGGCGTCGGCACCTTCCTCTCCTTTATCAAATTCGGTTACTACGCGTTCCTCCACGGCGAGTACGACGGCAGCGTCGCCGACGCCAACCGCGGCCAGGCCGTCGCGATGGTCAGCGTCGCCGCGCTGTGTGTCTTCTACGGGATCGTCGACGGCGCGCTGTTCGCGATCCTCCCCTTCGACGTGACCAGCGACGCCGCCGTCGGCCACGTCTACGAGACCTACACCGTCGACCACGTCGTCGAGGGCGTCGCGCTGGCCGTTATCGGCCTCGTCGGGTTCGTCCTTATCAAGAAGCCCCTGTCGAAGGTCGGGCGGGTCCCCGACGTCGACAGCCTGTACAACCCCCTGGCGCTGTACGGCACCCGCGCGCTCGTCGTCGGCGTCACGGAGCTGTACGCCGCGGCCGACCGCGCCGTCGTCGGCCTCGCCCGGCGCTCGACGAAGGCGGTCACGCAACCGCAGGCGACCGTCGCGGACGCCACCGGTTCGGAGCCCGACTCGATGCGGGCCGGTATCGGCACCAGCGTCGTGCTCGTCGCGCTCGTCGCCGTCGCCGTGCTGTTCGTCCTGCTGATCTGACCGGGCGGGCTCCACCCCGGTCGCGGGCCAGTGCCGATCGCACGCGACCGGTTCGCACACCTCCGCGCCGCTTTTCACTCCGGCCGCCGACCCGCCGGTATGGCCCACTGGACCGACGAGGCCTTCCGCGAGAACTCCGGGGTGTTCCGCCGCCACCTCGAAGACCGCGTCGACGCCGCCGCCGAGGAGACCGACGACCTGCTCGCCCTGCTGGGCGACCGCGGGATCGAACCGGCGTCGGCGCTGGACGTGGCCTGCGGCATCGGCCGCCACGCGGTCGAACTCGGCGACCGCGACATCGCGGTCCGGGGGATCGACATCTCCGAACCCTATCTCGACCGGGCGCGCGAACGGGTCGCCGACCGCGGCGTCGGCGACGCGGTGACGCTCGAACGCGCCGATATGCGCGACCTCGCCGGGCGCGACGGCGAGTACGACCTCGTCTACAATCTCTGGACCTCCTTCGGCTACTACGATGAGGAGACCAACCGCGCAGTCCTCGCGGGGATGTACGAGCGGGTGGCCGACGGCGGCGCGCTGGTCCTCGAACTTGTCAACCGCGAGGGAGTACTCGCGGAGTTCCGGCCGGCCGCCGTCCCCGAGGTCGCCGACGCCCTCGTCGTCGAATCCGTCGAGTACGACCCCGAGACAGCCCGCATGGAGACGACCCGCCGCGTCTTCGCGGAGACCGACGGGGGCTACGACTACGAGGGGGAGATGGTGTACGACGTGCGGCTGTACGCGCCCGCCGAACTCGCGGCGCTGTGTCGCCGTGCGGGCTTCGAGTCCGTCTCGCTGTACGCCGGCCTCGGCGGCGAACCGCTCGAACGGGAGTCGACGCGGCTGGTCGTCGTCGCCGAGCCCTGAGCGCGGGCCGGTCCCCGACACCGACCGCCATTGGCGGCCGCCGAAACCGCCCGACTGCGGAGGATCAAAGAGCCATTTGATGGGTGAGAAGACACTCATACCGGCCGACAGTATCGGCGGATATGTCGCTGCTGACGCGGTTGTGGGCGCGCCGCCGCGAGCGCCCGGCGCTGGTCGCCGTCGCCGCCCTCCTGCTGGCGTCGCTGCTGGTCTACCCGGTCGTCGACTGGTGGCTGCGGGCGACGGTCGAGTTCGCGTCGGACTTCCGGTTCGGCGACTTCGGCGCCTACACCGGCGCCGTCGACCGCTGGCAGGACGGGTCGTCGCTCTACCGGCGGACCGACGACGGCGGGTTCTGGGGCACGTACCTCTACCCGCCGGTGGTCGTCTTGCTGTTCTGGCCCTTCGAGGCGCTGCTGGCGTTCCGCGACGGAGCGATGGCCTGGCTGCTCGCGAGCGGCGTCTTCCTGTGGGCGGGCCTGCAGGCGCTGGTCGCCGCGCTGGGCTACGACCTGCGGTGGCACGAACGGCTCGGGCTGGCGGCGCTGCTCGCCGGCTTCCACCCCGCGCTCTTGACCGCGAAGCTCGGCCAGACCGCGCTGTTCATGGGCGGGCTGCTCTCGTTCGCCGCCGCGGCGCTGGTCCGGGACGGGCGCGGAGCCGGCGGCGGCTCCGAAATCGGCACCCGCGGTGACGACGGCTCCCTCCGCGGCTCGCCCTGGCCGCTGCTCGCCGGCGCCGCCACCGCGGTCGTCGGCGTCGTCAAGTTCGCATACGCCCCGATCGGCGCGCACCTGCTCCACGACCGCCGGCGGCTGGTCGGCGCCCTGCTCGCGGTCCCGCCGGTCGTCTGGCTGTCGATACGCTTCTTCGGCGCCGAGGCGCACCTGACCTACCTCAACGTGCTCCGCTGGGGGGTCTCCCAGGGGAGCGGCGGCGCCCGCTCGCCGACGCTGTGGCTCGCGCCGTACTACAAACCGCTGGCGTGGCTCCCCGGGGCGCAGGCGTGCAGAGTCGCCGTCTCGTTCGGCGTCGCCGCCCTCGCCGTCCTCGCGCCGCCGCGGGCGCGGCGGACGGTGTTCGCGCTCGGCGTCGCGGCGTTCCCCCTCCTGACCCCCCAGACGTACACCTACTACTTCGTCGCGCTGCTGCCGGTCGCCGTCCTCTTGCTGGCCGAGGAACTCGACCGCGACGGCTACCCGGAACTGGTCCTGGTCGGCGTCCTCTGCCTCCACCTCCACGCCTACGGGCTGCGCTTCCTGGTCCTCACGGTCCCGAACACCGTCCCCGCGTTCGAGGCGCTCAGACCCGCGTATCTGCTCCTCCAGCCCGGGCTGTGGGGCAACGCCCTCCTCGTCGGCCTCGCGGCCGTCCGGGTGGTCCAGGCCGCGGACCCGTCGACGGACCTCCTCCCGGTCGGCGAGCCGTCGACCGCCGGAGCGACCGAGGGCGACTGACAACTGCGGTACGGAGACGAGCGGAGCCGGACCGCATCAGCCGAGTTCGGCCGCGAGTTCGTCGGCGACCCGGGCGCCCAGACCGCTCTTCTCGCCCTCGTACTCGCGTACGTCGTCGGCGCGGACGAGCAGGGCTCGCGTGCGGTCGCCGGCCATCACGCTCGCGTCGTTGCCGACGACGAAGGCCATCCCCGCCCGCTCCAGCAGCGACCGAGCCTGCGAGATGATGGCGTCGTCCTCGCCGCCGGTCTCGGCCTTGAAGCCGACGATCGGCAGGTCGGGGTGGTCCTCGCGAACGGTGTCGACGAGCTTCGGCGTCGGTTCGAGTTCGAGCGTCAGCGACTCCGCCCCCGACCGGATCTTCGAGTCGCGACGCTCGACGGTGTAGTCGGAGACGGCCGCCGCCGAGACGAGCGCGTCGGCGTCGGCGACCGCCTCCCGGGTGGCGTCGAGCATTTCCGCCGCCGATTCGACCGACTCGACGGCGGCGTACGGCAGACCCTCACCGTCGTGGACGACGGTCACGTCCGCGCCGCGGACGTAACAGGCGCGGGCGACGGCGCGGCCGGTCTTGCCCGACGCGCGGTTCGAGAGCGTCCGGATCGGGTCGATCGACTCCGTGGTCGCGCCGCTCGTGACGACGACGCGGCGGCCCGCGAGCGGGTCCGGGGTGGCGGCCCGCGCCGCGGCGAGCGCGATGGCGTCCTCGGTCGCGATTTTGGCCTTGCCCTCCTCGACGCGGGGGTCGACGAAGTCGACGCCCCACGACTCGACGCGGTCGATGGCGTCGAGCACGCCGGGGTGGTCGTACATCGGCTCGTGCATCGCCGGCGCGACCACGACGGGGACGCCCGCGCCCAGCGCCGTCGTCGCGCACGTGGTGACCGGCGTGTCGTCGACCGCCGCCGCGACCTTGCCGACGGTGTTGGCCGTCGCGGGCGCGACCAGTAGCACGTCGGCCCAGCCCTCGCGGCCGCAGAGTTCGACGTGTTCGACGGCGCCGGTGATCTCGGTGACGACCGGGTTCTCGGTGGCGAACTCCAGCGCCCAGGGGTGGACGATCCCCTCGGCGGCGTCGGTGGTGACGGCCCTGACGCTCGCGCCGCGGCGGCGCAGCTCGTGGGCGAGTTCGACCGTCTTCACCGCGGCGATCGAGCCGGTGACCCCCAGCGCGACGTTGACGCCGTCCAGCATCGCCCGCACCTTCTCGCCGTCGCGACTTATAAGGGGCGGCTCGCGGCGGCCGCGGCCGACGGGCGGTGAGACGGAGGGCGGGCTCGGCGAGCGAGCGCGTCGGACCGCGCCACCGCTGGCGGGGGCCGAGAGACGAGAAACGGGGACCGAGAGAGAGGGGAGAGCGGGTGTCCGATCCGATGGGGGATGCCTCTGACACCCATCGACTAGTCGTCGCGAGCGACCTATTCAGTGTTCCGTTCGTTCATCGGCCGCGCACGACCGTGATATCGTGCCACTCCGTCGATCCAGGGCTCCAGCGGCGGCAGATCGTCAGCCAGGTCCACTGCGGGCCGCGTCACTCCTCGTCGGCGACGCTCGGGTGCATCGTCGGCCCGTCGGGGTGGGGGTCGGCGACCGACTCCCGAATCGCCGCCCGGGACTCGTCCTCGCGACGGCGGCGTTCGCTCTCGTCGATCTCCTCGCAGCCCGGCGGGACCGCCCGGTCGCGGCCGGTGAAGTAGCCCTCCGGGACGACCCAGTCGTGGTAGAACGGCCGGTCGGAGTCCTCCAGGAGCGTGATCGCCACCTGCGCGCCGTGGCCGGCGGCGACGACGGCCTGGTGGTACTGCTTGGCCAGGCGACCGGCGGCGTACAGCCCGTCCACCTCGGTTCGTCCCAGGTCGTCGACGCCGACGAACTGTTTCGACCCGCGCTGGACCATCGAGACGTCCAGGTCGTCGAGATA
Source organism: Halosimplex rubrum (assembly GCF_013415885.1). Classification (NCBI taxonomy): domain Archaea; kingdom Methanobacteriati; phylum Methanobacteriota; class Halobacteria; order Halobacteriales; family Haloarculaceae; genus Halosimplex; species Halosimplex rubrum. Next base: position 3,863,776 of record NZ_CP058910.1, read on the forward strand.
CGAGGGGTCCGACCACGACGCCGCGACGACGTAGGTGGCGGTCAGCGCGTCGCCGTCGTCGAGGGAGACGGCGAATCCCGACACCTCGTCGTCGGGACCGAGGTCGCCGTCCTCGGAGTACGGCGGGTCCTCGGGGTCGAGCGGGGCCACCCGCTCGACGCGGTCGTCGGTGAACTGTACCCCGTTGCGCTCGGCCTGCTCGCGGGTCGAGTCGAGCAGTAGCCTGGGGTTGACGCCGGCGGGGAACCCCGGGAAGTTCTCCAGGTGGGCGTTGCGCCGGAGGATCGGTTCGCCGGTCGAGACGACGCGGGTGTCGAGGTCGGCCCGGGCGGTGAACAGCGCCGCGGTCAATCCGGCCAGCCCGCCGCCGACCACGAGTACGTCTTCGTCGGTCATATCGGTCGGTTCCCCGGGCGCCTCGATAAGCGATGCGGCCGCGGCTACTCGCGCAGCGCGACCGCGAAGGCGACGACCGACACCATCACCAGCGCGAGCGCGACCGTCGCCCGGTCGTCGGGAACGCGGATCGGGACGGCGAAGTAGCCGACGAGGAGCGCGACGGCGACGGCGCCGGCCAGCACGGTCCCCGTCGCGGTCGCGTGGACGAGTTCGGTCCGCGTCGGCGGTCGGACGCCGCCCAGGTCCCGTTCGAACCCGACGGCGTGGACGCCCAGGTCCCAGACTGCGAGCGCGCCGGCCGCGGCCGTCACGACGACGAGCGTCGGGAGCGCGTCCGCGAGCAGCGCCGTCCCGACCAGCGCGAGGGCGGCGCCGACCGCGAAGCCCTCCGCCCGGCCGACGAACAGCTCCGTCACGCGGTACAGCGCGTGGACGAACGCCAACACTGCCAGAAGCCCACAGAGGGCGGCGACGAGCGCGGGCACGGCCACGGCGACCGGGGTCGGAATCGCGACGACGGTCGACAGGTCGAACGCGCGAGCGACCGTCGCGAGGGCGCCCCCGCCGAGGGCGACCGCCACCGCGACGAGCCCGCCCGCGCCGTAGGCGACCGTGTTCCCCGGCGACGGGCCGGTCCAGAAGACGATGGCGCGGTGGACCGCCGGCGCGACGGCCACGCACAGCGACAGCGCGATGACGACGCCGAGCGCGGCGTGGGCGACGCCGGTGAGCACCACCGCATCGACGACGCGACCGACGAGCGGTCGCGCGGCGAGCGCCGAGCCGACGGCATCGCGGACGACCGCCGCCGACCCGAACAGCAGCGCGACGACCAGCGTCGCCAGATACCACCGGGGAACCTCGTCGAGCGTCAGCCTGAACGACGCGGCCAGTCCCGAGTCCGGCGCGCCGCGCCCGGGCACCAGCGCGTCGAGCGCGCGGCCCGCACGCTCGGCCGCGAGGCCGGCGGCGAGGGCGGCCACCTGAAGCCAGACCGCCGCGACGACGGGCGAAGCGGTCGCCCCCGCGAAGGCCCAGGCGACCAGCCCGGGGACGAACCCGGTCCCGACCAGCAGGAACCACGCGACCGCGGCCGCGAGCGCCACGAGCGCGACGAACCCGGACTCGGAGACGGCGCGGGTCAGCCGGTCGGTCGTCTCGTCGGAGACGCCCGCGAGCGCCGCGAGCGCGACGGCCGCTGCCCCCGCGAGTACCACCGCGTGACCGGCTCGCCCCGCCGTCGTGGCGAGCCAGCCCGCCGCCGCCGCGAGCGCCGCGGTGCCGACCGCGACGGAGACGCTCCCGGCGGCGAGCCGGCGGGTCCGCGACGGGTCGAGCGCCCCGACACCCCAGCCGAACACGAGGGTACCCGCGACGCCGAGCAGCCCGACGGCGCCCGCGCCGGAGAACGCGAACACCGCCGTCGCGACGCACGCCGCGACCGCGAGGGCGCCCCGCGCCGACACGACGCCGGCCCGCGGGTGGTCGGCGCTCATCGCTCCCACCTCGCGGCCGCGCGGTCGACCGCGATCTGGAGCGGTTCGTCGGGCGACCAGTCGACGACGCGCGCCCGGCGGGCGCCGGTCACCGAGCGGACGCGAGCGGCTCGGCGGAGCCGGTCGACGACCGCGCCGACCGACTCCCGGCCGGTCAGGTCGGGGCTGACGACGGTCGTCGCGTGTTCGTGTGCGACCAGCCGCTCGACCGCGCGGACCGCGCCGTCGTCCAGCAGCGGCGAGACGAAGACGACCTGCGCGCCGGCGGGGACCTCGTCGGTCAGTCGGTGCCGGCCGTCGAGCAGCCCCCGGCCACCGCCGGACCGGCCGGAGCGGCCGGCCGCCTCGGCGTCGCCGGTCGCCACCGCGAACGAGCGCCCGACCGCCGTGCCCAGGTCGTCGACCGTGACGCCGAGTTTCGTGCGCAACAGCGCTCGCAGCCGCAGCGACTGCTCGGTCCCGGTCGCGGGTTCGAGCGCCCCGCGCGTCTCGAAGTAGCCGGCGCCGGCCGTCGAGAGCACCGACGCCCCGACCTGGGTCCCCTGGTCGAGGAGGTCGTCCGCGAGCCTGACCGCGGCGTACCCACAGAGGTCCCGCGCGTCCGGCTCGCCCGGTGCGGCCCGGCGCTGGAGTCGGCCGTCGACGACGAACACGACGGTCGCGGCCTTGGACTCGCGGTAGGTGACCGTCGTCAGCTCGCCCGTCGACGCGTAGCGGTTCCAGTCGACGCGGCTGGCGGAGTCACCCGGCGCGTAGTCGCGAGTAGCGTAGAACTCTACCCCCTCGCCGCCCGAATCCGTCTCGACGCGGCCCGCGCCGATCCCCGTCTGGGCGGCCAGCGGCAGCGAGTCGACCGCCGCGTGACAGACCATCGACTGGCCGGCCTCGAAGGTCGTCCGCCTGACCGCCTCGCCGGCGGCGCTGCGCGCGACGGCCGTCACGTCACCGAACTCGTGTTTGCCGCGGGAGGCGCCGAGTTCGTACTCGACCGCGAGATGGTCGCCGGGTTCGACCGTCCCCGCCCCACGGGCGTCGCCATCGACCACGTCGAGCTCCGCGGGCGGGTCGTCGGCGACGCGCACGTCCGCCAGCGGCACGTCCCCGGCGTTCTCGACCCGCACCGTCACCGCGACCCGGTCGCCCGGGGACGGGTCGGCCGGCTCGACGCGGCGCTTCGCGACCAGCGACGGCGACGGCGGCCGCGACAGCGACGCGTACGCCGCGTAGACGAGCCCGACGATCGATGCGAGGAAGAGACCGGTGTTCGACAGGAAGACCCCCAGCGCCACCGACGCCAGCGCGAAGACCACGCCGGCGACCCAGCGGTTCTCGACGCCCGTCGCGGTCGTCTCCGCGCCCGTCGTCGCCGCCAGCGTCACGCCCGACCCGTCGCCCGTGATCGACGGCTCCGTCTCCCCGTCGGCCTCGACCGCCGTGTCGGCCGCCGGTTCCGAGTCGGCGTCGACCGGGTCGGCGTCCGCATCGTCGATCCCGCCGGCGCCCGCATCGCCGGGCTCGTCGACATCCTCGGTCTCCGCGGCCGGTCCGTCGGTGTCGACGGCCGCATCGGACGGTTCCTGGCCGTCGGTCGCCTCAGTCGGGTCCTGACCGTCGGTCGCCTCAGCCGGGTCCTGACCGTCGGTCGCCTCGGCCGGGTCCCGCTCGTCGGTCGTCCCGGGACGCGTGTCGCTCACGGCTCGCCCACCTCCGCCTCGACGCCGGCGACGGCGGACAGCTCCGCGACGGTCGCCTCGACCCGCCGACGGTAGGGAGCGCCGCTGGCCCAGTCGGCGACTCGCACCCGGACCGACAACGGCACGTCGTCGCCGAGGTAGGCCGCCGCGCGCGGGTCGTCCGTCCACTCGCCGGTCTCCAGCGCGGCCTCGGCGTCGTCGGTTCCGGTCTCACGGAGCACCTCGACCGCCAAGTCGCGGATCCGGGCCTCCACGTCGCTGCGCCGCCACCCGCTGTCGGTGGTCTCCGGGTCGCCGAGCGCGTCGAGCACCTCGTCCACGGCGTCGCCGACCAGCCGGTCTTCGGACCCGTCGGCGTCGCCCCGGGCGGGGAGCGAAACGTCGGCCCCGTCGTCGGTCGAGCGGCCGCGCCACAGCGACCAGGCGCCGAGGACGAGCGCGAAGTGGGCGACGAAGTACACGAGCGGGCGAGCCGGCCAGACGACCGCGTCGACCGCGTCGGCGAAGCGCTGCCCGCCGGCGCCCGCGACCAGCGCGAGCGCCGTCGCGAACGCGAGGGCGCCGACCGCGGCCGCGGCCAGCCGGACCCGCCGCCCGCCGAGCACGCGGTCGGAGTCGATGTCCAGACTCCTCGGGCGAGGGTCGCGGTCCGGTCCGACCGACGGCGGCGCGTTCATTCCTCGTCCTCCCGCCGGGACAGCACTGTCCGTGCGGCCTCGACGGCGGCCCGCGTCCGGTCGTCGGTCGCCGGCGCGCCGCCGTAGCGTACGTCCCTGAACACGTCTCTGAGCCGCTCGACCGGGCCCGACGGGTCGCCCCGATCGATCGCCGTCCGCGCCAGCTCCCCGGGGGTCCGGGCCTCCGAGTCGCGGACCGGCAGCGGGTCGGCGAACGCCGCCCACGCCCCTTCGACCGTGCGGATCCGCGCTTCCCCCGGCTCCGGTTCCACGGGTGTGGCCGTCCGCGCGTCGGCGGTGGGCGCGCTCCCGCTCGAACCGCCCGACCCGCCGCTCGCCAGCCCGGACAGGATGCCCGTGACCGATAGCAACGATCCGCCCGACGAGAACAGCCCGCCGAGTCCGGAGAGCAGACCGCCCGTCGCCCGCGATCCCCCGACGACGACGGTCGCGAGCCCCGCGGCGGCGTCGCTCGCGACCGACCCCGCGGTCGACAGGACTCGGGCCGTCCCGGTCGACGCGCCGACGAGCGCGACCATGGTCGCCTGCGGGACCCGCTTGACCAGTCCCGCCGGCGAGACGCCGCCCCCGCCGAACGCCCAGCCGAACGAGAGCGGCCCGAGCGACGGCCCGTCGGGCGAGCCGCCGTCCCCCAGCCGCGACGACAGCCCGGCCAGCACTGAGACTGCGATCAGCAACGCCACTCCGCCGGCGAACAGCCAGATCAACGGCCCGATGGCGCCGCCACCGCCCGACGAACCGCCGCCGTCGTCCGGAGCGGGCGTCGCGGTCGCCGTCGGTGTCGCCTCCGGCGTCGGCGACGGCGTCGACGCGTCGCCCTCGGCGATAGTCGAGACGGGTGTCGGTCCGTCGGCGTCGGCCGTCTCCGGTTCGTCGGTCCCCGCCGACCCGGCTCCTCGAGCGTCCGTGTCGAGCCGGTCGGCCGGTTCGGCGGACGCGTCGGTGCCGATGAGGTCGGTCTCGGCGGCCGGTACCGACCCGAATCCGGAGGCCGGGAGGAGGGTACCGCCGAACGCGACCGCCAGGACGGCCAGCGCGACGAGCGTGACGCGGGGACCCGAACGCCTCACACCGGACAGTAGACGCTTCGCGATAAAACCTTTCTGCCCGAGACACAGTTCAGCGACCACACAGCTTTTCACCCGACGGGTAGTACGGGGGTCCGTGTCCCTCCGGAACGACCGCGGGCTCGCGGTTCGGATGGCGGCCGCGCTGGCCGTCGTCGTCGCCGCGAACGCGCTGTTCGTCGGCGTCCTCGTCACGCTGGCCGCGCCCCGGCTCGGTACCGCCGTCCGCCGAGCGGCCGATGCGGCGGGCGTCCCCGGGTCGGTCGCCGCGCTCTGGTGGCTCCCGCTCGCCGTCGCGCTCGTCGCCGTCAGCGTCTGGGCGCAGTTGCGCTACGTCCGCCGCGAGACGCTCGCGGCCGTCGACGCCGAGCCGGCCGACCCCGAGACCTACCCGGACCTCGACCGCCGCCTGACGCGGCTGGCCGCTCAGACCGCCGTCCCCACGCCCGACTGCTACGTCGTCGACAGCGAGACGCCCAACAGCTTCGCGCTCGACGGCGCCGGCCGACCGACCGTCGTCGTCAGCACCGGCCTGCTGGCTGCGCTCGACGGCGACCGACTGGACGCCGTCCTCGCCCACGAACTCGCCCACCTCCAGCACCGCGACGCCACCGTCATGACGCTGGCGTCGTTCCTCCCCGCCCTGACCGGCGACCGCTACTCCCTCCTCGACCACCTGGGCCCGTGGGCGCGGCACCGCGCCGTCTGGAGCGGCGCCGTCGCCGCGCTCTACGTCGTCGGTGCCGTCGCGACCGCCACGAGCCCGTTCGACCCCGGCTACGCGCTCGGGTTCGCCGGCGGGGCCCTCGCGGCGGTCGTCCTCGGCGGCGTCGCCCTGGGCGTCTTCGCGGTCGCGGCCACCGTCGCCGCCCGTCGGCTGTCCCAGTACCGCGAGTTCGCCGCCGACCGGGCCGCCGGCCGGCTCAGCGGCGACCCCGCCGCGCTCGCGGACGCGCTCGCGACGCTGGACGACGAGACGACGGCGGCCCCGACCGTCGACAAACGGCTCGCCTACGACGAGGTGCGCGGCCTCTGTCTCCTCCCCGCGGGGTTCGGAACCGACGAGGCGGCCGACCCCGACGAGTTCCACGTCGAGACGCGGTCGCACCCGCCCACCGACGAGCGGGTCGCGCGGCTCCGCGAGCTGATCGACCGACAGTGAGCGCGGCGGCCGGGAGCCCCGGTCGCGACGTCAGGAGAGGTCGAACTGCTCGGCGGCGGTCTCCATGTCCTTGTCGCCGCGGCCGCTGAGGTTGACGAGAATGGTCTCGTGGTCGGTCTCCTCGGCCACTCGCCTGGCCATCGCCAGCCCGTGCGCGGTCTCCAGCGCCGGGATGATCCCCTCCTCCTCGCTGAGCGCGCGGAACGCCGCCAGCGCCTCGTCGTCGGTGATCGCCCGGTACTCGGCGCGACCCATCTCGCGGAACATCGCGTGCTCGGGGCCGACGCCCGGGTAGTCAAGCCCCGCAGAGACGGAGTGGACCTCGGTGTCGTCGTCGATGACGCGGGTCTTCATGCCGTGGATCACGTCCTCGTGGCCGTCGTCGAGCGGCGCGGCGTGCCGATCGGAGTCCCCGCCGTCGCCGCCGCCCTCGCCGCCGTAGAAGGCCACGTCGTCGTCGCGGAACGCGTGGAAGAGTCCGATGGCGTTCGACCCGCCGCCGACGCAGGCGACCGCGGCGTCCGGGAGTTCGCCCGTCCGCTCGCGGAACTGCTCGCGGGCCTCGCGGCCGATGACCGACTGAAACTCCCGGACCATCCGCGGGAACGGGTCGGGTCCGACCACCGAACCGACGAGGTAGTGCGTGTCGTCGACGTTCTCGACGAAGTCCTCCAGCGCGGCGTCGACCGCCTCCGAGAGGCCCTGGCCCTCGCGTTCGACCTCGTTGACCTCCGCGCCCATCAGGCGCATCCGGAACACGTTCATCCGCTGGCGCTCGACGTCTTTGGCCCCCATGTAGATCTCGGTGTCCATGTCGAACAGCGCGCCGACCATCGCCGTCGCCGTGCCGTGCTGTCCGGCGCCGGTCTCGGCGATGAGCCGCGACTTGCCCGCCTTTTCGGCCAGCAGCGCCTGCCCGACGGCGTTGTTGATCTTGTGGGCGCCGCCGTGGAGCAGGTCCTCGCGCTTGAGGTAGATCTCCGCGCCGTAGCGCTCGCTGAGGTTCTGTGCGTGGTATATCGGCGTCGGCCGGCCGGCGAACTCCTCCAAGATCGCCCGCAGTTCCGCCCGGAACTCCTCGGTCTGAGCCACGGACTCGAACGCGTCGGCCAGCTGCGCGAGCGGTTCCTGCATCGGTTCCGGAACGTGTCGACCACCGAACTCACCGAACTCCTGGCTATCGCTCATGAACGCCCATGTCCGCACTCTCGACTATAGGTCTATCGGGCCCGTCGTCGCGTCCCCCCGTCCCGTTCTCAGTGAGGGAGAACGCACGGGAGCGATTATACCGTCGACCGCGAACCGTCGGGCATGCGCTACCTCGTCGCGACCGACGGATCGACAGTGAGCGACGCCGCGGTCGAACACGCCGCCCGCGAAGCGAGCGTCTGGGGCGCGGATCTGGAGGTCGTCCACGTGCTGACGCCCGAGACGAAACTGGTCGACGGCGACATCGTCATGCCGGGCGAGGACAGCGCCGTCGACCACGCCGAGGAGATACTCGACGCGGCGGCCGACGCCGCCGCGAGCGCCGCCGCCGAGGCGGACAGCGACGTGAGCGTCGAGACGCAACTGCTGACCGGCCGACCGGCCGAGGCGATCACGACCTACGCCGAGGACGCCGGCGTCGACGCGGTCTTCGTCGGCCACCGCGGCCGCTCCGAGCGCCGTCGCCGCGTCGGCAGCGTCGCCAAGACCGTCATCGACAAGGCGTCGGTCCCGGTGACCGTCACCCGGTGAGACCCGCGACACCGAACCGAGAGCCACGATATCCCGCCGGAGAGACGCTAGAGGAGGTAAAATAGTACATAGTGTTATCGTGTGAGCGAGCGTATACGTCTCTATAGCTACGATATCCGACTCGTTCGTCGACCGCCGCGAGGGCGACTTCTGGGTGAACGCGCTGATCGGCGCGGTCGTGATGGTGGTGCTGTCGTGGATCCCCTTCGCGACGGTGCTGGGGGGCGGCGTCGCGGGCTACCTCCAGCAGGGGACCCGGATGGGCGGGGCGAAGGTCGGCGCGGTCTCCGGCCTCGTCGCCGCGGTCCCCGTCTTCGCGGTGCTGGGTCTCGTGTTCAGTATCTTCAGCTTCGGCGCGATCGTCAGCGGCGAGGCGCTCGGCACGGCCGTCCTGGTGGCGCTCGCGCTGTTCGCGCTCGCGGTCACCGCCGTCGTCGTCGCCGGCACCGGCGCGGTCGGCGGGTACCTCGGCGTCTACCTCCGGGAACGAACCGACGAAGACGAGTACGACCACGGACCGGCCGCGACCGACCCGACCGTCGAGGTCGACCCCGAGACGGCGCCCTGAGCGGCGGTTCACGCCCGTTTTTTCGATTTCGTCGCCGGGACGGAGCGGTCCCGGCGGCGAGGCTATTAGTACCAGCGGGCCCCAGGGCGGGTGTGGACGAAGTCGAGGTCAGCACGGTCATCCACGTGCCGCCCGCGGAGGCGTACGACTTCATCGTCGACTTCCCGCGGTACGCCGACTACTCCGAGTACCTCCGGGAGGTCCGCCGCGACGGCGACGGCTCGCCCGGCACGCGCTACGCGCTGAAGTTCTCCTGGTGGAAACTCACCTACACCGCTCACACGAAAGTGGTCGACGCCGACCCGCCCGAGCGCCTCGACTGGCGAGTCATCAGGAACATCGACGCCGACGGCCACTGGCGCGTCGAGGGGGCGGCCGACGAGGCGCCCGAAGACGTCGAGACGGCCTCGCGCGTCTCGCTGCGCATCGAGTACGACCCCGGCTCGGTCAACGCCGGCAGCATCGACCTCCCGCGGTTCGTCTCGCTGTCGTGGGTCGTCGAGAAGGTCAAACCGCTGATCCAGAAGGAGGCCGAACGGGTCGTCGAGCGGATCGTCGCCGACATCGAGGGCCAGCCCCGCGAGGTGGACCTGACGGTCCACACCCGTCCGGACGCCATCTGAACCGCCGTCGAGGAACGAGTGCCGCGACGCCTACTCGTCGTACTCGCCGTAGTCGCCGCCGTACTTGATGAAGAAGTAGCCGAGCCCGAGCGTCGCCGCCATGCCGAAGCCGGTTGCGATGCCGAGCGATTTCGCCGCGCCGGGAACCTCCGGACGGGAACCGCCGCCACCCGGGGTCTCGATATCTTCGGTTTCCACGTCGCCGCCGACGGCGATCGCGCCCTTCATGCCCTGGCCCTCGTGGGGCGCGCAGTTGTACGTGTACATGCCGCCGGTCTCCAGTGTGGCCTCGTAGGTCTTGCCCTGAGCGATAGTGGCGAACTCCCCGCCCTCCGACCCGCTCAAGCCGCCGCCGTCGGGCTGGCTCTCGGGCTTGACGTTGTGCCCCGACGAGACGAACTCGAAGACGACCGTCGTCCCGGCGTCGATCCAGATGTTCGTGGGGGCGAACGCGAACCCGCCCGAGCCGGCGCCGACCTCCACGGTCACCTCGGAGCTACCGCGCATGTCCTGATAGCCGGGGCCGTTCGCGTCGCTGACGTAGGAGGGGAAGACCGGCTTGACGTTGCCGCCTCCCCCGCCGCCTTCTTCCTGGGCGGCCGCGGTGCCCGCACCGGCCGCGACTGCTGTGGCGCCTGCACCGGCGCGCAGGAACGCCCGCCGTGACACGTCCGCGCTCTGGTCGCTCATGCTCGGCCGTATGGACCCGCCCGTAGTGAATCCACCGGAACGACGCCGGACTCACGGCGAAATCCTGCGGCCCCGTTGCACACCCCGCGACCGGGTGCTGCAGCCCGTCCTCGGACCGAAATCCCCCGTCAGGCCTCCTCGAACTCCCCGTAGTCGCCGCCGTACTTGATGAAGAGGTACGTCAGTCCGAGCGTCGCGGCCATCGCGACGCCCGTCGCGACCCCCAGCGTGCGCGCCGCGTCGGGCACTTGCGGGATCCCGGGACCGTCCCCACCGCCGCCGGTGTCGACCGTCGGATAGTCCGTTCCCACGACGACCGCGCCTTTCATCCCGAGCTGCTCGTGGGGATCGCAGACGTACCGGTAGATACCGTCCTCCTCGAAGGTGTACTCGAAGGGGCTCACCTCCTCGCAACCCGGCTCGCCGGAGTCGAACACCTCCTCCTGCTCGACGACGTTGTGGGGGCACCCCTCGCCGGTCCACGTCCAGGTGAGCGTCGCCCCGTTCTCGACGTGGACCGCCGGCGGGCCGAACCCGAAGGCCCCGCCGTTGGCTTCCGTACCGACCGAGACCGTGGGGTCCGACTCGCCCCGCAGGTCGACGACCTCGCCGTTGTAGTTGCCCACGCCCTCGAACCAGGTACCGAAATCCGGCTGGCCACCCCCGCCACCGCCGGCCGTCCCGCCGCCCGCGGTCCCGCCGTCACCGCCGGTGGCGGTTCCACCGCCCCCGGCCGTCCCTCCCCCGGTCGCCGTGCCGCCTCCGTCGGCCCCGGTCTGCTGTGCGGCCGCGGTCGCGTTCGCCGCGCCGGCCGCCCCGGCGCCGAAGAGGCCGGTCACGAAGCCGCGTCGCGTGGTCTCTCGGGTCATACCTTCGATCGGTCGCCGAGGCGCGTGAGTCCCCGGCTTGCAACGCCAACCGCGCCGGTCGCACCCGGGTCTCGGTCCCGCCGGCGGCGGGAGCAGACCCGCGGGTCGGCGCGCCCGCGGTGCGGTGCCTTTTTGCCGAGTCACCGCCACGCTCCGGTGATGAGCGACAGTCCGGTCGTCGGCGTCGTGGGCGCCGACGCCGACGCGGTGGTCGCCGCCGTCGAGTCCGCCGGCGGCCGGGCGACCGCGGGGACGGCGAAACGCGTCGTCGACGAGAGCGAGGCCGTCGTCGCCGTCGGCGAGCCCGCGCTGCTCGCGGTCGCGCGCACCGGCACGGACGACCCCGTCCTCCCCGTCGCCGCCGGCGCCAGCGTCCGCTCGGTGCCGCGCGAGGCGGTCGCCACCGGCGTCGCGGACCTCGTGGCCGGCGACTACGAACGCGCGCCCCACCCGCTGGTCGACGTGCGCGTCGGCGACCGGACCCGCGCCACGGCGCTGTTCGACCTGATGCTGGTCAGCGCCGAACCCGCACAGATATCGGAGTACGCGGTCGAACGCGCCGACGACCGCGTCGCGCGGTTCCGCGCCGACGGCGTCGTCGTCGCCACTCCCGCGGGCTCGTCCGGCTACGCGAGCGACGCCGGCGGACCGGTCCTCGCCCCGGAGACCGACGCCGTCGCCGTCGTCCCGGTGGCCCCCTTCGAGACCGACATCGACCACTGGGTCCTCCCGCCCGAGGGCCTCAGCGTCTCCGTCGAGCGCGACGAGACCGCCGTCCACCTGCTGGCCGACGACAGGGTCGTCGGCCCGGTCGAACCCCACGAACCCGTCCGGGTGACGCCCGCGGGCTCGATCGCCGTCGCGGTGGTCGCGACCGGCCGGTCGCCGTTCCCACCCGCCTGACCGACCGCGGCCCCGGGTCCCCGGTAGCGCCACCGATCGCACGTGCCGATTCGACCGCGGAAACCGGGGCGAGACCGGGCCGGATTGGAAAAGCTCTAATGGGCGACGGACCGATCCATCGGGTATGGTTGCATACGAGCTGTTCGGACCGGTCGACGCGGTCCTCGACAGCCACATCACCGAGGAAGTGCTCGTCATCGAGGCGGTGCTCCTCGGTCTCGTGGTCCTGAACATCGCGGCGCGGGCGCTGGCGCATCGACGCCACCGCTCCCAGGCCGAGAGCGGCGACGCCGACGAACTCTCGCGACACCCCTTCCACGTCCTCACCAACGTCGCGCTCGTGCTCGGGTCGTTCTACTTCCTCACCGTCCACCACCACGCCGGCATGGTCACCGCCGTCATCGCCATCTTCGTCCTCATGACTGACATCTTCGAGTTCGAGTCCCGCAAGGTCGAGGTCCGCCGGGAGATCGACCTCGAGCGTCCCAAGGCCGCCATCGGCGCCTCCGTCGTCGCGCTGCTGTACGTCGGCTACGTCACGTTCTTCTACGGCCCACTCGGCCAGTTCCTGTAGGTCCGCTCCTGTGCGGGCCGGTCTTTCACAGCTCTCGGGCTCCCGGTCGGAGCCGGCCGGCGGCTCCGGATCGGTGGGAGTGCGGACGACGCGTGGCCGCCAGCTATCGCGGGAAGCGAGCCGCCGCTCTCGTTCTGCGAAACGTCGACGCTGACACTGGAAGCGAGTGACGGCGCCGGGTTGCCCGTCACGCTCCCCGACACGGAGTTCACCGCGTTCCGATTCCGGAACGCCGAGTGGTCGCCGACCCCGACGAACCGTTCGGACTCGTACCCGCCCCGGCGGACCCGCCCTCCGAACCGCTCCGTCGCGGGCGACGTTCCGATTCAGGTAGGCGATCGCGCGGAGCCACGGGAGGACAGGTGCGGAATCGAGGTCTTCGACGACAGCGGTCCCGACGCCAAGTCGTCGGTAGAGACCGTTTCGACCACGATCGACGGTTGGTTGTTCACCGCTCGGACGGTATACGCGCGGTGCGTCGACGCGGGAACCGCGGGAGCCACATCGCCAGGTCGACGAGACGCGGGCGACACAGGGTTCCGGCGCCGGCGCGGCCGCTACGCGGCGAGGAACGTACCGAGGGAGAAACCGGCGGCGGTCAGTTCGAGCGGTCCGCGTAGGCCGTCCGGAGTTCTTCGACGGCGGGGATGATCACCCAGAACGTCAGCGCGCCGAAGACCGCGAACCACGCCATCACGTCCATGATCGCGACGCCGAGCTCGCCGTAGACGGTGTTGACGCCCTCGACCGGGGCGACCAGCTGGACGCCGCTCCCCTCGAAGCTGGGCGTGCGGTACCAGCCGGCGAGAGTCAGCCACGCCAGCCCCGCGGCCGAGAAGACCGCCATCCCTTTCGCGAATTCGTCAGCCATTATCTGATATTTCGTCGGTTTCGTCTTTAGCGTTTCCCATTCCGTCGGCCCGAAAGCGCGTCGAGAACGCGTAGGTGACCGCACCGACGACGATCAGCCCCAGGCCCGCCAGCGCGACGAGCGGCTGGACCTCCGACAGCTCCGCCGTCGCCCTGTCGGTCGCCACGTCGAGCAACAGGAAGCCGCCGACGACCGCCGCCACGGCGAACAGCGTCGAGAAGACCGTCACCCGCTTGTAGACCGCGTCAGGGACGACCACGTCGCGTCCGCGCGCGCCCGTCGCCTCGCGCTCGCTATCGGAACGATCGGTATCGGCGTCGGGAGAACCGGCGTCGTCCGTCCCGTCGGCGGTCGCGTCGGCCGGGTCGCCCGAGCGGGACGGATCCGTCATCTACTTCGGTGGCCGCAGGCGGTAGTACCGGCGGTTGAGGTTGAACATGTACCCCTCCCGCATCGTCCGGAGGACGGCGTAGCTGAGGAACGCCGCCAGGATCGGGAGGATGAAGGTCAGGTCGAAGATGAGGTGAGAGTCCATCGGGATGAGGTTCTTGACCGACAGCGCGGCGATCGTGAAGGCGAAGACGACGCCGCTGACCCCGACGGCCGACCAGAACGGCTGTTCGACCGGGCGGCGGGCGCTCCCCTTGTTGAGGAACGGGACGATGGCGACGAAGCCGACGACGACGAGGTTCGCGATGACGCCGTAGGTGCGGTCGGCCATCAGCTTCTGGCTGCCGAGCAGGCTGATCTCGGGGTTGAGCGGGCCGAGCTTCAGCAGGCCGAACGACCAGTAGAGATACCAGTCGGGCAGGATGATCGCCGGCGTCGACGAGGAGTCGGCCGGCGGGCCGATGTGGGGCGGCAGCGCCGCCGAGAGGAAGATGATCATGCCGACGAAGAAGCTCGTCAGCGCGAGGTTGCGGATCATCTCGTGGGGCCACGTCGGGAACGCGAGCACGTCGCGTTCGACGTAGGAGGACTGCTGGCGCAGGTCCTGGTCCTCGCGGCGCGACCGCTCGAAGTACTCGTAGGTCAGCCGGGCGAGCCCCTGCTTGCGCGCCTTGCGCTCGCTCCACGTCGGGGTCTCGTCGTCCGGCGGGACGATACCCGTGCCGTCGGTGCGAACTTCCTCGGAGTTGTCGTTGTCGCTCATTGTATCAGTGGGGTTCGGCGATGCCCTGCATCCAGACGATACCGATGTGGACGGCGATGATCCCGGTCGTGACGAACGGGAGCACGAACACGTGCAAGATGTACATCCGCTGGACCGTCGACTGGCTCAGGGTGAACCCGCCGAACAGTAGCTGGGCCACCCACTCGCCGATGAGTGGTATCGACAGGCTCATCTCGACGCCGATCTGGCCGGCCCAGAAGGCCAGCTGGTCCCACGGGAGCAGGTACCCCGTGTACCCGAAGACCATCGTCAGCGAGATGAGCACGATGCCGATGATCCAGTTGAGTTCTCGGGGCTCCTTGTACGCGCCCGTGAAGTACACACGCAGCATGTGCAGGAACACGGCCGCGACCATCACCTGCGCCGACCACCGGTGTAGTGACCGGAGGAAGAAGCCGAAGTTCAACTCGGTCATGATGAAGGTGATGGAGTTGTACGCGAGATCCGGCGTCCCGTTGGAGGCCCCTGCGCCCGGCGCGTAGTAGAATCCCAGCAACGCGCCGGATATCGCCGCGACGACGTACGCGATCGTCGAGAACGACCCCAGCGCGTAGAGGGGATACCAGTACCAGAACTTGTTGTCCAGGTTGTACTGCTCGGTGTGGCTCTTGGGCATCTGGAAGTTGACCTTGTAGTACATGTTCTCAAGGATCTCCAGATAGTCGACGATTCGCAGGCGCCTGTCGAGCCACAGCAACACCGTGAGGTAAATCTCCTCGATAGCCGTGAGATCACGGCTCTCCATCCAGCCGTCGTGGTCGTGTTCGTCTTTGCGTTCGAGACTCATTGTTAGCTATCCGGTCGCGGGCGCGCGACGAATTGTACTTGTGTCGGGCTGAACGGGTCGTAGATCGACTGGTGGCACTGGCAGTACACGGCGTTCGACCCGCCGAAGTTCGCGCTCCCCGCCAACTGCTTGTACCCGGGGACACAGCAGAAGTGGGTACACTTGTTGATCCAGGCCATGAAGTCTTGGTCGGTCGCGGCGTCGATGAAGCTCCGGACGTTGCTCGGCAGGTTGCTGTACTCGCCCTCGCCGTTGGCCATCTTCGTAACCTCCGGCGAGCGCAGCACCTGCACCGGGAGCGTCTTCGCGCCCTCTGCCTGCGAGCGCCACGTGGCACTCGCGGGCTTGCCGAGGCCTGCCTGCCCGATCCCGTTGCCCCACTCCTCGTAGTCGTCGAACATGTCGACGGTGAAGATGGTGTCGCCATCGACATCCTGCTGCCACTCGTAGGCGGGCGGCGGGCTCTCCGACGCGCGCATGTAGTTGTCCGCTTCGGCCCCTGGCGTGACGCCCTGGTAGCCTTCGAGCCCGCAGTACTGGAACCACTGCGAGGAGTAGGTCGTCCCGCCCAGATCCATCTCCGCGACGGTCCGCTGGACGCCCTGAACCGTCTCGGTGCTGGCCTCGGGGAAGATCCCTTTGAGTTCGCCCGCGTCGTTCACTTCGACCGGGACGATCGGCATCCCCCGCGGCGCGGGGCCGTCCGTGTTCTCGATGGCCATGTACTGTGTCGGGCCACCGCCGCCGCCCGCCGCCGAGGTGACCGTGTTCACGGCGGCCGCGCCGCCGGTGCCCACGCTCGCCAGCGCGGCGCTGCCGACGACGCCTTTCACGAAGCGGCGTCGACCCGTCTCGCCCGGATACTTGTCTTCGTCGAGTGGCATTGTTATCGTTTGTAGTAGGGGTAGACAGCTCGTTTCACGCTCTCCAGCGGGTCGCCCTCCGCGAACGCCGTCCCGTCGACGTCCTCCTCGCGGATGTACAGGTCTTCCCACTTGCGGCGCCGTTTCTTGACGATCATCACGTCCGGCAGGAACTCCTTGCGGTAGACCATCAGGACGAACGCCAGGTCGACGAAGATGATAGCGAGGATACCGCCCAGATACATGTTCCCGAGCGGACTGTACCCCCAGCCGTTCACGAGACCGAACGTGAACAGGCCGACGAAGACGACCTCGACGATCGTCAACAGGACGATCGCGACCGCGGCCGCCGTGCTCTCGCGGGCCGGCTCGTATCGGTGGATGTCGCCGTAGGTGGATCCGGAGGAGGACATCAGTTGTTTCCTCCCTTGGCGTTGGGCGATTCACCGTACTTCAGCAGGAAGAACGTGAACAACAGCGAGACGACCATCATCACGATCGTCGAGATTCCGACGTAGTGCGGATGGAAGGGCACGCCCATGTGCTCGGGGTTGAGCGGCGTCTGCCCCCCGCCGCCGACCTCCTCGGTCTCGACGTCGCCGCCGACGGCGATCGCGCCTTTCATCCCCTGGCCCTCGTGGGGACCGCAGTAGTACGTGTACATCCCGTTGGTCTCCAGGGTGACCTCGTAGGTCTCGCCCGCGGCTATCGTCGCGAACTCGCCACCCTCGGTGCCGGCGAGACTGCCCCCGTCGGGCTGGCTGTTGGGCTTGACGTTGTGGCTCGATTCGACGAACTCGAAAATGACCGTCGTTCCGGGGTCGATCCAGGTCGTCGTCGGACCGTATCCGAAGCCGCTCGAACCGACGCCGACCTCGATAGTCACCTCAGAGTTCCCACGCAGGTCCTCGTATCCCGGGCCGTTCGCGTCGCTGACGTACGACGGCCACACGGGCTGGACGCTCCCGCCCCCGCCACCGCCCTCCTGTGCAGCGGCCGTTCCGGCCCCCGCGGCGACGGCGGACGCACCGCCCGCGGCACCGCCGGCGGTCCGCAGAAAGTCCCGTCTATTCATACAAACGATGGTCGGTACCGAATTTGTATAAACCCACCGAATACGCACGCAGGCGCGCGATTAGCCCGCCACAGCCGGGGATATTCGGGTCGTCGTCGTACCGACGCGCCCTGTCCGCGACCGTCCCCCTCGTCCGGCAGACGTTCGCCCGACGCGGTCGGCACGGGCGACGAGCGGTACCGCTCAGGAACCGTCGGTTCCGCCGTCGGCGCTCTCGGACGACCGCTCGTCCGGCCCATCGCCCGGGAGCCCGTCCGAGGCCTCGTCGGGGATCCCCGTCGCTCCCTCGGGAGTCGCTTCGTCGTCGGGGAGGAACTCCGGCCGCTCGCCCGGTTCGAGTTCCACCGCGCGGAGGCGGTTGCGGTACTCCTCGGCGCGGAACTTGTCCGACAGGCGGGCGTTGGCCACGACGCCGAACAGCAACACGCCGACCGCGAGGAAGACGACGCCGCCGAGCAGCATGGCGATGACGTTCAGCGAGCGCACCGACCCGCCCCCGGGCGGGGCGACCACGCCCAGACTGATCACGAGCCACCCGCCGATCAGCAGGAGGCCCGCGAGCACCTGGATCCCCGCGACGACCTGCAGCATCGTGTTGCCGAGTTCGCCGCTGCCCTCGGGCACCTCCTGCGGTTCGGGGAGCAGGTCCTCCGGCGGGGTCTCGGGCACGTCGTACGACTCCATCGACGCCAGCGCGACCGTCGGCTTCACGTCCCGGAGGACGGTGCCGTGGCCCTCGACGGACCCGTCGGCGTAGACGGTGGCGTACCCCTCGTCGGAGTAGGCGACCAGGCGGTCGTCCCGGCGCTCGACGCGGGCGAACACCTCGCGCTCGGCGACCCGCCGCTTGAGGTCGGCCTCGACGCGGTCGAGCAGCTCCCCGCCCGTGATCCACGACTCGTGGTCGAAGACCGCCTCCCACTCCTCGGAGGACATCGAGGCCATCTCGGCCGGGCCGAAGTCGTCGAAGTCGTACTCGGCTTCGACCCGCTCGCGCAGCGCCTCGATGGACTCGGCGTCCTCGCCGTCGGCACCCGACGCCTCGTCGGACCCGTCGACCCGTTCGTCGGCGGCGTCGCTCATTGCCGGAACTCGGTCCCCGAGGGGTAAAAGCGCCCCGACCCGCGGCCCGAGACGGTCTCGCAACCCCTCGTCGAACCGTCCGACCGTCATCGGGACCGTGTACGCCCGCACGTGCGAGAGACTCCGACGGTCACGGACGAACCGCGCAGCCCAGCTCCGAGAACGGGGGGACGAGGACCGGGCCGACCGCCCAATACAGTTGATTTTCTATTCAATAGTGTTTCTTCCGAGTGGCACGTCGCGAACTAGCATACTCATTAGAGACACCAAATCTGGACTATACACATCTCGACCGGAACAGTTAATTTACGTTTTGTTCAATCGACTAGCGATGGCACAAGCGACCGAACGGCTTCGCCGATACCTCGACGACGAGCTCGGCGAGTGCCGGAGCGAAGACGTCGAGCGGCGCCTCGACGAGCTCGGGACGCTCGAAGCGGCGCTCGGGACGGAACGGGTCGACGCCGAACTCGACGTGCTCTCGGCGCTCGCGAACGAGACGCGCTACACGCTCGTCCGCGTGCTCGTCGCCGCGGGCGAGGAGTTGTGCGTCTGCGAACTGAACGCGGTCGTCGACGTGAGCGAGAGCGGGCTCAGCCACGCCCTGTCGGCGCTGGTCGACGCGGGGCTCGTCGACGGCCGGAAGGACGGTCGCTGGAAGAAGTACCGCGCGACCAACCGCGCGGTCACGCTGGTCACGGTGCTGGAGGGGAGCGTGAGCGATGAGTAACGCCGAGGCCCACGCCCACGGCCCGGACTGCGACTGCGAGTCCTGTGGGGACCCGCGGTCGATGGACTTCCTCGACAAGTACCTCACCGTCTGGATCTTCGGCGCGATGGCCGTCGGCGTCGGACTGGGCTACGTCGCCCCGTCCGTGACCGGGCCGATCCAGGACCTGCACCTGGTCGAGATCGGGCTCGTCGCGATGATGTACCCGCCGCTGGCGAAGGCGGACTACTCGCGGCTCCCGACGGTGTTCCGCAACTGGCGGGTGCTGAGCCTGAGCCTCGTCCAGAACTGGCTGATCGGCCCGACGCTGATGTTCGGGCTCGCGGTCGTCTTCTTCGGCGGGCTCGTGCCGGGCCTGCCCGCGCGTCCGGACTTTTTCCTCGGGCTCGTGTTCATCGGGATGGCCCGCTGCATCGCGATGGTGCTCGTCTGGAACGAGCTCGCCGAGGGCTCGACCGAGTACGTCACCGGGCTGGTGGCGTTCAACAGCCTCTTCCAGATCGTCACCTACGGCGTGTACGTCTGGTTCTTCGCCCTGTTCCTGCCGCCGCTTTTGGGTATGGAGACGCTCGTCACCGGCATCTCGGCGTTCGACGTGACGCCGATGCAGGTGTTCGAGGCGATCGTCGTCTTCCTCGGGATCCCCTTCGCCGCCGGCTTCTGCACCCGATACGTCGGCACCCGAGCGAAGAGCGAGGCGTGGTACGAGGACCGCCTCGTCCCGCTGATCGACCCGTTGACGCTGATCGCGCTACTGTTCACCGTCGTCGTGATGTTCGCGACCCAGGGTGAGAACATCGTCGCCGCGCCCGCCGACGTGCTCCTCATCGCCGTCCCGCTGACGATCTACTTCGTCGTGATGTTCCTCGTCAGTTTCGCGATGGGCAAAGGGATCGGCGCCGACTACTCGACGACGACGGCGATCGGCTTCACCGCCGCGAGCAACAACTTCGAGCTGGCCATCGCGGTCGCCGTCGCCGTCTTCGGCGTCGGCTCCGGCGTGGCTTTCACGACAGTCGTGGGCCCGCTCATCGAAGTCCCGGTCCTGCTCGCCCTGGTCAACGTCGCACTGTACTTCCAGCGACGCCTCGACTGGGGAGCCGCCGCGACGGGAAGCACCGAACCGACCGACGACCGACCCGCGGCCAACGACTGACCGATGTCCACCGAACCAGACTCCACCGACCCGACCCGTATCGCATTCATGTGTGTCCAGAACGCCGGCCGCTCGCAGATGTCGACCGCGTTCGCCGAACGCGAGCGCGAGCGCCGCGGCCTCGACGACCGCGTCGAGATCCTGACCGGCGGCACCCACCCCGCCGAGCGCGTCCACGACGAAGTCGTCGACGTGATGGCCGAGGTCGGCTTTGACCTCTCCGACCGGACGCCACGGGAGATCACGACCGAGGAACTGCGCTCCTGTGACTACGTCGCCACCATGGGCTGTTCCACGCTCGACCTCGGCGACGCCGAGGACGACGTCGACGTGCGCGACTGGGCGCTCGACGACCCCGACGGCGAGGATCCAGAGCGCGTGCGGGAGATCCGCGACGAGATCGACGAGCGAGTCCGCGCGCTGTTCGACGAGGTCGACGCGAGCGAGTGACGGGTTTCGGCACGTTTTAGCGCGACTGGCCGAAAGCACCGATCATGGTCACGGACAGGGTGGTCGCGACGGTCGTACTGGTGGCCGTGACGGCGAGTTTCCCCTGTTTTTTCTACGGCGCCTGGTACATCATCGAGACCGAGCCGGTCACCTGGTCGGTGCTGATGCACCATCTGAAGTTCGTGGTGACGGGGCTGGTGTTGACGACGGTACCGATGCTGTTCTGGATGGCCCCGCGGCTGCTCGACCAGTTCGGGAGCTTCGCGATGGTCCACGCCTTCCTCGGTGCCCAGGCCTACGCCCTGCTCGCGTTCGGCTTCACGGGGATCGTCCGGATCTTCACCGCCAAGCGGCGCCACGACCTGTACAACGACTACGACGAGGACGTGCTGCTCGACGAGATCGGCGGCGACCGGATGAGCCACTGGCGCAGCCGCCTGCGGATCGGCGTGTTCGGCTACGTCATCTTCTGGGTGCTCGCCTACGGCGCCGGGCTCGCCCGCTACGTCCTCCGCTACGACGTGCTCGAACTCGTCGGGCTCTGAGACGGCAGCCGGTTTTTTGCCCGCAGCGGTCGATAGGGCGGACATGACAGCCGAGTCCACTCCCGACGCCCCCGAAGTGCTGGTGTTGCGACAGAACATCCACGGCATCCCGCCGAGCGAGTACGTCGACGCGCTGGCCGAGCGCCTGCCCGACCGCGAGGTGGGCTACGCCGCGACGCCCGACGAGGAGCGCGAACTGCTCCCGGGCGCCCGCGTCGTCGCCGGCTTCTCGATCGACGAGGCGGACCTCGACCGCGCGGAGAACCTGGAGCTGTTCGCCTGCTCGTTCGCCGGCGTCGACCACCTCCCCCTCGACGCCTTCCGCGAGCACGGCGTCGCCGTCACGAACGCCTCTGGCGTCCACGGCCCCAACATCGGCGAGTACGCCGTCGGCGCGATCCTCACGTTCACCCGCGAGTTCCTCGAATCGCGCCGGCGCCAGCGCCGGCGGGAGTGGCGCTCGCACCGAACGGGCGAACTCGCCGGGAGCACCGTCGCCGTCGTCGGGATGGGGCCCATCGGCGAGTCGGTCGTCCAGCGCCTCGGCGGGTTCGACGTCGACACCGTCGGCGTCCGATACACCCCCGAGAAGGGCGGGCCGACCGACGAGGTGTACGGCTACGAAGACATCGCCGAGGCGGTCGCCGACGCGGCCTACGTCGTGCTGGCCTGCCCGCTGACCGACGCGACCGAACACCTGATCGACGAGGCGGTGTTCGAGACGATGCCGACTGACGCCGTCCTCGTCAACGCCGCCCGCGGCGGCGTCGTCCACACCGGCGACCTGGTGGACGCGCTCCGGTCGAACTCGATCCGCGGCGCCGCGCTGGACGTGACCGACCCCGAGCCCCTCCCCGAGGACCACGAGCTGTGGACCTTCGAGAACGTCCTGATCACCCCGCACAACGCCGGCCACACCCCGAAGTACTTCCAGCGGCTGGCCGACATCGTCGCCGAGGCCGTGGCGAGCGCGGAGGAGCGCGGCGAGTGGAAAGGCCTGCCGAATCAGGTCGTCTGATCGGCTGTTTGGGCGAGCTAGAGGCCGTTTTCGGCCGTCGACTCGAGATAGCCGTCACGCGCTTCGACGACCAGATAGCCGAGCGCCACGGCGGCGGCGCCACCACGCAACACCGCGTCGGAGGTGACCGACCCGATCGATACCGGGTCGGTGAAGAAGGCGAGGGCGGCCAGCGACAGGACGGCCGCGACGGCGGCGACGAACCGCCACCGCGAGGCGACGGGGACCAGCCCGTCCTCGCCGCGCCAGGCGAGATACAGGTGCGCGCCCGCGAAGATAGCACCGTTGTAGGCGGCGAACGCGACGGCCATCACTGCAGGGTCGGCGGGCAGCCACAGCACCGCCGTCAGGCCGACCATCGCGAGGGCGACGACCGTCAGATGGACGGTCGTGTCTCTGGAGACCATACTCGCCCCTCGTTCGGCGGTCGAATAAACCTTGAGGGGATCGCGCGGCGTCGCCGACAGCGGGTCTCGGTCCCGCGACTACTCCCGTTCCTCGACCGGTTCGGACCTGCTGGCCCGCGCGTCGTCCCCTTCCTTGATGGCTCGCGCCTCCTCCTCCATCGCGTCGATATCGACCTGCGCTTCCTCGTCGATCTCCCCGATGATCTCGGCGATGTTGTCGAGACCGATAAGCTCGCGCGTCTCGGCGTCGAAGTCGAGGCTGTCGAGCGACCCGTCGCCGTCGACCGCGGTCGTCCCGCTCACGTCGCTGCCCGAGAGGTGCTTGCCGTACCGGCCGACGAGCGAAGTGAGCTCCTGGGGCATGACGAACGTCGTCGACTCGCCCTGGCCGATGTTCTCCAGGGTCTCCATCCCCTTGTCGACGATGGCGCGTTCGCCCATCGACTCGGCGGATTTCGCGCGCAGCACCGTCGAGATGGCGTCACCCTGCGCTTCGAGGATCTGCGACTGCTTGGCCCCCTGTGCGCGGACGATGTCGGACTGTTTCGCGCCCTGTGCCTGCTCGATGGCCGAGCGCCGCTCGCCCTGCGCTTCGAGGATCATCGCCCGGCGCTTGCGCTCGGCGGAGGTCTGCTGTTCCATCGCCTGTTTGACCCCCGCGGCGGGGTTGACCTCGCGGACCTCGACGCTCTCGACGCGGATCCCCCACTCGTCGGTGGGTTCGTCCAGTTCCTCGCGGATGCGCTCGTTTATCATCTCCCGCCGGGAGAGCGTGTCGTCCAGTTCCATGTCGCCCAGCACCGCCCGCAGCGTCGTCTGGGCGAGGTTCGAGACGGCCCGCTTGTACTCCTCGACCTCCAGAAATGCCTTCTTGGCGTCCATGACGCGGACGTAGATGACCGCGTCGGCGGTCACCGGCGAGTTGTCGCGGGTGATGGCCTCCTGCTGGGGTACGTCGATGGTCTGGGTCCGCAGATCGAAGGGGTACGTGCGGCTGACGAACGGCGGGATGACGTGGATCCCGGGCTCCAGCAGCTCCCGGAACTCGCCGAAGACCGTCAGCGCCTCCTTCTCGTAGGCCTCGACGATCTCGACCGCCGAGTACACCGCGGCGATGGCGATCAGGAGGAGCAGTCCGCCGACTATCGTCAGCGGCGAGAGGCCCGGCAGCGACTGGAGGGGCGGTGTGGACGAGCCCGCGAGGGCGGCCACCACGGACAGGATGCTCATACGCGTGCTAGGGCGTTGCAGACTGATAAGGTATCGCACCGGCGGGCGCTCGCGGCCCGCGCGCTCGCGCTCCACTCGGTCGCTCAGACCAGCGGTTCGTCGGGGCGGTCGCGCTCGTAGGTCTCCCGCATCGTCTCGGCGAAGCGCCCGGCCTTCGAGAGGGTGATCGTGACGACGGTGAACGCGCCGTCGACGGGGTCGAGGACGAACACCTCCCGCGATTCGGGCTCGTCCGGACCGTCGTTGACCCGGTCGACCAGCGGTTCGACCGGCCGAGCGCCGGTGCGGAACTCGTCGAATATCGAGGGCTGGCCCGAGTCGGCGAAGACGTAACAGACGCCGTTGACCGCGTTGTCGGTGTTGTAGGTCTGGGTGGCGTTCATGCCGTCGCCGGCCGCGCGCGTCTCCTCCCAGAGGCTCTCCGCGACCTCGAAGACGGGGTCGGCGTCGGCGACGTAGGTGTACAGCGTCGGCCGCTGGACCGAGAGCGTCCGGACCGCGGGCTCCTCGGATCCCCAGTCCAGCCCGGCGTCGACGAGGTAGCCGGGGTGCAGGTCCGCGACGGGCGCGTCGTGACCGTCGCGGCGGACGGCGACCGTCTCGTAGGTCTCGCGGTCGAGAAAGCGCCACGTCTCCTCGTCGCCGGGCAACACGCGGTAGGTCCCCTCGTCCATACAGACGATAGGTGAACGGACGGGAAAACGTCGTCTATCTTCGGCGGAGCGACGCCGGACGGAACCGGCGCCTTACAGGTAGCCGCTGTCGACCAGCAGTTCGCCGTTCAGCACGCTGGCGCCGGCGGCGCCGCGCAGGGTGTTGTGGGCGAGGCAGTTGAACTGCAGGCCGTGGGTGGTCTCCTGGACGCCGCCGACGGAGACGGTCATGCCGTCGCCGAGGTTGCGGTCCATGCGGGGCTGGGGTCGGTCGGGCTCGTCGAACACCTCGATGAGCTGGTCGGGCGAACTCGGGAGGTCGAGCGAGGGGTACGCTTCCAGGGCCTCCTCGGCTTCCGAGGGCGACAGCTCCTCCTCGGTGTCGGCCCAGACGTTCTCCAGGTGGCCGTCGATGGTCGGGATGCGGTTACAGGAGGCGGCCACGTCGGCGTCGTGCCAGTGGACCTCGGCGCCGTCGAACTCGCCGAGCAGCTTCCGGGACTCGGTCTCCATCTTCTTCTCCTCCTTGCCGATGTGGGGGATGGCGTTGTCGATGATCTCCATCGAGGAGACGCCGGAGTAGCCGGCGCCCGAGACCGCCTGCAGCGTGGCGACCTCGATGCGTTCGAGCGTGGCGGCCTCGTCGAGGGCGGCCAGCGGCGGCACCATCGTGATCGTCGAGCAGTTGGGGTTCTTGATGAGCGCGCCGTCCCAGCCGCGCTCGTCGCGCTGGACCTCGATGAGGTCCATGTGGTCGGCGTTGACCTCCGGGATGACCAGCGGCACGTCGTCGTCCGACCGGGCGTTCGAGGAGTTCGAGGAGACGATATAGCCCGCCTCGCAGAAGTCGGGTTCGACCGCCTCGCCGACGCTGGAGGGCAGCGACGAGAAGATCAGGTCCACGTCGTCCGGGACCACGTCGGGCTCGGTCGCGAGGACCTCCGTCTCGGCCACATCGTCGGGGATCGGCATGTCGATGCGCCACTTGCTCGCATCGCGGTAGCTCTTGCCGACGCTGGACTCGCTTGCGGTGAGCGCTTCGATCTCGAAGTCGGGGTTCGGGTCGATGAGCTGGATGAGTCGCTGTCCCACCGCGCCGGTCGCACCGAGGATGCCTACGCTGACAGTCATTGTTCCGGGATAGAGTCACGCCCATTCAAAACTGTTTGGATACGACTACCACGGTCAGGGTCTATCATCCGCAATCCCGGAGACGGCGCGGCCGTCGCTCGGGGACGTCGAAGACAGAACAGAGAGAACGGAGCGCCGCTTACGCCTCGACGGGCTGGCCCTGCTTGCGGGTGACGTAGCCGGCGATGCGGTTCCGGACGCCCTTCGACTCGACGTTCGTGAGTTCGGCGACGACTTCCTTGTTGTGCTCGAAGTCCTGGCCGAAGGCGTTCGGATACCGCTCCATCAGCAGCGTCCCGGTCTTCTTGACGTAGGCGGGTTTGATAGCCATACCGACCCGTTGTCCGGTCGCGCCCTAAAAGGATTCGAATCGTGGCGCTCCGGAACCGCCGGCAGGGCCGAAGTCGGATCAGCCGCCGACTTCGACTTCTTCGAGCACCGCGGGCGTGTCGTTGGCGGGGTCGTTGACCGCCGTCGAGACGGGATAGGTTCGCATGGCCTCGGCGGGATAGGGGTCCAGCAGGGCCTCGGCCGCGTCGGCGTCGCCGGTGAGCCATCGCTCCTCCTCGTCCAGGTCTAGGATCACCGCCATCCGGTGGTGCAGGTCGGCGATCGTCTCGTTCGGTTCGGTGGTGATCACGGTGAACGTCTCCACCGGGTCGGGGTCGCTGTCGGGCTCGGACCCGCCGCCGAAGTCGGCGAGTCCGGTCTGGGTCTGGGGCGGCGTCCAGCGCTCGTATAGCCCCGCCATCGCGAACAGTTCGTCGTCGCCGACGGTGACGCGGTACGGTTGCTTGCCGCTCGCCCCGCCCAGATCGGTCCACTCGTAGAACCCGTCGGCGGGGACGAGGCATCTGCGGGACTCGTAGGCGTCGGCGAAGCTGCGTTTCTCTCGTACTGTCTCCGCGCGTGCGTTGATGAACTCGAACTCCGAGCGGTCGTCGGCCCACGAGGGGACGAGTCCCCACTCCATGCGCTGGACGGTCTCGGGCTCGTCGCCCGTGATAACCGGGAGCGACTGGCTCGGCGCGGCGTTGTACCGCGGTTCGAACTCGAAGTCGAACGTCGCGCCGAAGCGTTCCTCGACGTCGTCGGGCGGCGCGAAGAGACTGTAGCGGCCACACATGGCACCCGCTACGAGCGCCACCGATAAAACGGCACAGTCACGCGGGTCCGGTCAGTCCTCGAACAGCGCTGCGGCGAGGATGTTGGCGTCGGCGACGACCTTGAACGCCGCGCCGACGACGCCGCCGAAGAAGAACGTCGCGCCGACGAGGACGATCCCCAGCCCGATGATCTGGCGGACGATCTCCGCGAGCCCGCCGATGAACTGCGGATTGACGAACATCGAGAGGCCGATCGGCAGCAGCAGCGTCCCGACGAGATAGAGGATGATGAGCCGACGCATCTCCGGGTGGAGCGCGTAGGCCACCGCGGAGTCGAAGTCGACGGGCGAGCGCGCGAGCGTGTCTTCCGGTTCTGCCATGGGCGGTCGTCGACTGGGTGCCGGATAGTTGTAGGGGGCCGTTCAGGGCGGTCGCGGTGCGGTGACGGTCGCGGTGCGGTGGCGGTCGCGGTGCGGTGGCGGTCGCGGTGCGGTGGCGGTCGCGGTGCAGGGCGGTGGCCGGGAGGCCGTCTCGTCGGCCGACCCGGGGACAGGCAGGTTCGCCACCGAGCATCCGCGCCGCAGGCGCGGTTCACCGGACGCGAGGGAGCGCAGCGACCGAGTCGTCCGGCCTGTCTCGTGAGCGGAGCGAACGAGACCTCGTCAGAGCTTGCTCTGACGGTGTTTTCCCCAAGTTTTTTCGGCGGAGGATCCCCGCAGCGCGCCTCCGGCGCGCGAGGAGCTCTCCGCCGAAAAAAGTGGGTCTCTAGATGGCGAGGAACTGCGTCACCAGCCACTTCGTCATGACGGCGGTGATCGAGCCGAGCCAGGTCAGGGCGACGAAGTGGACGTAAGTGTTGATCTTGTGGCCGCCGTCGACGGTGCGGACCATCAGCGCCGACAGCATGGCGCCGAACATGATGATGACGATCAGCAGGAACTCGATGAGCGGGATGTTGTACACCTCGGTGTTGATGAGGCTGCCCACGTCGAAGTTCTCGGTCCCGCTCTGGAGGTCGAGGCTCATCGAGGCGAGGATGTTGACGACCTGGAGGCCGATGAAGAAGGCGAACGTCGAGGCGGCGGTGATCCCGTAGAGGAGGCCGACGAGGGTGGTCGTGGCCTGGGTGCGACGCTGGCGGAGCTGCTGGACCTCCATCATGTTCTCGGAGATGAGCTCGCCCAACAGTTTGGGGTCGCCGCCCATCTCGCGGCCGATGAGGTACATCTCGGAGAACTTCTGGATGAGCGAGGAGCGACACTCGGCGGTGAAGTGGCGCCAGGCCTGGGTCGTCTCGATGCGCATGTTCAGCCGCTTGTAGAGGTTGTCCACGTCGTCGGTCAACGGCCCGAAGTCCTTCTTGCGGAGCGACTCCAGGACCGTCGAGGTGGTCGACTGCTTTGCGCCCTCGGTCGCGCCGAGCGCGCGGATGAAGCTGGGGTATTCCTCGTCTCTGGCCTTGATCTTCTTCTCCTCGGCGTTGACGACGAGGCCGGGGATCAGGAGAGGGAGGATCGGGATGGCGGCGTAGAACGGCAGCGGCAGCGGGTCCACGAAGAAGACCACGTCGTCCAGCGTGACCGGGGAGATGCCGAGCATGCCGACCAGCGAGAACGCCAGCAGGCCGCCAGAGAGGGCCGTACCGGCGATCGTGGCGTTGCGGATCTTGCCCTCGACGGGGGAGGGTTTGTCCTCGGGGTGGTACCACAGCGGGTCGTGGGGCGCCATCGAGCGGATGGCGAGGTAGAAGCCCGACTGGACGAACACGTAGAGGACGATGACGGCGCTGACGGTCATCGTCGGGTTGGTGCCGGTGAGCACCGGGAGGACGACGGCGAACACCAGCGCGAAGGTCATCGAGAGGATCATCGAGAGGTACAGGTCCTTCATGACCTCCAGGTTGTCGAGCGTCCCCTGGTAGACGGTCTTGTAGTTGGCGATGATCTGGTCCTGTTCGGAGACGAGGTAGTCGTCTAACGCCTGGCCGGCCCCGAGGGTGTAGCTGAGGCGGTCGAAGAAGTCGGAGACGGCGTCGCTGGGGACCTGTTTGGCGCGGCGGCGGCAGGCGTCGTCTAAGCTCAGGTTCCACGTGTCGACGAGTTCGACGACGCGGCCGATCTCGGCGGCCATCTCGCCGTACTGGTCCTGTTTCGCCAGCTGGCGGAACACCTCGATCCGGTCGATGTTCGTCGTCGCCAGCACCGTCATGTGGGTGACGACGAGGTGGAACTGGTTGTTGAGCTCGCTCTTGCGCTGGGAGAGCAGGATCTTCGGATAGAAGACGGCCGACGCGAGCATCAGGAAGCCCAGCAGCGGGATCGGCGCACGGATCATCAGCGCGACGTCGAGCAGGAGCGCGACGCCGACGGTGGCGACGAAGAAGACGGCCGACGGGGCGAGGATGACGCCGAGGTACCGGTTCAGCGGCATCGGCATCTGCTCGTAGGCGTCGACGAGCCCTGCGAGGGCGGAGGTGAGCGTGAGTTCGACGGTCCCGGCGGATTCGTCTGCCGACGCCATCACTCGGTCCTGTGGATGTCGAAGGGGAGGCCTTCCACGCCGTCGCGCTGGAAGTCCTCGATCAGCTCGTTGACCTCGTGGTACCCCAGGATACCCTCCTGGATGGCGCGCTCGATGACGCTCGCCCGGAAGTTGAGGTCGTCGTAGATGTCCCGGGTGTCCTCGTACCCCAGCAGGGTCGCGATCTGCTCCTCGAGGACGAACGAGTTGTTCATGCCCTGGAAGACGATATCGTCCTCGACGGGGTCCCAGTAGAAGCTCTGGCGGGTGACGACACCGTCCATCTCCTTGGAGTAGCCCTCGATCTCCTGGACCGAGGTGACCCGACGCAAGACATCGTCACCCTGCTTGACGCGGTTCTGGAACAGCGCCACGTCGGCCACGTCCATGAACGTCTCCGGGACGTTGATCGGTTCGCCGGTGAACCGCTGGATCATCGAGACGATGTCGCTCGCGTGGAAGGTCAGCATCACCGGGTGGCCGGTCTGGGCGGCCTGGAAGGCCATCCGCCCCTCCTCGCCGCGGACCTCACCGACGATGATGTAGTCGGGGCGCGAACGGAGCGCGGCCGCGACGAGGTCGAACATGTCGACGCTGGAGGCCTCGTCCTCGCCCTCTCTGGTCAGGAGCTTCTGCCAGGTGTCGTGGGGCGGCAGGACCTCGGCGGTGTCCTCCGCGGTGTAGATCTTGGCGTCGCGGGGGATGAACGCCATGATGGAATTGAGGGTGGTGGTCTTCCCCGACGCCGTCTCCCCGACGACGAAGACGGTCTGCTCGTTCTCCAGGCAGAGCCAGAGATAGGCGGCGAGCTGCGGGGAAAGCGTCCCCCACTTCGTAATCTGGAAGATCGACAGGGGTACGTCGTCGCCCTGACGGATGGTCAGCGAGGGGCCCTTGACGGACACGTCGTCGGAGTAGATGAGGTTCAGACGCGAGCCGTCCGGAAGCGTGGAGTCGACGATGGGGTCGCTGTCGGAGACGGGGTCGCCGATGCGCTCGCCCATGTTCTTGAGCCACTGGTCGTACTCCTCGGGGGTGCCGAAGTCGACGGTCGTCGAGAGCATCCCGTAGACGGAGTGGTCGACGTGGCACTCGTGGGGGCCGATGACGTGGATGTCCTCGTTGGCGGGGTCGCGCATCACCGGTTCGAGCGGGCCGAGCCCGACGATGTCCCGGTTCAGTCGGTAGAGGATGTTCTCGTAGGTCGACTCGGTGACCTCGACCTTCCCGAGGTTCGAGAGCTTGTTGAACCGCGAGAGGACGCCGCTCTCGTCGCTGGCGCCGCCCGTGACGTTGGTGGACTCCTGGAGCAGTTCCTCGATGCGGTCGTCGTACTCCGTGTCGCTGGTGGGGGCGGGCTTGTTGACGGACTTCTGGAGGAGCTTGTTGCGCACCTGCTCGAAGACGACCGACTCCTCGTCGTCGAGTTCCGGCTCGATGGCGTAGTACTTCATGTCCTGGCCGATGTCGCCGTAGATGTGACAGAAGATCGGCCCGCCGACGGGGTAGAGGACGTTCGGCCGATTGGACTCGTAGTCGTCGTCGGCCTCTTCGATGAACGTGGGGAACTCCCCCGTGATCTGCTTGAACTTCTTCAGGTGGTCCATCAGGTGCGGACGGCGCGATGCCACCTGTCTGAGTTCGTCCGAGGGCTTGGGTCGTCCGTGGTCTGTCATGGCTGTGCTTGTCTCCGTGGTGGGTCAGGCGACGCTGCGCGATTCGACCACGATGCCGGTACCCGACCGCACCGAGTACCCGATGGTGTCCCCGACCTGCTCGCCCATACCGGCGAACCGGAGGACGCTGATCTGGCGGCGCACGTCGTTGCCGACCTCGATCATCTCCAGTTCGAGGAACACGTCGGCGATGGCCCGGAAGGGGCCGATCGCCTCCTCGTCGAGCGTCGAGGGGTCGACGGTCAGCATGATGACCTTCCCCTGGGAGATGATGTCCCGGAAGAAGGAGATGATCTCCAGAGCGGCCTGGCGCTCGTCGTTCTGGCGGACCAGCGCCTCGAACTTTGGGTCGTTGCGGAGGATGGCGTCGAAGGTGTCGATGATGACGACTTCCGAGTCCCACATCACCTCGGCCTCCATCAGCCGCTTGAGCAGCTCCTTGCGGTCGCCCTCCTCCTCCTGGCCGGAGAAGGTGTTCCCGTCGCCGATGTCGGCGTGGAGGAACAGCATGTCCTCGTCGAGGAGGTGCTCGACCATGCCGTAGTCCAGCGAGTGCATCTGGTCGAGGAAGCTCCCGACCGTGAGCTCGGTCGAGAGCATCGTCACCGAGTGGTCCTCCTCGCAGAGGCCGTAGGCGAAGCGCTGGCTGATCGCGGACTTGCCTGCGCCGTAGTCGCCCTCGACGAGGACGATGCTGCCGGGCGGGATACCGCCGCCCAGCTCCTTGTTGATCCGGTCGCGCTCCTTCAGTCCCAGTGAGAACAGATCGTTGGTCGCGATGCTCATGTGCGGAACTCGAACACCTCCTCGTCGCCGTTGACGACCACCTTCACGCGGTGGTCGGTGTTCAGGTCGAGCGGGTCGTCGGTCCGGTCGATCACGACTTTCAGGACCGACCCGGGCCGCCAGTTGGGCCCCTCGCCGTACAGCGACACGTTCACGTCCGTCTCGAACTGCCCGTTGACGAAGACGTTGACCGCGCTCGGCTCGGCCGGTAACGTCTCCGAGCCCGTGTTCTTGACGTGAAGCGTGACGTTGTCCGTGACATCGTCGTAGACGTTCGCCGACCCGCTGTCGCTGATGATCTCCACGTCGGTGCGCACGTCCTGGCTCACCTGCAGTCCCTGGTCGTCGATGGCGTTGCTCAGCTGACCGACCGTGTCGGTGAACACGCCGGCGACGCTGGCGGCGACCAGCATCGACGCGATGAACAGGATCATGTGCGACACCGAGACGCTAGCCACGGTGGACCACCTCCGCGCGGGCGGCGCGGGTCGCCAGGCGGGCGCGGCCGGCCACGAGTGAATCGCTCACGAACACGCGGCGGTCACCCCCCGCGTGGCGGCGACGCCGGGGCCGGAGACGACCTTGACCGACCGCGGCGCCGCGTCGAGGCCGGACTCCTCGACGGTGAGCCGCTCGCCGGGGAGCCACAGGTCCGTCCCCGGTTCCGACCCGTTGGCCGCGCCGTCGACGACGGCTCCCTCGGCCCAGCCGGTCCGGTAGCCGTTCCCCAGCAGCAGGTCGGTGTCGCTCAACAGCAGCTTCGTCGACCCGGTGTTGTTGATCTCGACTCGGACGCCGCAGGACGGGGTCGAGAACACGCTCAGTCCCGTGATCTCGATGTCGGAGTCGGCGATCCGGTCGGCGCGGTCCTGGGCGGCGCTGCGCGCGTCGTGGAGGCGCTCGCCGGCGTTGGAGACGCTGCCGTAGTACGCCGACAGGGCGATGAACAGCCCCAGCAGGATCACGACCAGCGACCCGCTGACGGAGAAGCCCATCAGACGACCACCTCCGTGTCGGAGACGCCGGCCTCGGTCGCGAGTTTGACGCGACCGGGCGTTCCTTCCGGGGGGACCTCGATAGCGAGTCGCTCACCGGGGAGCCACAGGTACGTCCCCGCGTCGCCGTCGACGGTGGCGTTCGCTCGCCAGCCGGTCCGGTACTCGTTGTCGACCAGCAGATCCGTCTCGTTGAGCGACAGCGCCGTCGACCCGGTGTTGGTCGCCTCGACGGTCAGATCGCCCTCCGCGGTGGACGCCGAATCGATGTCGACCGCCGTGTTCTTCTGGTCGAGCAGTCCGTCCGACCGGTCGCTCTGGGCCTCCGAGACCCGTTCGAAGCTGTTGGCGGCGGCGGAGTGCCACATGCCGAACGCGATGAGCAGGCCGGCGAAGATCAACGCCGCGGACCCGCTAACGCTGAAGCCCATCGGCTCCACCTCCCCGAGATCCCGCGAGTTTCGAGAGCGCGACGGCCTCGGCGGCGTCGCCGTCGAGCTGGCTGATGTATCGCAGGCTCTGGGTGTGGTGGTCGATCGTCAGTCCGCCCTCCTCACCCGAGCCGTCGAACCCGCGCAGGTACGCCTGCAGGTCCTCGGCGACCGGCTCGGCCACCCAGTCGATCCGCTCGTAGTAGTCGATGGCCCGCGCCGTCTCGCGGACGCCCACCCGGTCGACGAGGTACTCCAGCCACTCGACGACCACGAGTTCGCTCGCGATCCCCTCCGGCATCGTCGTCAGGTACGGCTTGCCGTCGGTGTCCGCTCCGTCGGTCGAAGCGTCGGCCGCCGACCGGGCAGCCGCGTCGGCCGCCCCGTCCGCGGCGTCGGCCGCCGGCTCGGACTCGGGCTCCGGGTCCGGCCCGGTCGCGTCGTCCGCGGTCGGCTCCGGCTCCGCGTCGGGTTCGGTGTCCGTCTCGACCTCGTCACCGATCCCGTCCATCTCGTCGTCGATCCCGTCGTCCTCGATGACCTCGTCGAAGAGGTCGTCGTCGGCCATGTCGCCGCCGTCCTCGCTGTCGTCGAGGAGGTCGTCGTCGGCCATGTCGCCGCCGTCCTCGCTGTCGTCGAGGAGGTCGTCGGCGTCTCCCAGGTCGTCCTCGAGCGAGTCCTCGCCCGGATCGTCTCCGGGTTCGCCCTCCAGTTCGTCGGCCCACTCGGCGTCGCCGGACTCGTACTCGTCTTTCAGTTCCGCGAAGGACTTGCCGCCCTCCCCGTCGGATGCGTCGCTCATGTCGTCGTTTCCTCCGTCGTCCGCGTCGTCGAAGTCGTCGTCCAGGCCGTCCGTCTCGTCGTCGAGGTCGTCCATCCCGCCGAACTCGTCGTCGTCCAGCGCGTCGTCGTCGAACGTCCCGCCGTCGTCCTCGAACGGGTCCAGGTCGTCGCCGTCACCGCCCATCACGTCGTCGACGCCGTCATCGGAGGGGCCCTCGTCCTCGACGAGGTCTTCGTCGAAGAAGCCCTCCGCGTCGGCGTTGGCGATCTCGTCGTCCAGGTCCTCGTCGTCGTCGTCGCCGTCGTCGCCGTCGTCGAAGAGGCCGAAGTTCCCGCCGCCGCCGGCGCCGCCCATCCCGCCGGGCTCCATGTCGTCGGCGAAGGGGTTGACGCCGCGGGTGACCATCTCGTAGATGTCCAGCAGCTTCCGGACGTTCTCCTCGACATCGTCGACGGTCTCGGCGATCTGCTCGTTCTCGTTGCGGACGGTGTTGACCGTCGAGGAGAGGCTCCCGACCTCGGTCTCCAGCTCGTCGAGGCGGTGTTCGAGTTCGTCCGTGTCCGCGCCGCCGCCGCCGTCGTCCATGTCGCCGAACTCGTCGCCGCCGAACTCGCCGAACTCGTCGCCGCCGTCGTCGTCGTCGAGGCCGCCGAAGCCGCCCAGCTCGTCGTCGTCACCGTCCTCGGCCATCAGCCCGCCGTCGGCCATGCTCTCGTCGTCCTCGCCGTCCCCGTCGTCGTCGCCGAAGATGTCGATCATCTGTCGGATACTCATCCCGAGGACGCCGCTGGTCAACACGACCAACAGCGCGGGGAGCGCATCCGACGCGCCCGGCGCGACCGGGCCCAACGACTGAGCGACGGGACTCATTACGTCGGTAAGTCCGCTCTAACACCCTTCAATGTATCGTTTCTAGTATCATTACTGATAATAGATGGGTTAATTCGAGGCTACCGACGTTGAACTAACGACGAGCGAGCGGAAAGAAACGTCGGACGTAAATTTCGTCTCGAAAACGGTGAAATAAACGTATTCCCTGGAGACCCGACCGCGCGCCCGTCGGACGCGCGTCGGACGGACCGCTCCCTGTCCTGACAGCTACAGCGTGACCGGATCGCGATTCGCGCTCTTGACGATGAGATCGCCGGAGGTCGCTTCGAGGCGAAGCGAGCGGCCGTGGTCGCCGCCGACATCCTCGCCGACGACGGGGATGTCGAACTCGGCGAGCGTTCGGCGTCCCATCTCGACGTTGCGCACGCCGATCCCCGAGCCGTTCTCGGAGAAGTCGAGCATGTCGCTGCCGCCCGCGATCTTCGCCTCCATGCGCTCGCGGTCGGCGCCTCGCCGTTCCATGTCGGCGACGAGCGCCCGGATCCCCGAGTCGGCGAACTTCGCGTCGTTGCCGCCCTCCATCTCGTCGATCGAAGGGAGCATGACGTGGACGAGACCCGCGACCGACGCCGACCGGTCGTACACCGCCACGCCCAGACACGACCCGAGCCCGCTTGTCGTGAGCAGCGCGTCCTCGTCCGCGACCTTCGATTCGGCGATCCCGACTTTTACCCGCTCGGGCTGGCTCGCGGGCTCGCTCTCGGTCGTCGTCCCGTCGTAGACTTTCATGGTCAGAAGATCGTTTCCACGTCGGCCTCGGTCTGGTCGGCCCGTTCGACGAGCAACTCGTCGAGCGCCTGACGTAACTCCTTTTCGTTCGGCAGGGCGTGGATCTCGGCGCCGAACTGGATGTCGTCGGTCCGCATCTCCGAGTCGATGATGAAGGCGTGTTCCTGGTGTTGCCCGACCTGGGCGGCCAGCGGGTCGACGACCGCCCGACCCATGTCGTGGACCAGCCGCGGCGGCGTGTGTTCGACGGAGGTCTGGAGCACGTTCGCCCAGCCGTCGACGAACCCCGAGGTCATGATGTTGCCCAGCTCCTCGATAGCGGCCTTGTGCTGGTCGGTCAGCTCGTCGGCGTCCATCTCGACCGGCATCATCGCCTCGGCGATGTGGACCGCCGAGGCCTCGTCGAACAACACGAGCAGGAACCCGCTCGGGACGCCCGTGAACTCGACGACGGTCCCGACGTAGGTGTCGGTCCCGACCTGCTTGGGCACGTCCTCGATCGGCGCGAAACTGAGCCGGGTGACCTCCGCCTCGGTCTCGATCCCGGTCATCATCTCGACGTTGGCGGCGGCCTGCTGGGTGCCGTCCTTGGTCATCTCGTTGAAGACCTCGAGCTTGTCGATCGGGATGGCGTCGTCCTCGGTGTCGCCGGTCCGGGCCATCACGTCCGCGAGCGGGTCGTACTCGGGGAACATGTAGATGTAGAAGCTCACCGACTCGCCGATCCACTCGATCTCGCTCTTGAAGACGAACACCTGGTCGCGCTCGGCGTCCTCGGGGGGGTCCGGGAGCATCGCCGAGCCGTCGCCCGCCACGTACTCCGGCGGGGAGTGCTCGATGGTCGTCTCCAGGAAGTCCGCCCAGCCGTCGATGAACCCGCTCATCATGATGTTGCCGATCTCCTCGACGCTGGATCGAGCCATCGCCTCGTCGTCCGACCCGCCGGGGACCAGCGACTCGACGATCGTCTCGCTACCGGCCCGGTCGAACACGAGCACCGTGTCGCCCGCGAGCTCGCCGTCGAAGGCGAACTGGACGCCGACGTACTCCCCGTCGGTCAGCTGCTCGCCCACGTCCGCGCGGTCGACCAGCGTGATCTTCGTCACGTCGACGACGGCGTCCAGCCCGGTCATCTGGCACAGCGACTGGGTCGCCTGCTTGGCCCCCTCGTGAGCCAGACGGTTGAACGTCCCGAGCGACTGGACGTCGACTTTCATGACGGGACGACGTCCTCGATGGCTTCCATGACGCTCGGTTTCTGGAACGGTTTCGTGATGTAGCCGTCCGCGCCGGCCTTGACCGCCTCCTTCATCTTCTCCTCCTGGCCGACGCTGGTACACATGATGACGTTCGCCTCCGGATTGGAGGTCTTGATCTCGTCGGTCGCCTCGATCCCGTCGCGGATGGGCATCACGATGTCCATCATCACCAGGTCCGGCTCCGATTCCTTGTACGTCTCGACCGCCTCGACGCCGTTCTCCACCTCACCCACGATGTTGTGATCCTCCTCGAGGATCTCGCGTAGCAGGTTTCGCATGAACTCCGAGTCGTCGGCTATCAATACGTCTGACATGGGCCTATCACCTCTCACGTACTGTGAAAACCCAGATAAAGCCTTCCCGTAAATTATCGGGATTGATAGCACCCGACGGCGTTCGAACGGGCCGCGGGCGGGCGGTTCGGGGATCGACTCGACCCCGTCAGATCCGGAACCCGTCCTCGTCGCCGACGGCGGCGATGAGGTCGGCGATCGAGTCCTCGGGGGACAGCTCGGTCGATTCGAGCAGGCGTCGGAGGCTCGCCGGCGGGTAGCGGACCGGGACGTTGGCCTCCATCAGCAGGATACCCAGTACCTCCTCGACGGGCGTCTTGCCGTCGATCTGCTGGGCGTACCAGAGCACGAGGCTCTCGAAGATCGTCACCACGTCGTTCGAGACCATCTGTCGCTGCCGGATCGACCCGTCGAACGTCGCCGTGATGTCGAAGCCGTATCGCGAGCCCGAATCGGAGAACTGCGTCGCGAGGAACTCGTGGACGTCCGCCTCCGTCAGCTCCGGGGGCTCCGCCGCCGGTTCGGCGGCCGGTTCCGGCGGCGTCTCGGGGGGCCGGTCGGCCGCCGACGTGTGGTCGTCGACCGCCGGCGTGTCCCCGATGGGTTCGCCCGGCGAGACGACGTAGCGCCCGTCGTCGATCTCGGCGACGTGCTCGTCCTGCGTGATGTCGAGCTCGTCGGGCGAGAGGATGGGGCCGTCGTCTCCCTCGGTCGGCTCGTCGTCGCCTGTCACCATACGCTGTTGTCCGCGATAAAAGGGTTTAGTTCCGTCGAATAAAAGGAATCCGACAGGTTTAGAGCTGGACCGCGTTGGCGCCCGAGATCGTTTCGGGGACGGTCAGCTGTTCGTTCGTGGTCGCACCGGACTTGGTGGTGATCTGGACGTTGATGGACGCGCCTTCGGGGATCTGGTCGCCGAAGTAGGTCTGCCCGTCACCACTGCCGTCACCGGTCTGCCGGCCCGTCCGCGTATCGAGCGACATCTTGTCGTCGGAGACCACGTCGTCACGACCGAGGTCGAAGACCATCACCATACGGTCGTCGGGGTCGTTGAGTACCGGGTGGGAACCGTCGGAGTCCTTGAACGGCACGATACCGAAGTGCCCGTCCGAGCCGGACGCTTGGACGGTCGCGTTGACCAGGTTGTAGGTGCCCGAGGGGCCGACCCATTGGACAGTCGCGTTCTCGAGGTCGATATTACTCGCCCCCGGGGACTTCTTCAACGTGAGGTTCACGACGCCGACCGAGGACTCACTGAGGTTCGTCCCCGTCGCCGCCGAAACTTGCAGCCGGTTGGTGACCTGCTGTCCCGACTGTTGGCCCGTCTCTTCGGACTTCGTCTGCAGGAAGCCCGCCGTGTTGATTAGCACGCCTGCCGCGATCGCCGCCACCAGGACCATCGCGATGAACACGATGAGGGTCCCGATACCGACCTGCCCGCGGTCTCGTTCGTTGCGTTCGTTGTGTAGCATGGGATTCTCCGCCCGGGAACTTACGGTGCGCCCGGACTCTACTCCCAGAGTTCTACGCTTACGTATTAAGGGTGATCCCCCAATTATCGATATTAAAATCACACCATACCGGCACGTATCCCGTTCTCAGAGAGGAAAACAAGCGGTAGATAGTTTAAAACAGGTGTTTGTGTGGCGATAGCCAACAGAGACCGATCGACGAGGGCCCTAGTATTAATTGAAAGTATGAGAATAGAGTTCGGTCCGAGTCACTCGTAGGTGACGAGACTGTACATGACGAAGAGGTAGCCGAAGGTCGTCAGCCCGCTGTTGACCAGCAACAGCGACCGCGCCCCGGCGAACCCCGTCAGGAACGCACTGATCATCGTCGCGGCGGCGCCGGCGACCGCCAGCGAGAACCCCAGCGAGAGGTGAAGCATCGCCTGTCGGGACGTCTGCACGTACGCGCGCATGGCCATGCCGACCATCGTCAGTCCGGCGACGACGAAGACGAGCGTCGATACGGCGTAGAGTAGTTCGATCACTGTGACCACGTTGGCTCGGCCTTCTCGACACCCCGTATTAAATCCACCCTCGAAAATATCTCTCGTGATAACAATCGACAAACCGGCAGAACGAGACCTGAGGCGGTCGGTTCGGGTACTTACCGTTCGGAGTGCGACGACGGCAGCGAAACGACGACCGACCGCCGCGGTCGGCGGTGCGCCGAGAACACGCGTGCGCGCGGTCTAGCCTTCCGAGAGTGTCCGCCAGGCTTCGTCGAGCTTGTTCGTGACCTCCGTCCGTTCCTCGACTTCCACGGTGAGCGACTCCTCGAAGTCGATGTGGACCGTATCGACGTTTCGTCGGTACACCTTGATGCGCCGCCGGTCGTCCGAGAGGATGTTGTCGTGGAGTTCGAGCAGGTCGTGTTCGGTCAACTCGTCGATCCGGCGATAACAGGTGGCGATCGGGATCCCGAGTTCGTCGCTCAGTTCCTGGGCCGATTGGGGCTCGTCGGTCGCGTCCAGGATCTCTGCGCTGTATTTGTTCCCCAGGGTCTGGAGAATCTCGGCTGAAGCCATCCGTTATCAAAACGTATATTTACCACAGTATAAATCTATCGCTGCCAGTACTGCCAGGTTACCGAGGCGGCGACGGGAGCGGGGGATCCGTCTAAATCGCCCTTGAGAAAGTTCGAAACCCCTGTTTTACGAAGTAATAACCGGTTACAATCGTGAGAACGGGGCGGGTCGACTACAGCGGGTTGTCGTCTTCGCTCATCATCGAGAACGCGCTGGCGTTCTGGTGGACGCGGATCCCGCCGTGGGAGATCTCCATCGGGAAGATGTCGGTTTCGATGTCCTGTTTGCGCATCTTCGCGACCCAGACGTACCGGTTGACGCCCGACTCGGTCGGTGTCTGGATCAGGTAGATGTTCCCGTCGGTGAGGTAGTTCTCCAGCCCGATCTCCGTCTCGGGGAAGACGGCGCCCTGTTCGTTGGTCATCAGCGTCGTCAGGTCGTTCTGACTGAGGATGTCCGTGAACTTCAGGAGGTACGTGCGTTTCTCCTGTTCGTTCTCGAAAAAGAGCTCGAACATCGCCAGCGAGTCGAGGACGACCCGGTCGTAGTCGTTGTCCTCGAAGTCGTCCAGCAGGAGTTCGAGCGACGAGGAGAAGTCGTTCTCCCGCAGCAGGACCTTCTTGTCGTAGACCTTGATGTCGCCGTTGTCGACGTACTCGCCCCACTTGTCGAAGCCGATCGATTCGGCCGCCTCACGCAGGTCCTCCTCGTCCTCCTCGAAGGTCAGGTAGATTCCCTTTTCGTCGAACTGCTCGACGCCGTTGTAGATGAACTGCAGACAGAGGATGCTCTTGCCCGCCCCGGGATTCCCGCTCACCAGGGTGGTCGAATTTTTGACAATACCACCGTTCAGGATCTCGTCCAACCCGTCGATGCCGGTTTTCGTTAGTTCGATCATGTCTTCCGTGGATCCTCGCGGAGTTCGGCTGGTGGAGCATCCGGTGTCTGTGGTAAAAAGTCTTGTTCATGCGATCACTTCGCGATCGCACGCGCGGGAGGAGTCCGGCGGCGCCGGTACGGTCCGATTACCGGCCGTAGCGCCGGTGCCGTGGAACGGTTACCCGGAGTGGACGGCCTTCGGGTCGACCCAGATGACGAACCCGTCGTCGCGCTTGACGACGCCGTGGATGGCGTCCTGGTCCCGCGAGGGGGAGTCGTCGACCTCCGACCCGTCGACGTGGACGACCTGGTACACCTCGTCGACCAGCCAGCCGGCGGCGCCCTGGTCGTCGACGATCGCCGGGTCGAAGACGATGATCCGCCGCTCGGCGCCGTCGCCGTCGATGCCGAAGACGACCTTCGGGTCGACGATCGATGTCGTGCGCCCGCGCAGGTCCATCACGCCCCGGACGTGCGGCGGCGAGTTGGGAACGGTCGTCACCTCGCCGGCGTCGACGATCTCTGTCACGTAGTCGATGCTCACGCAGTAGGTCTCTTCGCCCAGCGAGAACTCCAGGACCTGTCCGTCCGTCGCCGTCGGCGCCGCGTTCTGAGTACCTGATGCCATGGGTGGCCGTTGCCCGAAAGAGCCCGCGACGGCGACTTAAGCGTGTCTCCCGGGTTATCAACGCTGATACGGCGGGCGGAGTCTTTATCCCGGCGCTACCGCCACACGTGAGTAGGTATGGTGCCGGCTCCGGCTGGGTTCCGGCGACACCGCTCGGGCTTCGCCCGAGCCGTCACCGGGAGTCCGATATGGCAGTAGGCTCGTCGCCGCGAGCGGTCGTCGCCGACGATTCGCACTTCATGCGGAGCGTCATCTCCGACATCCTGGAGGAGGGCGGCATCGACGTGGTCGCCGCGGCCAAGAACGGCCGGGAGGCCGTCGACGCGGTCGCCGAGACCGACCCCGACGTGGTGACCATGGACGTCGAGATGCCGGAGATGAACGGCATCGAGGCGACCGACCGGATCATGTCGACCCGGCCGACCCCGATCCTGATGCTCAGCGCCCACACCGACGAGAACGCGGACGTGACGTTCCAGGCCCTCGAGAAGGGCGCCGTCGACTTCTTCCGCAAACCCGGCGGCGAGGTGTCGATGGAGATGTCCCGGATGCAGGACCAGCTCGTCGACATCGTCGCCTCCGTCGCGGCGGTCGACCCGACCGACTCCTCGGACGTGGCCTCGGCCCGGACCGCCGGGTCGGGTGTCGACGCCGCCGGCGTCGGGACCGACGGGACGACCGGGACGGAGACGACCGGACCCGACGCGGGGGCCGCGACGACGGAGTACGTCGACGACCCGACGGTCGTCATCGGTTCCTCGACGGGCGGCCCGACCGTCGTCGAGCAGGTCCTCTCGGACCTGCCGCTGGCGGCGGACCTGCGAGTGCTGGTGATCCAGCACATGCCCAGCGGGTTCACCGGCCGGTTCGCCGAGCGACTGGACGCCCGCAGCGAGTACAGCGTCCGCGAGGCGGCCGACGGCGACCGCATCGGCGGCGGCGAGGCGCTGATCGCCGCGGGCGACTACCACATGGAAGTGACCGGCTACCGGCGGGGCCGCCTGCGGGTCGGGCTCACGCAGGACCCGCCGGTCAACAACGTCAGGCCCGCGGTCGACGTGACGATGGAGACGGCCGCCGAGCGGGTCACCGACCCCCTCGCCGGCGTCATCCTGACGGGGATGGGCGAGGACGGCGCGGTCGGCATCCGGGCCATCCACGAGGCCGGCGGCTACACGGTCGCACAGGACGAGGCCACGTCCGCGGTCTTCGGGATGCCCAAACGAGCCATCGAGACCGGCTGCGTCGACGGCGTGGCGCCGGTCAACGACGTGGCGGCGGCGATACTCGACGCATTCGAGGTGACCTAAATGGACGACCAGTATCTAGACGCGTTTATCCGAGAGAGTGAGGAAGCGATCACCGACCTGAACAACTCGCTGCTCGACCTGGAGAGCGACCCCGACGACCAGGCCGCGATGGACCAGATCTTCCGGACGGCCCACACGCTGAAGGGCAACTTCGGCGCGATGGGGTTCGAGGACGCCAGCGACCTGGCCCACGCCATCGAGGACCTGCTCGACGCGATGCGCCAGAACGAGATGGCGGTCACCCCCGAGCGGATGGACCTCATCTTCGCTGGCGTGGACATGATCGAAGTCATCGTCCGCGAGATCGAATCCGAGGGCGAGTCGACCACCGACACCGCCGAGATGGTCGCGCAGTTGCGCGCCGTCATGGAGGAGAGCGACGCCGATTCCGAGTCCGGCGAGGCGCCCGACACGGCCGCCGATGCCGACGCAGGTAACGACGGCGCGAGCGTCGACAGCGAGGCCGCCGACGGGAGCGCCGCGGACGGTGTCGACGCCGCCGCGGTCGAGGCCTTCGACGTGTCGGCCGGCGACGCCGAGGGACGGGTCGTCCGCGCGGACGTGTCGGTCGGCGAGGGCGACATGCTGGGCGTCGACGCGATGCTCGCGCTCGACCGGATCACCGACGCCTTCGACCTGCTCGACGCCGACCCCGACCGCGAAGCGATCGAGGACGGCGAGTTCGAGGAGACCTTCGCGCTCGCGCTCGACGCGCCCGGCGCCGACGCCGCCGCGGCGGAACTCGACGCGATCGGCGCCGTCGAGGACGCGGACGTGGTCGACGTGACCGGCGCGCTGGGCAGCGGGGACGGAGGCGACGCGGACGACGACGGAACTATCGCGGACGCGACCGGAGACCCCGACCCCGCGGACGACGCGCCCCAGGCGGCTTCCGGCGGCGACGACGGCGCCTCCGTCGACGAGATCAAGTCCGTCCGCGTCGACGTCGACCAGCTCGACGACCTGCACGGGCTGGTCGAGCAGCTGGTCACGAGCCGCATCAAGCTCCGTCGAGCCGTCGAGACCGACGACCTGTCCGGCGCCTCGGAGAACCTGAACGAGCTCGACAAGATCACGGCGAACCTCCAGAACACGGTGATGGACATGCGGCTCATCCCGCTGAAGAAGGTCGTCGGCAAGTTCCCGCGGATGGTCCGGGACCTCTCGCGCGAACTCGACAAGGACGTCGAGTTCACCATCGAGGGCGAGGACATCGAGCTCGACCGCACCATTCTGACGGAGATCTCGGACCCGCTGATGCACATCATCCGCAACGCGCTCGACCACGGGATCGAGGCGCCCGCCGAGCGCGAGGCCGCCGGGAAGGACCCGACCGGTCACGTCGAACTGCGCGCCTCCCGCGAACGCGACCACGTCATCATCGAGGTCGAGGACGACGGCGCCGGCCTCGACGTGGAGGGGATCAAGCGCAAGGCCATCGAGAAGGGCGTCCGCTCCTCGGACGAGATCGAGGCGATGAGCGACT
This sequence comes from Halosimplex rubrum, assembly GCF_013415885.1. Lineage (NCBI taxonomy): Archaea > Methanobacteriati > Methanobacteriota > Halobacteria > Halobacteriales > Haloarculaceae > Halosimplex > Halosimplex rubrum. Next base: position 3,907,741 of record NZ_CP058910.1, read on the forward strand.
CGGCGGTCTACGACCTGGTCTTCCACCCCGGCTTCTCGACGGCCGACGAGGTGACCGACACCAGCGGCCGCGGCGTCGGCATGGACGTGGTCCACGACACCGTCACGCAACTGGACGGCTCCGTCAGCGTCGACTCCACCCCCGGCGAGGGCACGACCGTCTCGCTGCGCCTCCCGGTGACGATGGCCATCGTCAAGGTGCTGTTCGTCGAGGTCGGCGACGAGGAGTACGGCGTCCCGCTGAAGAACGTCGACGAGATCACCCGCACCTCCGCGGTCAAGCAGATCAACGGCAACGACGTGATCAAGCACAACGACGACATCTACCCGGTCGTCGACCTGGCCGAGCGCTTCGACGTGCCGGGCACGCACGCGACCGCCGACGCCGAGGGGGGCGAGACGGCCGCCACCGACGGCGGCGAACCGGCGGACGCGGACGGTGACGCCGTGGACGCGACCGGCGACGCCGCCGAGGTCGCGAGCGGACCGGCCGGGGACGGCAGCGCCGCGGCGGTCGCGGGCGCGGGGAGCGATGCCGCGGCGGGCGCCGTCGACGCGGCCGGCGCCGGCGGTGATGAGGGGATGCTCGTCCGCATCCGCGAGTCCGAACGACAGGTCGCGCTGCGCTGTGACGCCGTCAACAGCCAGGAGGAGGTCGTCGTCAAGCCGCTGGAGGGCATCCTCAGCGGGACGCCCGGCCTCAGCGGGACCGCCGTCCTCGGCGACGGGAACATCGTCCACATCCTCGACGTGGTGACGCTTTGATGGCGCTGGGCCACGCAGGTACCGACGTGACCGAACGCACGGGGGACGCCGAGCCGTCGACGCGGGACCGACTCGCGACGCCGACCGACGGGAGGCGGCCATGAGACAGGAGCGCGGTCCCGAGTTCGACGAGCTGCTGAGCTACATCGAGCGCGAACTGGACTTCGAGTCGGGCTTCTACAACGACGCCTACCTCGACCGGCGGATCAACGCCCGGATGCGCCGCACGGACGCCGACGACTACCGAACCTACCAGCGGCAACTCGAAGCCGACGAGGGCGAGCGCGAGGACCTGCTCGACTCGCTGTCGATCAACGTCACCGGCTTCTTCCGCAACCCCGAGGCCTGGGAGTCGCTGCGGAGCGTCCTGCGCGACCTCACCGCCGAGCAGCGCCGGGTCTCCGTCTGGAGCGCCCCCTGCGCGGACGGCCGGGAGCCGTACTCGATCGCCATGCTCGCGCTCGACGACGACGAGATCGACGCCCGACGGGTCGATATCCTCGGCACCGACATCAACCGCGACATCCTCCGGACCGCCCGCGCCGGTCGCTACGAGACCTCCCAGACGACCGATATCGCGGCGGAGCTCGAACCCCTGGACGCCTCCGAACCCTACGTCGACCGCGAGGGCGACGTGTTCACCGTCACCGATCGCGTGTCGGACCTCGTGGAGTTCGAACGCCACGACCTCATCCGCGGCCCCGAGAAGCGCGACTTCGACCTCGTGTGCTGTCGGAACCTGCTCATCTACATCGACGCCGACTACAAGGTCCCCATCTTCGAGACGATCACCGGGTCGCTGACCGACGCGGGCTATCTGATGATCGGCATGACCGAGACGCTGCCCGCGGAGTTCCGCGACCGCTACGACCCGGTCGAGAAGAAACACCGGATCTACAGACGCGCCTGATGTCACTCTACCAGCTCGAACGCGACGGCGACGTGCAGGAGCTCATCGGCGTGATGCGCCGCAGCGACAAGGCGGAGCTGCGCGCCCGCGCCGCGGAACTGCTCGGCAACTTCGAGGACCACGACGACCGCGCGGACGTGGTCAACGCCCTGGTGAGCGTCGCGAGCGACGACGACAGCGCCGCGGTGACCGCCGCCGCGGTCGACTCGCTCGACCAGCTGGGCGGCGACGCCATCGAGCAGCTCATCGCCGAGATGGCCGGCGTCGACATGGGCGAGGGGGCCGACTGGATGAAGGCCCAGGCGTTCGCGAAGGCGCTCGACGCCGCCGTGCCGGAACTGCGGATGGCCGCCGCCAACGGCCTCGGTGCCGTCGAGGAGGCCGACGCGGTCCCGAAACTCGCCGAGCGCTTCGACGACCCCGACCCGCGCGTTCGCGCCCGCGCCGCCCGCGCCTGCGGCCAGATCGCCGACTCGCGGGCGACCGACGGGCTGGAGGGACTGCTGAGCGACGACAGCGCCACCGTCCGCCGGGAGGCCGCCGAAGCGCTGGGGTCGATCGGCAACCGTCAGGCCCTCTCCGCGCTGTTGCCGCTCTACCAGGACGGCGACGAGCGAGTGCGACGGGTGGCCGTCGGCGCGTTTGGCAACTTCCCGAACGCCCAGCCCGTCGAGTACCTCGTCGCCTCGCTGACCGACGACTCCCCGACGGTGCGCCGGACGGCCGTCTACTCGCTGGTCGAGCTGCTGGCGAACGTCCCCACGGGCCAGAGCCACGAGATCCGCGAGACCGTCGTCGAGCAGCTGAGCGAGACCGACGACCGCAACGTCGTCGTCCCGCTCGTCGAGATCCTCGAAGAGAGCCAGCAGGCCGCCCAGCAGCGAAACACCGCGTGGCTGCTGGGCCGGGTCACGGAGGACGAGGAGCGCGACCGCGTCGTCGACGCCCTGGTCGACGCGCTGTCGGCCGACGATCAGATGGCGGGTCAGTTCGCGGCCACCAGCCTCGCCGAACTCGGCGGCGAGGCCGTCGAGGACCGACTGCTCGACCTCGTCGACGACATCGGCGCCCCCGACGAGGCGCGCGCCCAGGCCGTGTTCACGCTCGGCAAGGTCGGCGGCGAGCGCGCCCGCCAGCGCATCGACAGTCTCCTCGACGAGACCGAGTCCGAAGAGATCCGCAAACGGGCCTTCTCGGCCATCTCGAAGCTCGGTGGTCGGGGATGACCGGGGCGCGCTCGCGGACCGGTCCCGGCCGAGCGACCGGGACGGACGGTCGCCGCCGGCTGCTATCGTCGGGAGGTGACCGACCGTGAGCGACGAACGCGCGCTGGCGGACACCCAGGGCCGGTTCGTCCAGGTCGTCAAGAGCGGCCGGAAGGTCAACGACCTGGAGTGGCTGAGCGGACGCGTCCTCCTGTCGAACAAGCGGCTCGTCCTCGCCAGCAACGAGGGCAAACGACAGATCGCGCTGGCGAAGGTCAGCACCGTCAAGAACCGCAAGAACGCCAACCAGGCGATGACGGCCGTCTCGGGCTACTTCTCGGTCCAGACCGGGTCCGACGTGTTCCTGGTCGCGCCCGCCGACATCGACGCGTTCGAGGAACACCTCTACACCGCCCTGCTGGACGGCGAGGTCGTCCTCGTCAAACACCCCGCGGTCGAGGGCGGCGTCGTCCGGGACATCGAGTGGGAGAAAGGGCGGATCAACATCGAATCCGACGTGGTCGGGCTGGGCGTCGCCAGCGGTCAGTTCGTCGAGGTCGAGCTGGAGGACGTGGGCGCCGTCGACGCCAGAGAGGGGACCGTCCGCGGCGACGAGCGCCGCGTCCTCGAAGTCGAACACACCGACGAGGAGGGGACCAGCGTCCAGACGTACATCTCGGGGACGAGCCGGCACGTCTCCATCCTCGAATCGCTCGTCCGGCAGGGCGAGCTCCAGAACGCGACCGACGCCGACCTCGACCAGACGGAGATGGAGGTCCTGATGGCACTGTACTCGGGCGTCTCGCCGTTCGAAATCCCCGAGTTCGTCGGCATGGACGTCGAGGCGGTCGAGGCCATCTTCGACCGCCTCGTCGAGGAGGGCATCCTCCGCGAGAAGCGCGTCCGCCGCGACGTGCGCCTCAAAGCCCGCGGGCGCAACATCGCCAGCGACGTGATCGGCGACCAGTAGCCGGAACCGGTTCTCCGGGTGAGAACTCGAACCGCGAGCGGCGGTCACGCGACCCCCGACCTACAGCGGCGTGCCGCCCCGTTCGCCGTCCTCGCCCGTCGCCGCGGCCGACAGCAGGTCGGTCACCGGCTCGCCGTAGTCGTAGCCCGGGACGACGCCCTCCACGTAGGTCCCCTCGACGTACTCGACGAACGTCTTCGCGATGGCGACCGCCCGGGCGGCGTCGCCGAAGGCGAACTCGTAGGTGACGGCGACGGTGCCGTCGGCGGTCGTCACGTCGAACTCGTCGAGGTCGACCGACGCCCGCGTGGCCATCGGTGCGTCTTCGAGCCGGCGTTCCAGCGTGTCGAGCCACCCCGACTGGACCGCCTCGCCGACCTCGCCGTCTTCGGCCGCACTGCGGAGCGTCGGTACCTCGACCCGCACTCGGAAATCCGTCGCGTAGTCGTCGCGTTCGCTCGCCGTCACCTCGGTGTCGAAGACGGTCGTCGTCAGTCGATAGCCGCCGTCGGCGGCTGCGAACGCGTCGTGACTCTCGAAGGCGTCGCGGGCCTCGGCCGGGATGTCGTCGGTCATTACCCCTCGATACGGCGTTGGTCGGCAAAAGGGCGTTGTGTCGCGTTCAGTCGCGGTCGCCGCAAGCGACCGGCCACTCATGCGAGGGGTGGGATTCGAACCGAACTCAGACGTGCTCGCTCACTCTGTTCGTTGTGCGCGACTGATAGGCTTCGAATCGTCACCCGACGATTCGGGTCGGCGCGCGGACGCGCCGACCACTCATGCGAGGGGTGGGATTCGAACCCACGGACCCCTTCGGGAGCGGGTCTTAAGCCCGCCGCCTTTGGCCTAGCTCAGCCACCCTCGCGCGTCAGGAATTCTCGTGTCTTCCGGGTTGTCGCTTTCGGTCCGGATCGGTGTCTAACCGCGAACGTCTGGAAACGAAGCGAGGGGTGGGACTGATACGGATCAGTGCAAGCGTTTCCCGGGTCGACCGCACGACCGCGTGCGGTCGATCCCGGAATGTTTTGCGCTAATCCGTTGAGCGAACGCGAAGCGTTCGCGAAGGTCGAAAGACGCCGCAGGCGTCTTTCGGAATTCGAACCCACGGACCCCTTCGGGAGCGGGTCTTAAGCCCGCCGACGGACTCGCTTCGCTCGCCTGTCGAGCCCTCGCTCGCACGGCTCGCGAGGACGCCGCCTTTGGCCTAGCTCAGCCACCCTCGCGCGTTCGTCCGTCGCCGCTCCGCCGGAATAGCGGTTACGGTCCGGCCGCGCGGCTCGCGAGTCGGCGAGCGAGCGGCGAAGAGATAGAGAGCGTTCGGAGGGCGCGCCAGCGGAGTCAGACCTCGACGTGGATGTCGGTGAACGGGACCCGAACCATCAGGACGCGGGTCACCGGGCGGCGGCGCAGGCGAACCCGGACGATCACGGCCGTCAGCGCCCACGAGACCGCCGCGAGCGCGACCGCGAGGGCCGTCACCCCGGGGTACATGACCACCAGGGCGCCGACGGCGACCGACAGCGACATCGCCAGCGAGACCAGCAGGGTGCGCGCCAGACTGTACTGCGTCGGCAGGCCGGCCGAAGCGACCGGCGGACGAGTCCGTCTCATCACAGCTGTTCCTACACCGGGCACCACCGTAAAGGTAATCTGAAATACATTTCTGTAGGCGAAGCTACTGAACTGAGTTTCACGAGAGTCGGTGGCACACCTTCCAGGTGACCGAGCCGGAGGACGGTCGTCGAGGGAGGACGGGGATCGGTGTCAGTCGGAGAGGCGCTCGGGGTCGTCGCTCTCGGTGATGTCGTAGGCGTAGAACTGCTCGGGTTCGGGGAAGAAGTCGGCGGGGTCGTCGTGGTCGAGCGTGCCGAGGAGCGTCCCGTCGAGGGTCTTGACGTGGGTGTGCATCTCCTCGCGCTCGACGGCGGTGCGGACGAGCCCGGCCGAGAAGCGCATGTCGTACGAGCCGGCGACGAAGATCACGACCTCCTCGTCGAGGTCGATGCACTCGGTCACGACGAAGACGAACCCGCCGCTCTCCAGCTGGTAGACGCCCGTCTCGTCGAGGGTGAACGTCTCGAAGCGCTCCCGGAAGTCCTCGGCGTAGTTGTTCGGGACCACGTGGGAGAGCCCCCAGGCGTCGTCCTCGCCCATCGAGGGCGACAGCGTCGTCGTGTCGCCCGCTGGGATCGCCAGCGTCTCGTAGCCCTGGTCCTCGCGGTCTTCGGCCATCGCCTGCATGTCTTCGAGCGCGCGCTCCCAGTTGGTCTTCAGTTCCTCGCTGTGGTCGGCGACGATCTCCTTCCGATCGACGTCGTCGGGACCGTCGGCGTGGTGGGGCATACACTCGGTAACGCGATTCACACAGTAAAGGGTGGTGCAACGGCGGGTCGCCCGTCGGCGGCTCGGGGTCGAAGGTCCAGTGACGAACGGAGGGTGTCGAGCGAACGTCGGCCCCGATTCCGCCGTTCACGAACGGAACGGGGTTCCGCCGTTCACGGCCGGATACCGAGGCCGAACTCCATGACGAGCGAGACGCCGAGGACGACCAGGCTGGCGGCGAAGATCTTCTTGTCACGACCGATCCGGTTGTCGAACGGGATCCGCTCGCCCCGCAGCGGCGGGACCCGTTGCAGACGGGCTTCGAAACCGGTCTGGCGGTCCGACTCCAGGGTCACCCGCTTGCGCTCCCTGTAGGATGGGGTCGGCTGGATGCCGAAGCTCCCGAGCCCGAACAGGGCGACGCCGGCGAGGAACACGGCGTACTTCGCGGCGACGAGCGTCCCGCCGACGAGGTAGCCGACGACGAGGGTGCCCCCGGCGACGGCTCCCCCGACGGCGAGCACCCAGACGACGAACTCCGCGACCAGGAGTCGCTTACTCGCCATCCGACCCGCGGCCGAGCACCGACCCGACGCTCTCGTACTCCTCGGCGTGGCGGTGACAGTAGCTCAGCCGGTCGGTGTCGCCCACCGGGTACAGCTCCGGCCGTTCCGTGTCGCAGACGCCGTCGAACTGCTCGCTCATGTACTCCCGGGCCTGGTCCGGACGACCCGCCTTGACGTACTCGGCGGCCTGTTCGACGTGGCTCCGGACCTCGTCGGGGGTGTCGTCGTCGAACATATCGGTGACGGTCTCGTCGATGTCGTCGAACCGGTGGAAGGCGCCGGCGCTCCGGCGGATCCGGTCGCGGATCGACAGGTCGATCCGGGTGCGCTCGCGGATCACCTCCCGGAACCGCTCGATGGCGTTCCACGTCTCCGCGTCGAGATGGGCGTACTCCTCGGGGTGGATCTTGGCCGGACAGCGGGTGGTGAACTGACACCCCGTCGGCGGGTCCCGCGGGCTCGGCGGCGTCCCCGGTAGCGTGATCCGGTCTTTCTCGACCGTCGGGTCCGGTTCGGGGATCGCCGACAGAAGCGAGTGGGTGTAGGGGTTGGCCGGGTCGGTGTACAGCTCCTCGGTGTCGCCGATCTCCATGATCTTCCCGAGGTACATCACCGCGACGCGGTCGCAGATGTGCCGGACCGCAGAGAGGTCGTGGGCGATGAACAGGTACGTCAGGTCGAACTCGTCCTGCAGGTCCTCCAGCAGGTTGAGGATCTTCGCCTGCACGGAGGTGTCGAGCGCGGACACGGGCTCGTCGAGGACGACGAACTCCGGTTCGAGCGCCAGCGCGCGGGCGATCCCGATGCGCTGGCGCTGCCCGCCGGAGAACTGGTGCGGGTAGCGGTAGTAGTGTTCGGGCTGGAGCCCGACCTGCGCGAGCAGGTCCTTCACTTTCTCCTGCCGTTCGCGGGGCGTCCCCTCTTCGTGGACGTCGAGGGGCTCGCGGACGATCTCGCCGATCGTCATCCGGTCGTTGAGGCTCGATTCGGGGTCCTGGAAGACGATCTGGGCGTTGCGGCGCCACTGTTTGAGCCGCTGGCCGCTCAGCTCGGTCACGTCGGTGCCGTCGAACTCGACGGTGCCCTCCGTGGCCGTCTCCAGTTGCACGAGCGTCCGGCCGAGCGTCGTCTTCCCGCAGCCGGACTCGCCGACCAGCCCGAGCGTCTCGCCGCGCTGTATCTGGAAGCTCACGCCGTCGACGGCCTTGACCGGCGGGTCCGCGAGGAAGCCCCCGCCGCCGTAGTACTTCTTCAGCCCGTCGACCTCGACGAGCGTCTCGCCGACCGCGGCGGCGTCGGTCCGGCCGCGGGGCTGGGTCATCTCGCTCATCGTCGGTCACCCCCGTCGGCCGCGACGTCCTCGCTCGACTCGGACGAATCCGTCCCGCCCGAGTCCGTCGTCCCGTCGCCGTCGTCGCGCGCCTCGCCGAGCCGCTCGTGGTGTGCGACGGCCTCGCCGGTCGTCATGTGCTCGGGGTAGAGCAGACAGGCGGCGGTGTGGTCGGCCGCGCTCTCGTCGACGTCGACGAGTTCGGGGTGAACCGCCTCGCACTCCTCGAAGGCCTTCGGACACCGCGGGGCGAACCGACAGTGGGTCGCCGCCTCGTTCGGCGTCGGCACCTCGCCCTCGATGGTCCGCAGGCGCTCCTCGCCGGCGTGCTGGCCGGGGATCGCCTCCAGCAGCCCCTCCGTGTAGGGGTGTCGGGGGTTCGCGAACAGCTCCTCGGTCGGCGCCTTCTCGACGATCTCGCCGGCGTACATCACGTTCACGCGGTCGGTGATGTCGGCGATCACGCCCATGTCGTGGGTGATGAACAGTATCGACAGGCCCCGCTCGTCCTGCAGGTCCGAGAGCAGTTCGAGGATCTGGGCCTGGATGGTCACGTCCAGCGCGGTCGTCGGCTCGTCGCAGATCAACACTTCGGGGTCGCAGGCGAGCATCATCGCGATGACCGCCCGCTGGCGCATCCCGCCGGAGAACTCGTGGGGGTACTCCCCCAGCCGGCGGGCCGCGTCGGGGATCTGGACCGATTCGAGCAGGTCGATCGCCTCCTCGCGGGCCGCCTCGCCGGTGATCCCGCGGTTGACCTTCAGCGCCTCGCGGATCTGGTTGCCGACCGTGAACACGGGGTTCAGCGAGGACAGCGGGTCCTGGAAGATCATCCCGATGCCGCTGCCCCGCAGTTCCTGGTACTGGGCCGTGTCGTAGTCGGTGATCTCCTCGCCCTTGAACCGGATCGACGACCCGGGGAGGACCTCGCCGGGGTCCTCGACGAGTCCCATGATCGACCGGGCGGTGACGGACTTGCCCGAGCCGGACTCGCCGACGAGGCCGACGGTCTCGCCCTCGTAGAGGTCCAGGTCGATGCCGTCGACGGCCCGGATGGTCTCGCGGTCGGTCCGGAACACCGTCTGGAGGTTCCGCACCGAGAGGACGGGCTGTTCGCCGCTCCGCCGGCCGTCCGGTACGTCCTCGGCACCGTCGCCCGAGAGCGGAGCGCTCATCCGGCGGCACCCCCTGCGGCCGCCTCCTCTTCACCGCCGCCCTCGCTCTCGGGGTCGATGGCGTCGCGCAGGCCGTCGCCGAACGCGTTGAGTCCGGTCACCAGCACGACGATGAGCATCCCGGGGATGAACGCGATGTGCCACGACTGGGTCGAGACGTAGTTGCGACCCATCGAGATGGCCCGGCCCCAGGCGGGGTTGGGCGGGTCGATGCCCAGGCCGTTCCCGAGGAACGAGAGGGCCGACAGCGTGATGATGACGCCGCCGATCGACATCGACGCGTAGATGAGCAGGTACGGGAGGACGTACGGGAGCATGTGCTTGCGCATCGTCGTCCGCGGGCGCTGGCCGAAGCTCTTGGCGGCGTCGATCCACTCCTCCTCGGAGACCTGCAGCGCCGGGCCCCGGACGGCTCGCCACAGCCCCGGGAACATGATGACCCCGAACGCCAGCGCGTAGAGGAATCCGCCGTGTAGGATGGCCGCCAACCAGTGGCCTTGGAACGCCATCCCGACCATCAGCAACAGGAGCAGTCCCGGTATGGACGTGATCCCGTCGGCGACGAGGATCGTCACCAGGTCGATCAGCCCCTTGTAGTACGCCGAGGTCATGGAGGCGACGACCGCCAGGAAGCTCGCGAGGACGATCGACAGCGCGGCGATGCTCATCGAGATACGTGCGCCCATGACGGCGAAGGTGAACAGGTCCCGGCCGTTGGTCAGCGTCCCGAACGGGTGGAACCGGCCGTAGTCGTCGTAGCTCATGACGCCGACGTTCTGGTCGCCCTGTCCCTTCGATTTGGAGTTGAAGTTGGCGTCGCCGACGTAGGTCGTCTCGACGCTCCCGCTCTCGGCGTCGTAGTACTGCAGCTCGTGGCTGTAGGGCGATTCGATGTTCCGGTCGACGGTCGTCGGACCGAGCGCCGGGGCGAACAGCGCCATCGTCAGGAAGACGAGCACGACGACGATCCCGAACTGCCCCCAGCGGTGGTCACGCAGGCGGTCGACCACGTCGTCGCGGGGCGTCCAGTCGGCCTGGCGGTAGTGCTCGCGGAAGACGCCCCAGCCGCGGAACAGCCAGTAGGCCAGCACCGCCGCGTAGACGTACACCAGCGTCGCGCGGACCGCCCACACGACCGCCGGCTGGAGCCCGAGGAAGGTCCCCTCCCAGGCGCTCGACGGGCCGGTCTGGTACCCCTGATTGGGGAACACGTCCCGCGAGAGCAGCGTCGGGACGCTGTGGGCCGTGCTGCGGAGCCCGTCGAGGAACCCGCTGGCCGACGACTGGACCCCGAGTACCGCCTCCGCGGCGCCGTCCGAGAACGCGCCGAGGACGACCTCGACGAGCCCGGTCACCGCGACGACCAGCACGTCCGCGACCAGCAACAGGCCGGCGGCCAGGGCGCCGAACTCAAGGACGAGCAAGAGGAGGGCGACCGCCGACCACTGCAGGGCCGGCCGCGGGTTGGCCGCGATCCGTTCGCGCAGCGTCGACTCCTCGCGGCGGCTCCGGTCGGTCGGCGTGTCGGTGACAGTTGCACACATGGGTCAGTCGTCGCCTCCTTCGAGGCCGATCCGCGGGTCGATGATCGTGTACGCCACGTCCTGTGCGATGTTGAAGAACACGAGTATGAGGATGAACACGTAGGTGAGCGCCCCGATTATCGGCACGTCGGAGGCGAAGATCGCCGAGAGATAGAGGTTGCCCAGCCCCCGGATCCCGAAGATGAGCTCGACGAGGACCGAGCCGCCGATGAGCAGGTAGAACTCGCCCATGATGACGGGGAGCAGCGGGATCATCGCGTTGCGCGCGACGTGTTTCCCGATGATCACCCGCTCGGAGAGCCCCTTGGCCTTGGCCGTGTCGATGTAGGGGGCGTTGATGCTCTCCAGGACGGCGGTCCGACCGATACGGACCTCGTTGCCCATCGAGGAGGAACCGAGCACGAGTGCCGCGGGCAGGATCCACTTGAACGCGACCGCCCAGTTGTAGGGGTTGGGAACCGGTATCCCGATCCCGCCCAGCGAGTAGCTACCGAACAGGTTGCCGAGCGCCGCGGGGGTACCGATCACGTCCGTCGGTATCAGGAAGCCGCGGTAGAACGACAGCAGGCCGCCGGCCGACAGGAGGCCGGCGAGCATCACGGCCAGCCAGAAGTTCGGCATGGCGCGCCAGACGATGCCGCCGAAGGAGGCGGTGTAGTCGCCCCAGGTGTTGGCCCGCAGGCCGGCGTACAGCCCGAGCGGGATGCCCAGCACCAGCGCGATGGCGACCGACCAGGTGCCGAGCCAGAGCGTCGCGGGCATGCGTTCCCAGATGAGCTGGGCGGCCGACTGGCCGCGGGTGACGACCCACGACTGGCCGAAGTCGAACGTGGTCGTCTCGATCAGGAAGTTCTTGTACTGGATCCACAGGGGTACGGGGTCGCCGTTCGGGTACCGCAGGCCGAGCGAGATGGCGAGTTGCCGCGCGGTCTGGGGGTCCGAGTCGCGGCCCAGGATCGCGGTCATCGGATCGAACGGCGAGAGATAGAGGATGACGTACGTCATCGTGAGTCCGAACAGGATCACGGGTACCCCGAGGACGAGCCGTTTCGCGATATACAGGAGTTTGTTCATGGCGTCGTTTCCGTTATGCGTGTGGTTGTCTCTCTGTGTGGGCCGCAACGTAATACGTTCGTCGTCTGAGCGGGGGGGTCATCGAGAGCGGCCGGGGACCGGCTCGCTTACTCGGAGCCGCCGACGTGTTCGTCGTACGCCTCGATCCCGCCGGGGAAGATCTGCGGCGGCGTCAGGTGATAGGCCGGTTCGAAGCGGCCCTTGAAGACGTTCTGCATGAACTCGGGCTGGTTGATGACGTACGCCATCGCCTGTCGGACGGGCCTGGGCACCGCCTCCATGTTGAAGCCGACGTAGTAGGTGCCGATGTCGGGAGTCCGGGCGTAGTTGACGCTGGTCCCGTTCTCGAGGTCGTAGGTACCCAGATCGCGGCCGACGTCGTCGGTCTCCTCGATGGTCACGCTGTCGGCCTGGTACTGCGAGGTTGGGACGCCGCCGATGTCGGCGTTCTCGTTGAGGAAGTAGTTGTACCGCGCCTGGGGCTCGGTGAGGATCGTGGCGTCGATACCGTCGAAGGAAGCGCCCTCGCCGTGGTAGTCGTCGAAGGCGTCCAGGACGAACTCGCCGCCGTTGCCCGACTCCCAGTTGACGAACTCGAAGGGACCGGCGCCGACGGGGTTCTGGGAGAACTCCGACCACTCCATCTCGCCCTCGTAGCCCTCGACGTCGCCGACGATGCCCTCGGGGACCGCCGAGAACGCGGAGTACGCCAGCACGGACAGCGAGAACGCGAACGGGTTCTCGGTCGTGATCTCCAGGGTGTAGTCGTCGACCGCGTTGACACCGATCGAGTCCGGGATGATCCGGGTGGTCGTCTCCGGTTCACCGCTGTCGGTCGCCGTGACGGTGTTGCCGTCCTCGTCGGTCACCGTGACCTCCTCGGTCTCGTGTTCGATGCCCATGACGCTGACGGGGAACCGCGCGTTCGTGGAGTTCGAGGAGACCATCAGCCGCTTGATGGAGTACTCGAGGTCCTGTGCGGTGACGTCGTCGCCGTTGTGGAACGTCGCGCCCTCTTTCAGCGTGAACGTGTACGTGGTGAAGTCGTCGCTGAGCTCGTACTCCTCGGCGAGCAGGTTCTCGACCTCCGTCGTCCCGTTGGCGTAGTTCGTCAGCGCGTCGAACATGTCCATGATCTTGCCGCCGGACGCGGTGTTGCCGGAGGCGATCGGGTCGAGGCTGCTGAACGTCGAGGAGATCGTGCTGAGCCGGTCTTTGCCTTCCAGTCCCGCGACGGAGTTGTTGGCCTTCGCCCGCGAGGGACCCATCGGTCCCGGCGGGTTGTAGTCGACGTGGTCGTACCACATCCCCTCGGTGACACCCTGATACAGCGGGATGAGCGCGGCCTCCTGCCACATGCCTTCCTCCAGCGCGACGGTGGCCTCACCGCGGATCTGAGCGGCCTCTTCGGTGTCCTGGGGGTTGTCCTCGATGCGGTCGAACTGGTCCATCATGTACTGGCGGACCGCCGGGTCGGCCTCGGCGTCCTCGGACCAGAACAGCCGGGCCCCGTTGGCCGCGCTGTTGTCGGCGTACATCGTGTTCGGCGGGTCGATGAGCTGGACGAAGTTCTGCGGACCGGGGTAGTCGGCGACCCACCCGAGGGTGTAGGCCTCGTGGTTGCCGTTCCGGGTGGTCTCCAGCAGCGGCGAGAACGCCGCCGAGCTCTGGTTCATGTCGATGTAGGCCGACTCGAGTCGGCTGGCGATCGTCGACGCCATCTCCTCCCAGGTCGGGCTCTCGTACTGGAGCCAGTCGAGTTCGAAGCGGTTGTCCGGGCCGTAGCCCGCCTCCTCCATCACCCGCTGGGCCTCCCCGATCATCGTCTCGCCGACGCCGTAGGGGTACTCGCTCACCGTTACGGCTTCACCGTCGGTCCCCGTGTCGGTCGATCCGCTGTCGTCATCGGGCGTGGCGGTGTCGCCGCCGTCGCTCCCGCAGCCCGCTACCGCGGAGGTGAGGGCGGCCGCGCCGGTCGCTTTCAGAAATCGTCGTCGGCTGGTGTCGGAGTCGTCAGTATCGCGAGGCATACGTCCTCATTACCGAGCGCGGTACTTAAATTGCGGTGGAACTTGCCGTAAGTTGTTACCGAAACCGCAGTACTACGGCGGTCAAAAATTATCTTTAATTATATTATACCCCCTAGTATTATAACGGAGAATTACAGGACTACGGGAGGATACCCGGGACGCACTAATGGCTTAAGGGAATAAAAACGTACTGGGCAAAAGCTGCGATGAACGGTCGGTATTATCGGTGAATTTCGACCGATTCGAGGACGACGGTGTCGATCGGTCGATCACTGGGGTCCGTCTCGACGGAGCCGATCTCCTCGACGACGTCCATGCCGTCGACGACTTCGCCGAAGACGGCGTGTTTGTCGTCGAGGTGGGGCTGGGCGTCCAGCGTGACGAAGAACTGCGAGCCGTTGGTGTCCGGGCCGCGGTTGGCCATCGAGAGCTTCCCGGGGGAGTCGTGGCGCAGGTCGTCGTGGAACTCGTCGTCGAACGTGTAGCCCGGGCCGCCGCGACCGGTGCCGGTCGGGTCGCCCACCTGGAGCATGAAGTCCTCGATGACGCGGTGGAACTCCACGTCGTCGTACAGCGGGTCGACGCGCTTCTCCCCGCTCTCGGGGTCCTCCCAGGCGCCCTCGCCCGGGCCGACCTCGGCCGCCTCGTAGTCGGATTCGGTCGCGTGGTCGACGAACGCCTCGACGGTGTTCGGGACCTTCTCTTCGAACAGTCGCACCTCGATGTCGCCCTCGGACGTGTGGAGCGTCGCTGTCAGTTCGTCACTCATACCCGGGAGGTGACCCGCCGCGGAGAAAACGCTGGTGGTACCGCCCGTCGACCCCTCGGGTCGCCGGCCGCCGGCCCGACCGAGGGCGCCGGCGCCCCAGCCTCACATGGACGGACCGACCCGGGTGATCGCCGAGGAAACGAGCCCGTGTTCCTCCGCGCGCACGCCCTCGCCGCCCGCGATCGCCCGCAAGCGGGCGAGCAGGTCCTCGGGGTCGGCCGCCGTCGCGTCCACGTCGATGTCGTCGCCCACCGCGTCGAGCGTCGCCCGGTCGCCCGAGACCTTCACCACCGGCGCGACCGGGTGACCGGTCGCCACGCCGTCGCCGGTGACGTGGACCACGACCTGCGTCCCGGCCGCGACGAGACCCGTCGCCGCCTCCGCGAACCGCGAGGGGGCGTCGACGACCGCCAGCCCCTCGTCGTGGGTCGCCCGCTCGCCGTAGTCGAGGACCGCCCGGGTCGGCCGGTCCCCCCAGGCACGCGTCACCGCCTCGAACTCGTGCTCGCGCGCATCGCGCCCGACGCGGGCCGCCCGCGCGGGCCGTCCGCGGTGGCGTTCCGCGAGGTCGCGGACGGCCGCGGCCGCCCCGTCGTCCACCGCCCGTCGGGCCGTCTCCTCGGGGTGGGCGGCCACGCGCTCGCTCCCCGCCGCGACCACCCGCGCGCCCGCGTCGACAAGCTCGTCGACGACCGCGCCGACCAGCGGGTCCGCGGTCTCCCGGGTCGACTCGGCGAGATCGCCCGAGACCACGCCGACCGTGAGATCCGAGAGGGTCGCCGTCGTGGACGCTCCGCCGTCGTCGGTCGGTCGATCCCGCAGTTCCTCGACGGCGTCGACCCCGGCCTCGACCGTCGCGTCGGTACCGCCGGCGTCCTGGATCGCGGTCTCGCGGACCGGGACACCCAGACCGGTCAGATCGGCCGCCACGTCGTCGCTCTGGATCGACTCACAGCCCAGGCCGACGACGACCGTCCCGGCGACGTTGGGGTTCGCGCCGACGCCGAGAAACGTTCGGTGGGTCTGGGCCTTGTCGGCGCCGATCTGGCCGCAGCCGTGGTCGTGAGGCGCGCTGACCGCTCCGGGCACCCGGTCGGCGATCCGGTCGGCGACGGCCCGCGAGCAGATGACCGACGGCAGAACGAGCACCCGGTCGCGGACGCCGACGCCGCGGTCGCCGCGGTCGACCGCCTCGAACCCCTGGCGCAGACTCATCGGCCGTCCCCCGCGTGCCCGGCGTCGCCGTCCGCGGCGGCCGCCCCGTCTCCGGTCGCGGCCGCCGCCCGGTCGCCGCGCCCGCGCGTGCTCTCGCAGTTGTGGGTGTGGACCCACTCGCCGGCGGCGATCGGCTCGGTCGCCTCGCCGATCACCTCGCCGTACTTCCGGACGGTCTCGCCGACGTCGAGGTCCGCGAGCGCGACTTTGTGGCCGAACGGGACCTCCTCGGCGACGGTCACCGACGGGTCGGCGTCGTCGAGTCGCTCGCCGGCGTCGAGGTCCGCCAGCGCCGTCGCGACGGTGTCCTCGGGTGCCATCACGAGCGCGCGCTCGTTCAGCAGTTCTCCTTTCATCGCTGTCCCTCCGCGGCGAGTTCCCGCGGTTGGCGCTCGTTGATCGCGAACTCCTCGAGTCGGCGGGCCTCGGCGGCCGTCTCCGCGCCATCGGCCACCGACAGCAGCGTCCGGTAGATCCGCTCGCCGACCTCGCCGAGCGGTTCGCCGTCGATGACCGCGCTGGCGTCGACGTCCATGTTGGACGCGAGCCGCTCGGCGGTCCTGTGGTTGCCGGTCACCTTGATCACCGGCGCGATGGGGTTGCCCGTCGTCGACCCGCGACCGGTGGTGAAGGCGACGACCTGCGCGCCGCCGGCCACCTTGCCGACGACGCTCTCGACGTCGTAGCCCGGTGAGTCCATCACCGTCACGCCGCCGCCGACCGGGATCGCCTCGCCGTAGTCGACGACGTGGCGGATATCCCGGGTCCCGCACTTGGCGAGCGCGCCGAGGCTCTTCTCCTCGATGGTCGTCAGCCCGCCCTCCTGGTTGCCCGGCGAGGGCTGGGCGCCGCGCATGTCCACGCCCATCAGGTCCGCGAGGCGCTCGCGGCGCTCGACCCGATCCAGCAGTTTCTCGCGCGTCTCCTCGTCCGCGCAGCGCTCGGCGGCGACGTGTTCGGCGCCGATGAACTCCGGCGTCTCCGAGATGCAGACAGCCCCGCCCGCGTCGACGAGCCGGTCCGAGGCGTCGCCCAGCGCCGGGTTGGCCGCGATGCCGCTCGTGGCGTCGCTGCCGCCGCACTCGACGGCGAAGACGAGTTCGCTCGCGTCGGCTTCCTCGCGGCGCTGGTCCCCGATCTCGTCCCACAGGTCGACCAGGATATCCGCACCGGCGTCGAGCGCGCCCGCGGTCCCGCCGACCTCGCGGACGGTCAGCGTCTCGACGGGCTTGCCCGAGGCAGCGATATCGTCGGCGAGGTCGTCGGCGTCGATGTCCTCGGTCCCGAGTTCGACGACGAGCGCCGCGCCGACGTTCGGATTCCGCCCGATCCCCGCGAGCACCGACCGGGTGCGTTCGCGGCCCTCCTCGGGCTGGCTCGTCCCCATCTGGTGGGGCGTCGCCCGCGCCCAGCGGCCCGCGTCGCCGGCGATCCGGTCGGCGACCGGGCTCGCCGCGACCGACGTGGGCAACACGGCGACGTGGTTGCGCACGCCGATCCGGCCGTCCGGCCGGCGATATCCCTCGAAAGTGTCCATTGACTCTGTACTCACCCTCCGAGCGCAAGAAACTGTCGCGGTTCACCGGAAACTGTCGGTCGGCGGGCGAGGAGCCCGCGTCGGTCCCCTCAGAACGCCCGCAAGTCCTCGAGCACCGCCTCGGCGTCGCCGCTCGCCAGCACGTCGCGGGCCGTCTCCAGCCCCTCGTCGATCGAGTCGGCGTCCTCGCGAGCGTAGATGCGCAGGGCGGCGTTGAGCGCGACGGCGTCGGCGAACTGGTCGTCGCGCTCGCCGGCCAGGACTGCCTCGGTGATCTCCGCGGACTCGGCGGCCACGTCCTCGACGTGCAGGTCCTCGCTCTCGAAGTCCATGCCGTACTCGGCGGTCTTGATCTCGAAGTCGTCGAGTTCCCCGTCTCCCTCGTTGTCTCGCGGGTCGCTCCGCTCCCCGCTCGCCGGTTCGTCGGTGCTTCGCACCGACCCCCACTCGCCGACGACCGTGGTCCCGGGTCGCACGTCGTCGTAGCCCTCCATCCCCTGGAAGAACAGCGTCCGGGAGACGGACTGGCTCTCGGCGGCCTGGAGCGTGTCGGTCATCTTCACCGCGAACGCGAGGTGATAGAACGAACCCAGATGCACGTCGGCGTCGGCGGGGTTGGCCAGCGTCTCGACGGTGTTGACGAACGTGCGGACGCCCATGTTGTCCCGTCGGTCCCACAGCGCGTGGATCCCGGGGTTGAACGCCGGCTGGTAGTAGTAGCCGAAGCCGGTCTCGTCGACCATGTCGGCGCTCTCGCCCGGTTCGATCTCGGTCCGGACGCCGAGTTCGTCCAGCACGTGCTTGTAGCTGTCCTGTTTCTGCGTGGGGACGCGGTCGCCGCTGTGGACGACGACGGGAGTTCCAGCGGCCGCGGCGACGACGCCGGCGGCGACCCCGAGGATGGCCGAGCGGCCCTTGCCGTCGTAGTTGGCCCCGCAGTCGACGGGGTCGACCTCGGGTTCGGCCGTCTCGACGCTCTCCTCGCGCATCACGTCGACGTAGGCGCCCAGCTCCTCGGGAGTGTTGCGCTTCCAGCGGTTTGCGAGCCAGAACGCGCCGAGCGTCGTGTGGTCGGGTTCGCCCGCGAGGACCCGCTGGAACGCCTCTCGGGCCTGTTCGCGGGTCATGTCGTCGGCGGACTTGTGCCCCGAGCCGACGACTTCGGTCATCAGCCGCTTGAGCGGCCAGTCGCCGAATTCGCGCGTCGCTTGTGCCATACGAAGACCTTCGGTCCGATCCGGTTAAAGCGCCCTGATTTCGCCGGGCGGCGGACGGCGCGGTCGGTTTCGACGCTGCGATCTGGACGTTCGTCCGCTTCCGGTCCGTGCGGTCGGCGAGGAGTCGAAAGAGGTACACTGTTGCCTCCCTAACCTCCGGCGAATGAGTCAGGGGACGGCCGACTGGCGGGCACAGGTGGACGCCGTCGACGCGGCCCTCGTCGACGGCTGGCAGAGCGGATTCCCGGTTCGCGAGCGGCCCTTCGAGGCCGTCGCCGCGGACGTGGGCGTCGACGAGGACGAGGCGCTCGACCGGGTCCGGCGGCTCTACGACGAGGGGATCTTCCGCCGGTTCGGCCCCGTGTTGAACCCGCCGGTGATCGGCAGTTCGACGCTGGCGGCGGTGCGGGCCCCCGTCGATCGGTTCGACGAGGTCGCCGAGGTCGTCAACGGCTACGAGCAGGTCAACCACAACTACGCCCGCGACCACGAGTGGAACATGTGGTTCGTAGTGACCGCCGCCTCGAAGGAGCGCCGGGACGCCATCCTCGCCGAGATCGAGGAGCGGACCGGCTGCGAGGTGCTCGTCCTGCCGATGCTGACCGACTTCTACATCGATCTGGAGTTCCCGGTGGTCAACGGCGACCGCTTCGCCCGCGAGAGCCTGGCGGAAACCGACGTGTCCGCCACGACCATCAGCGAGCGGGCCGCCGCGGACCTCTCGGCGCTGGACAGACGGGTCCTGCTGGCGGTCCAGGGCGGCTTCCCGCTGACGGCGACTCCCTATCGGGACGTGGCCGAGACGGTCTCGGCGCCGGTCGACGAGGTGCTCGCGAGCGTCGAGCGGCTGCTGGCCGACGGCTGCATCAAGCGGATCGGCTGCGTCGTCAACCACCTCGTGACGGGGTTCGACGCCAACTGCATGGTCGTCTGGGACGTGCCCGACGACGAACTCGACGACCGCGGCGTCGACGTGGGGAAACTGCCGTACGTGACGCTGTGTTACCACCGGCCGCGCCGGCCCGACCGGGAGTGGTCGTACAACCTGTTCACGATGATCCACGGGCGCGAACAGGACGCCGTCGACGCGAAGATCGACGAGCTGGCGGCGGAGTACCTCCCGGTCGACCACGAGCGGCTCTACTCGACGGAGACGCTGAAACAGACCGGCGCGCGCTACGAGGACCTGGTCGACGAGGGCGCCGAGGAGTGAGCGCCGAACCCGCCGAGATCCGGCGACGGGACCGACGGAAGCTTTTTGCGGCCCCTCGCACCATATGTCCACGTTCGTATGACGGGTCCCGAGCGGGCGGTCGTGCTGATCGTCGACGACGAGCCGGCGGTCGCCGACTCCTACGCCGCACACGTCCGCGACACCCACGACGTGCGGACCGCCTACGGGGGAGAACAGGCGCTGTCGAAGCTCGACGACGACGTCGACGTGGTGCTGCTGGACCGTCGGATGCCGGACCTCGTCGGAGACGAGGTGCTGGAGACGGTCCGCGAGCGGGGGGTGGACTGCCGCGTCGCGATGGTCACCGCGGTCGACGCGGACTTCGACATCGTCGACATGGAGTTCGACGACTACGTCGTCAAGCCGGTCACCGGCGAGGAGCTGCTCGACACCGTCGACCGGCTCCTGCGCTGTGCCCAGTACGAGCGGCGGCTCCGGGAGTACTACCGGGTGACGCGCACTTACGTCGCGCTCCGGTCGACGAAAGACGCCGCCGAGCTGGCCGACAGCGACGAGTTCCGCCGTCTGGAAGACCGCCGGGCGGAGCTGCGCGCCTCGCTGTCGACGGCCGCCGAGAGCCTCGCCGACGACGACTTCGAGGCGCTGTTCCGCGACCTGGAGCAGTGACCCGGTCGGCGACCCCCGCCGACAGCGACGCGTCGTCACCGAGCGAGGCGGGTATCGAGCCTTTCGAAAACACTATTCGGGGAAGGTCCTAAGCCGGGCGCAATGACTCCGCAACTGCCGGACGTCCAGGCGTCGAGCCCGGACGTGACTGTCGGCCTCAACCGCGTCGGCGTCACCGGCGTCGAGAAGTTAGTCGAGATCAGCCGCGAGGACAAGCGCCCGTACGTCCTGATGGCCGAGTTCGAGGTGTTCGTCGACCTGCCCTCCTGGCGCAAGGGCGCCGACATGAGCCGCAACATGGAGGTCGTCGACGAGACCCTGGAGGAGGCGGTCAGCCAGGGCGACCTGCGCATCGAGGACATCTGCGGCACCGCCGCCGAGCGCCTGCTCGACAAGCACGACTACACCGAACGGGCGGAGGTCCGCATGGAAGCCGAGTTCGTCACGCGCGAGCGGACGCCCGCGAGCGACCTCCCGACCCAGTCGACCGCCGACGTGATCGCCTCGGCGACGGCCACCGAGGACGGCGACATCCGCGAGGAGATCGGCGCCGAGGTCACCGGCATGACCGTCTGCCCCTGCTCGCAGGGGATGTCCGCCGCCCGCGCCCGCGAGAAACTGCGCGACCAGGGCGTCGACGACCGCACCATCGAGGAGTTCCTCGAGGAGGTCCCCCAGCCGGGCCACTCCCAGCGCGGCCACGCGACGCTGACCGTCGAGAGCGAGGGCGGCCCCGACGTGGACCTCGTCGAACTGATCGAGGTGGCCCGCGACTCGATGAGCGCGCGCATCTACAACCTCGCCAAGCGGCCCGACGAGGACCACATGACCTACCAATCGCACCTCGACGCGAAGTTCGTCGAGGACTGCGTCCGCGCGATGGCCGAGGGCGTGATCGACGAGTTCCCCGGCCTCGACGACGACGCCGTCGTCCGGATGGAGCAGTCCAACGACGAGTCCATCCACCAGCACAACGCCCACGCCGAACGGGTCGCCGAGGTCGCGACCCTCCGCGAGGAAGTCACCGGCGAGGACTGACGCCGGCGGTTCGCTGCCCGACGCCTCAGGAGGCCGCCTCGGCGTCGGATTCCCCCTCGTTTTCGCGGTAGACCAGGAGGTAGAACAGCGGTAGCGTCACCAGCACGGCGCCGAAGGTGTTGCGCGGCTGGGCGAACACGTCCGGCGGCGAGAGGACCGTTCCGGCCATCATCGCCGCCAGCAGCGCCAGCAGGACGGTCAGCGCGAGTCGCTCGCGGTCGGACTGCGGGGTCGTCCGCTCGGGACGGTAGACGACGTACGCGACCAGCGCGGGGGGGAAGACGGCGACGGTCGCCGTCGAGCGGATCGGGTGGTCGCTCCCGCGCGCGACGGCGTCCTGAGACACCCAGACGACGAGCGTGACCCACGTCAACGCGGGGAACACCGCCGCCGCGACCAGGGCTCCGGTCGACTGGAGCGGCGCCGCGACGAGCGTGTCGAGCATACCGCCGGGTAGACGGCGAGCGGGCCTAAGGGTTGTCGGTCGGCGGCTCACCGCTCCGAACCCGGCGACGCGCCGAAGATTGAAGCACCGGCCGCGCCGTACGTGGGACATGGGCAAGCGCATCCTGGTCCCGGTCGACGGGTCCGAGCAGGCACACAGGGCGTTCGAGTTCGTCGCCGAGGAGTTCGGCGACGCGGCGGTGGTGCTGTTGCACGTCGTCAACCCCGCGGAGGCCGGCTACAGCGCCCAGGCCTCGATCCCGAGTTTCTCCGAGGAGTGGTACGAGAGCGAGAAGGCGGCCGCCGAGGAGCTGTTCGCCGAGATCGCCGCCCTCGCCGACGGCACCGACCTGTCGATCGAACGTGAGATCGAGGTCGGCAAGCCGATCCGCGTCATCGTGGAGGTCGCCGACGAGAGCGGGGTCGACCAGATCGTCATGGGGAGCCACGGGCGCTCGGGCGTGACGCGGGTCCTCCTCGGGAGCGTCGCCGAGGCGGTCGTCCGGCGCTCGCCCGTCCCCGTCACGGTCGTGCGCTGAAGACGGGGAACGGAGTCAGCCCCCGTCGGCGTGGTGGACGATGTGTACGTCGTAGCGGGGGTCCTCGGAGATCGGCGCGCCGACGCTGGAGACCGGCGTCGAGACGCGCCCGGCGTTCTCGCTACCGATGAAGACGATCTCCGCCGAAACGTCCTGGGCGACCGCGCGGATCGTCCGGACCACGTCGGTGGTGATCGAGGCGACCGAACTCACGTCCTCCGGCCGTTCGCAGCGGAAGGTCGCCTCGGGCGCGATGGCCCGGATCCGCGCCTCCAGCGCCGACTCGATCTCGTCGGGGTCGTAGCGCTCCTCGGCGTCGATCCAGCCGCGCTCGACGGCGAAGTCGCGTTCGTCTAGCGGGATCACGACGAGCGCGACGAGCTCCGCGTCGGTGAGATCGGCGAACTCCCGCGCTCGCTCCAGCGCGGCCTCGGACAGCGCCGACCCGTCGAAGGGCACCAGATACGTCATGTCTGCGGGTGGGGCCGCCCGCGTCTTATAGTCGGCGGGCCGCCCGGTCGCTCGCCCCGACGCGAGGCCGCCACCGGCTCGGCGGACGGACGGCTATCTCGCGCGAAGCGACAGACGAAAGGCCCGTCGCCGCCGATCGGACCGTATGGCCGAGGACGGACCCGTCGATCCGGCGACGATCGGCGAGCGCGACGCGCCCCCAGTCGAGGAGAAACCGTACAAGATCATCTTCGAGGCGAACAAGTGCTTCGGCGCCGGGAAGTGCGCCGAGGTCTCGGACAACTGGAAACTGGACCTCTCGACCGGGATCGCCAAACCGCGGGCGTACTTCATCGACGAGGACGACCTCGACGAGAACGTCCGCGCGGCGGAGATCTGTCCCGCGAAGAAAGACCGCGGCGTCATCCACGTCGTCGACCGCCGCACCGACGAGGAGATCGCACCCGACCCGAACGGCGACGGCACCCTCTCGGTCGACTGGTGACCGATCGGCCGGCGACGGACCGCCGGTCTCCGCTCGCCCGTCGGTCCCCGCTCGCCCGTCGGTCCCCGCTCGGCCACCGTCTCGCGGTTTCGCGACAGCACGCACATCACGGCCCAGCGCCTCCGTAGCCGTCGAACCGACCGGGTGTGTTTTGTAGCTCCCCGTTCAACGGTCGGGGAATGGCGTCGGCGACAGCGATCGTGGGGGTCGCGTACCTGCTGACGGGGGCCGGGCTGCTCGTCCTCCTGCGCGAACCCCTCCGCCGACCGGACAAACCGGGAAGCACGGGCTTCGCACTCGCCGTCCTGGGGATCTCGCTGTGGCCGCTGAGCCTCGGTGTCAACTACTTCGTCGCCGGATTCGCGCCGTCGATGGCGCTGTGGACGGTCCGGCTCTCCGCGGCGTCGGTCGTCTCGGTCGGCTGGTTCCTCGTCGCCGCGGAGGTGACCGGCCGGCTCTCGCTCTCGCGGACCGTCGCGGCCACCGCCGTCGCGTACGTGTTGGTCGAACTCTCGCTGGTGGTCACCAACGGCACTCACGGTCTGGTCTTCGGGCCGGCGACGACCCTCGACGGGTCGATCCCCGTCGTCGCGTACGGCCCGTGGTTCTGGCTGCAGACCGCCCTCAACTACGGACTCATCGCCGTCGGCACGGGACTGCTCGTCGCCGAGTGGTCCCGGTCGAGCGGGCTCAGGCGACGGCAGACCGCCGTCCTCTCGGTCGCCGTGGCTCCGCCGGTGGTCGCGAACCTCGCGACGCTGTTCGGCCCCGTCCCGACGGTCCACGACCTGACGCCGTTCGGGCTGGTCGGCAGCGGCCTCCTGCTGTCGTGGGCGCTGTACCGCGCGGAGTTCCTCGACATCGTCCCGGTCGCCCGCCAGGTGGCGATGGCCGAGATGCAGGACGCAGTCGTGACGCTGGACGACGAGGACCGCGTCGTCGACTGCAACCGCGCCGCCCGCGCGCAGTTCGACATCCCCCCCTCGTACGCCGGCGACCCCATCGGGACCTACTTCCCGTCGCTGGCCGACGCTCCGGCCACCGACGGCGGCGAGACCCTGGCCGACGGCGACGACTCGGCGGCCGACGGCGGGCCTTCGAGCCCCGCGGTCGTCACCCGGACCGTCGACGGCGACTCGCACTCGTATTCGGTGTCGGTCTCACCGGTCGTCGAGGCGGGCCGGACCGTCGCTCGCGTGGTCGTCCTCCGCGACATCACACCGATCAAGCGCCGCGAGCAGGAGCTGACCGAGCGCGAGGCCGAGCTGGAACTGCTCAGACAGATCCTCTCGCGGGTGTTGCGACACAACATCCGCAACAAGCTGACGACGATCCGCGGCAACGCGGACCTCCTCGCGGAGGGCGCGACGGGCGACGACGCCGCCAGAGTCGGCCGCATCGTCGAGGCCAGCGACGAGCTGATAGCCCTCAGCGAGAAGGCGGGGACGATCGAACACCTCGTCGACCGACCCGACGAGACCGCGACCTACGACCTGCGCGTCGTCGCCGAGCGGGTCGTCGCGCGCGTCCGCGACCGGTATCCCGACGCCAGCTACGTCGTGTCCGGGTCCGAGACCTGCACCGTCGAGACGGCGTCGGGCGTCGAGTCCGCCGTCGAATGTCTCGTCGAGAACGCCGTCGAACACAACGACGCCAGCGACCCCACCGTCCGCGTGGCCGTCGGCTGCGCCCCCAGTGGCGCGGAGATCCGCGTCAGCGACGACGGACCCGGTATCTCCGAACACGAGCGGGAGGTCATCAGACGCCGGGAGGAGACGCCGCTGGCCCACAGCAGCGGCATCGGCCTCTGGATCGTCTCCTGGGTCGCCGACCGCTGCGAGGCCGAGTTGTCCTTCGACGTGGACGAGACGGGCAGCACCGTCTCGCTCCGGTTTGCGAGTGAAAACTGATGTTGCAGTGGAGAGGAGACAACGGAGTTGCCTATCCAGAAGG
Source organism: Halosimplex rubrum (assembly GCF_013415885.1). NCBI lineage: Archaea > Methanobacteriati > Methanobacteriota > Halobacteria > Halobacteriales > Haloarculaceae > Halosimplex > Halosimplex rubrum. The sequence goes on from NZ_CP058910.1 coordinate 3,933,159, forward strand.
GATTCGACTCCGGAACTCGCAGTGCGACTGTTCGTCTATTCGGCGTCCAGCCCGGAGATTTCAATAACGATGTACGTATCGGAGCGGCTGTAACTACTCGTCCCCGTCCCGCTGTCGACCCTTAGCGACGCGTTCCCCGCCGTCAAGGAGGCTCGCGACGGCCCGCTCCCTGTTCTCACGGGCATCCTGATGGTCCTCTTGACTCACATCACTAGGTCCGTGTTTCTCGCTCATAATCCTTTGGTTACCGCCACTCCCACCAGTCGCGACCTGCTCGCCGGAGCTGAGTCGGTAGGCCGGAGACGATCGTCACGGTGGCGAGTAACGCGAGCGCGGTGCCGAGCAACCACGGCGACACTGGCCCGATCACGGCGGTGTAGAGTCCGAGCGAGAACGAGACGATGGCTGCGATGACGAGCAGGATCGTGAGCTGTATCAGTGGGATATTCCGAATGTTCGTGCTGCGGTTGAAATTTATCCGCACGATGTAGTTTTTCACGACAAGCTCCTCAATATCCGTTCTAGAGAAATCGGATTCGAGGAGCGTTTTCAGGTTGTTCGAACTCAGGCCGACATCGAGTTCAGACGTCGTGTAAGTCATGGCGGCGAACGCAGTGGAACCGACGAGCGCACCCACACCGGTCTGCATATAGACGTTCAAAAAAGGTTCTACCGCCGTGATCCCGGACTGATTCCCGCTACCAGCTTTCGCCGCAATGGAGGCAGCCGAAACGAGAACGCCGATCAGGACGATGTTCAACCGAAGTATCCTGCTCGCCTTGGTGTCGATGTCGTTTAACGTAGCGACCTGATTATCGACTGTCTCGCGCGCTTCGTCCCGGAATTCCGGCAGCAGCTCGGGATCCCCTGAGAAGTCGATTGACCTCAGTTCCGCCCGCAATTCGTCCGGGTCCCGACTCGACATCGACAGATGTATCGGAGTCGACATATATTATAGTTGTGTTCGATACCACGTCGAGAGGGAACACCCCACAGCGAGTCGGGCGATCCACGTGAACCTCGACGACCGGATCGGGAGATAGATCGATCAGAAAATGTTGGCCTGCTCGTAGACGGAGATGCCGTCCATCGTGATCTCGTAGGGTTTGGTCTCCCGGGAGTGGTTGGCGTTGCGTATCTTCTGTATCTCGACGGCGAGTCTGGTCTCCTGGGTCTCCGATCGGACGTACCGCAGCAGCAAGACGGCGTCGGTCAGATATTCGATGATACCGTGGCGGGAGGCGTAGGGGTTGTCCTCGCTGGCCTCGCTGGTGAGGACGGTGGTGACGCCGGCCTGCTTGAGGCTCTGGGTGAAATCGAAGACCTCGGTGCGCCGGCGGGAGACGTCGTCGTACATCATCTCCAGCAGGGAGACCGAGTCGAGGACGAACCGGTCGGCGCCGAAGTCCTCGATGAGTTCGGGGAGTTCGCCCCGGATGTTGTCGAGGCTGTTGGCCATCTCGACGGGGTCTAAGTCGATGACGGCGAGGTTCCCCTCCGCCTCGTGGCGCTCGAACTCCCAGCCGCGCTCCTCGGCGGTGGCCATGATGTCCTCGTAGGTCTGTTCGAGGGTGATGAAGACGCCGCGATCCGTGTCGTCTTTCTCGAGGCCGTGCTGGAGGAACTGGAGGCCGAAGGTGGTCTTGCCGGTGCCGGCCCCGCCGACGATGACGATGAGGTGGCGCAGGGGGATCCCGCCCTGGACCATGTTGTCCAGACCTTCGATACCCAGGTCCAGCCGCGGGATGTTCGACTCGAAGTCATCGTCCTCGAAGTCGGCGTCGCCGCCGCCACCCATGGCGTCGGCGAAGTCGTCGTCGAAGAGGCCGCCCTCGTCGGTGTCACTCCCGAACGCGTCGCCGCTACCGCTGTCGCCGAACGCGCTGTCGCCACCGGTCCCCACGTCGCCGAACGCGCTCGTGTCGCCGTCGGTGTCGCCGAACCCGTCCGTGCCGTCACCGGCGCCGCCGAACGCGTCGTCACCGGCCGAGTCACCGAAGGCACCCCCACCGGCGGAGTCGGCGAGCCCGCTCTCGCCGTCGGCGGCGCCGTCGTCCGACTCGTCGAACGCATCGCCGCCGTCGAACGGGTCGTCGGCGCCGGCGTCGGACCCCTCGTCGGCGTCGGACTCCCGGTCGTCCGACGCGTCGGCGGGCTCGGCCGACTCCGCCGACTCCTCCTCGCCGAGCGCGTCTTCGAACCAGTCGTCCTCGGCGTCGTCGCTCATCCGTTTGCCTCCCCGGATTCCGGGGTAATCATGGGCAAAGGTGAGTCTCACTCGGCATTAAACTTGCCCGCCAGCTATCGGAGTTGATTCGAGGGGGTGGGCGGTCGCGGGGCGACGGTCGCCGGACGCCGAAGGGGTCGTTTATTGGGGAGGAACGCGAATCGGGGGGCAATGCGAGTCGGAATCGTCGGCCAGCGCGGCAACCGGCGGGCGGCGGGGATCGTCGCGGACCTGTACGAGCGACTGTCCGGGATGGGCGTCGCCGTCGCCGTCGACGAGGAGTCCGCCGAGGACTCCGCCGCGTGGCCGAGCGGCCGGCCCGACCCGGCGGAGCTGGGCGTCCCCGTCGACGAGCTGGCCGACTGCGACCTGGTGGTGAGCATCGGCGGCGACGGCACCTTCCTGTTCGCCGCCCGGGCGGCCGGGGCGACGCCGATCATGGGCGTCAACCTCGGCGAGGTCGGGTTCCTCAACGCCGTCCCGCCGGAGGAGGCCGTCGCTGCCGTCACCGCGGCGGTCGAACAGTACCAGGACCGCGGCGCCGTCGAGACCCGGGACATGCCGCGGGTCGAGGCGTCCGGCGACGGCTGGTCGCTGCCCCCGGCGCTCAACGAGGTGGTCGTCCAGGGGCCGCGGCGCGGCCACGGCGGCGGCGCGGCCGTCGAGGTACGCGTCGACGGGTCGCTGTACACCAGCGGACACGCCGACGGCGTGCTCGTCGCGACGCCGACCGGCTCGACCGCCTACAACCTCAGCGAGGGCGGGCCGCTGGTCCACCCGAGCGTGTCGACGCTCGTGCTCACGGAGATGTGCGGCGCGGAGTCGATGCCGCCGCTCGTGGTCGACGCCGACAGCACGGTCACGGTCCGGATCGACGACGCCGACGGCGGGTTCGTCGTCAGCGACGGCCGCGCACGGCAGGAACTGGACGTGCCCGCGCAGGTGACCCTGGAACGCGCGGCGCGGCCGGTCCGGATCGCGGGGCCGCCGCTGGACTTCTTCGCCGCGCTCGGCAAGATCGAGTGAGGGGCACCTGCGGGCTCGCGAGTAGGCGGCGGGGACGCGACGGGGCGGAAAACGAGGCGAACGGCTTACTTCTGTGCGGTGGTGTAGAGGACGGGCGAGACGACCAGCAGGACGAGGCCGATCATCTTGTACTGGATGATGCTGTCGAGGAGGCTCAGTTCCTGAGGCGCGTACATACTGCCGGGGCTGAGGAGGAACAGGGCGCCGAACGTGATGAGGTGCAACGTCAGCAGTTTCCGCGAGCGCTGGGTCGCCACGGCGAACAGTCCCAGGACGAACCCGACGATGAGCGCGTCGCCGAAGTTCACCTTCAGCAGGAACCCGTCGACCAGCTGGAGCGGGATCGGGAGCATTCTTGTCTCGAAACTGGCCGTGATACAATCTTTAAACTTCCGTTCCCGCCGCGGGAAGGGGCCGCTGGACGGGACCGCCCGCGGCGGCGAGACTCCCGGTCGCCGCGGGGTCACCGACGGTCGCGGGTCACCGGCCGGTGTCGTACTTGTAGGTCGCCTCGTCGGGGTCGATCCCGAAGTCCTCCGGCCCTTCCTCGGGTTCGTCGTCCTCCGGGGCGGCCGCCGCGCCCTTGAACGCCTCGCGGAGCCGGTCGGGGACGCCGAACCGCCCGGGGTCGACGCGCATCGGGACCGCCTCGGGCGCGACGCCCTCGCGCTTCTCGCCGAGGCGCTCGGCGAGTCGGTCGGGCAGTTCCGACTCGTCGATGGGGTCGAAGCCGAACTGCGCGAGGTAGTCGGGTTCGTCGGTCAGCGAGTAGACGACCTCGAACCCCTCGTCGGCGGCCGTGCGGACGAGCCGCTCGACGACGTGGGCGCCGACGCCCTGGCCGCGCCAGCCGTCGAGCACGCCGATACTCGTGAGCTCGCAGTGCTCGCCGTCGTCGGTCTTGTGGACGCGGTAGCGGCCGAACCCCGCCTTGACGTCGTCCACCTCGTCGACGGCGATCACGTAGTCGCGCGAACGGAACGCTGTCTCGTCCAACCCCATCGCCTCGATGTGGTCCAGCAGCCAGGCCTCGTCGCGGTTCTTGGCGTCCCGAACGTACATGTGCTACCCTCGGACGGCCACGCGAAAAGAAGTTGCGGGCGAGCGGGACGGTACGGCTCCGGAAACGGCCACGCCGGCCGTCGTTCACGATCGACCGGGCAACTACTTTGGGTTCGCCGGGCGAACGCCCCGTATGGCGTCCGACTCACTCGGAGACAGCGAGGTGGTCCACCGGCCCGACCGGGCGTTCGTTGAGTCGACCAACGTCCGGGAGTTCATGCGAACCTACGACATCGACGACTACGAGGAGCTGATCGCCCGGACGACCGAGGCCGCCCCCGGTCAGCCCGCGTCGGGCGTCGACTGGTTCTGGGACACGATGACCGAGTACCTGGACGTGGAGTTCTTCGAGCCGTACGACCGCGTCCGGGACGACAGCGGGGCGCGCAGCGCCCCGGACGCGAGTAGCGCGGAGCGAAGCTCCGCGGACCGTTCGAGCGGGCGAAGCCCGCGAGAAGACGGCGAGGCCGCGATCCGCGGTGGCCCGCAGTTCACCGACTGGTACCCCGGCGGGACGACCAACATCGCCCACAACGTCCTCGACCGCCACGCCGCGACCGACGCGGAGACCCGGAACACGGTCGCCTGCATCTGGGAGGGCGAACCCGTCGGGCCGGACGGCGAAGCCAGCGAGATCAGGGAAGTCACCTTCCACGAACTCCACCGCCAGTCGAACAAGGTGGCGAACTACCTCGACGCCCGCGGCGTGAGCGCGGGCGACACCGTCGGCCTGTACATGCCGATGGTCCCCGAGGTCGTCTCGATCCTCTACGGCTGTTTCGAGGTCGGCGCGATCGCCGTCCCCATCTTCTCCGGGTTCGGCGTCGACGCGACCGCCACCCGCATCGACGACGCCGAGCCCTCGGTGCTGTTCACCGGCGACGGCTTCTACCGCCGCGGCAGCGAGGTGCGACTGAAGGGGACCGCCGACGAGGCCGTCAAGGAGGCCGGCCACGTCGAGGAGGTGGTCGTCTACGACCGGCTGGGGACCCGTGCCGAGGGCGACGCGGGGAGCGAGTCCGCAGACACCGTCGACGCGGACGACCACGACATCCCCTGGGCCGAGGACCGCGACCGCTGGTGGGCCGACGCGGTCGAGACCCGGAGCGACGAGTTCGAGACGCGCGAACTCGACGCGAGCCAGGAGTCGATGCTCCTCTACTCGTCGGGGACCACGGGCGAGCCGAAAGGTATCGTCCACACGCACGCCGGCGTGAACGTCCAGTGCGCCAAGGAGCTGTACTTCGGGTTCGACCTGAAACCGGCCGACCGCTTCTTCTGGGTCTCGGACATCGGCTGGATGATGGGTCCCTGGACGCTGATCGGCAACCACCACTTCGGCAACACCGTCTTCATGTACGAGGGAGCGCCCGACCACCCCGAGCCCGACCGCTACTGGGAGATGATCGACCGCCACGGCATCACCCAGTTCGGCATCTCGCCCACCGCGATCCGCGCGCTGCGCAGACACGGTGACCAGTGGCTCGACGGGCACGACCTCTCCAGTCTGCGCATCCTCGGCTCGACGGGCGAACCCTGGGACCCGGAGTCGTGGCTGTGGTTCTACGAGAACGTGGGCGGCGGCGAGGCGCCCATCATCAACATCTCCGGCGGCACGGAGATCTGCGGCTGTTTCCTGATGCCGATGCCGATCCAGGACCTCAAGCCCTGCACGCTCGGCGGCCCTGGACTCGGGATGGACGTCGACATCGTCGACGAGGACGGAGAGAGCGTCGCCGAGACGGGCGAGCGGGGGTACCTCGTCGCCCGCGATTCGTGCCCGTCGATGACGAAGTCGCTCTGGTCGGGCGACGAGCGCTACCTCCCGGAGTACTGGTCGACCTGGGACGGCCTGTGGGACCACGGCGACTGGGCGCAGAAGGACGCCGACGGGTTCTGGTTCCTCCACGGCCGGGCCGACGACGCGCTGAACGTCGCCGGCCGGAAGGTCGGTCCGGCCGAGGTCGAGGGCGCCGCCATCGAACACGAGGCGGTCAACCGGGCCGCCGCCGTCGGCGTCCCCGACGACACCACCGGCACGGCCGTCGTCCTCTACGTCGTCGTCGAGGACGGCTTCGAGGAGGGCGACGAGTTGCGCCCCGAGGTCCGGGCACTCGTCGGCGAGGAACTGGGCAAGCCGTTCCGCCCGCGCGAGGTGCTGTTCGTCGACGAGTTCCCGAAGACCCAGAGCGGGAAGATCATCCGCCGGGCCGTGCGGGGAACCTACACCGGCGAGGACCTCGGGGACATGTCCTCCATCGAGAACCCCGCCGCGCTCGACGAGGTCGCCGACGCGCGGTAGCGACGCCGAGTCCGGCGTGACCGACCGGGGTGAACATATCGGCCCCCGACGGTCGACTCAGTCCCGGTCGAGAACGGCGTTGCAGTTCGGGCAGTTCGTGCGGTCGGGCTCGGCGGCGTAGGTCTCCCCGCAGATGGGGCAGAACTCGTTTTTCACCGCCGCCTCGCCGCTCCCGGCGTCGGCGCCGGGGACCTCGGCGTCCTCGGGCGGGGAGAACACGCGCGTCTGCCCGGCGGGCTCCACCGAGTCCTCGCCCGAGTCGGTCGCCCCGGTCGTGTCGCTGGTCGCGTCGTCGTTCGAGCCGGCTCCGGCGGTCGAGCCGCCGGACGCGTCGCCGGAGTCGGGCGCCTGGGTCCCGCTACCGGCGGACTCGCTCTCGGACTCGGCTTCGGACGCCGTGCCCATCGCGAGGCGGTCCGTCGTGCCGGGCTGGACGACCTGCGGGTAGCGCTGGCCGGCGCGGATCGCCGTGCGGGGCACGTCCGGGCGCCGGATCCGGACGACCAGGCTCGCGAACAGCTGGATCCAGACGTACGCGAGCGCGAGCGCGGCCGGCGTCGCGACCGCGGCGAGCGGGAGCAGCGGCGCCGTGAGCCCGGCGAGCGTCACCTCGCCGAAGACCGCCTCGCCGACGCCGTAGCGCGCGGCGGCCGCCTCGACCAGCGCGGTCTGCCCGCCCAGCGACGCGGCCCGCGAGACGGTCGCCGTCGTCGCGACGACGGCCGAGACGAACACGAGCGCCTGGAGCAGGCGCGGGGCCGAGAACGAGTAGACGCGGTAGCCGTACGCGACGGTCCGGACCAGCAACAGCGTGTTCGCGACCGCCAGCAGCGCGAGCACGTACCAGGTGACGGCGCCGCGGGCCGCACCGACCGCGACGGCTGCGGCCAGCAGGACCAGCGGCGGGACGAGCGCGACCAGCGGATGGTCGAAGCGGTAACACTGCTCGACGTTGCCCCGCAGGTTCGTGAGGTTGCCGACGACGTAGCGGACGGCGACGGCCGACGGGACGAGCACCCAGAGGACGGCGAAGGTCGCGGCGAGCCCGACCGCCTCGGTCGACCAGGGGTCGACGGTGTAGGCGCCGACGACCAGGTCGGCGACCTGCGAGACGGCGACGCCGGTGCCGGCCAGCCAGATGAGGTAGCCGGCGGCGCCGGCGACCAGCCCGAGGAAGAACCACCGCTCCTCGTCTGCGAGGAGGCGGACGGACCTGCCGAGTTCACGGCGCGTGTCTCTGGTATCCATGCTCGCTCGTCGGACCGAGCCGCGGGGTCAGGGGGCCTGGACGCGCAGCGTCGCGACGCCGGAGAGTTCGATCCGGTCGCCCGGCGAGACGGGGACGCGCTCGCCCTCGTCGAGCGACTCGCCGTCGACGACCGTCGGGTTCTGCCCGAGCGCGACGAGGTGGAACTGCCCGTCCTCGCGGACGAACTGCACGTGTTCGCGGTGGATGCGCACCGCGTCGTCCTCGTCGCCGCCGGTGTTCATCACGATACTCCGGACGGTTCGACCGACCGTATCCCCGTCCCACACTTGAACCTCGCGGTTGCGCACGACCAGCACCAGCGATTCCGGCGCCTCGACCGCCGCTCCCTCGGCTCCGGCCGACGCCGGCTCGCCGTCGGCGTCTCCCGGTCGCTCGACCGTCCGGTCGTCGCCGTCGGCGCTCCCGGCGTTGCCGGCCCCCGCGTCACCGGTCGCTGTGCCGTCGTCGGTCGCCGTGCCGTCACCGGTCGCCGTGCCGTCGTCGACCGCCGCATCGGCGGCGTCTCCGGTCTCACCGCCCGAACGGTGAGCGTCGAGGTCCTCGCCACACGAGGCACAGAAGTTGTCGTCCGGTTCGACTTCGGTCCCGCAGTCCGGACACTCCGTCAGCGGCCCCGGCTCCAGCGCCGACACGTCCTCGCCGCAGTTGGCGCAGAAGTTGTCTTCGGCGTCGACCGACTCGCCACAGTCCGGACAGGTGAGGTCGCCCCCCTCGCCGGTCCCGGCGTCGGCATCGGCCGCTCCCTCGTCGGCGGCGGCCGCCCCCTGGTCGGGTCCCGCCCCGGACTCGTCGTCGACCGCGCCAGCGGAGGCCTCGTTAACCGCCTCGGAGTCGGTCGGTTCCGACTCGTCGCCGTCCGGCGAATCGGCGCGGTCGCCGTTCGGCGCGTCGACGCCGGCGTCGGCCTCGGCCGCCGCGACGCCGTCGGCCGTGTCGGACGGCTCCGCCGCGGCCGCCGTCGATTCCGCGTCGGTGCTGTCGGCCGAGTCGGCACCGGCGGTATCGTCGGTTGCGTCGGGCGCGCTCGTATCGGCGTCGTCGGCCGCAACGGAGACCGCCTCGGCCGGCTCCCCGGCCGGCTCGTCGACCTCGGCACCGGGGGTCGGATCGTCCGGCGAGTCGGTCCCGTCCCCGGTCGCGTCGGGCGCGTCGTCCGTGTCCGGGGTTTCGGCCCCGGCGTCGTCCGTGTCCGGGGTTTCGGCCCCGGCGTCGTCCGTCTCGGGCGCGGTCGCTTCGTGTTGCCACTCCCCGCAGTCCGAGTTCGTACACCAGCCCCCCGCGGCGGTCGGGTCGAACTCCTCCCCGCAGAGGGGGCACTCGACCGTCCCGCTCGTGCTGTGCGACATAGCTGTCGGCATATGCAGGCCGGTCATCAAAACAGTTGCCCCGTCGTGTCGGCGCGGCGGAGGGTCGGGAACCGCACGACCGCGGGCGGCCGCGGACGACGGATCCGACCCGATCGGCCGCGCGATACCCTCAGTCGTGCTCGGCGAGCGTCTCGCTGCTCGCGGGTCGCTCCGCTCCCCGCTCACCTCCCGAGACGCTCATTGCATTCGCGTCTCGCGTTCCTCCACCGACTGCTCGGCGCCCGCCGCCCGAGCGGGCGGGTCGGTCGGCGTCGGCGGGAGCGTCCCGTCGTGGAGCAGGACCGTCGAGAGATTGTCCTTGCCGCCGCGGTCGTTGGCCAGGTCGACCAGCCGCTCGGCCGCGTCGGCCAGCGACGGCGCCGACAGCACCGCCTCGCGGATCTCCCCGTCGGTGACCGCGCGGTCGCGGACCACGGCGGCCATCTCGTCGTCGCGGCCGGCGTCGACGTACCACTCGTAGAGCTTCGCCGCCTCCGTCTGGGCGTCCAGCAGGCCGTCGCTCGTGACGAGCAACACGTCCTCGCGGTAGAGCGGGACGGTCGCCGTCTCCACGTCGACGGTCGCCGTCTGGGGGTCCCCGCGGCCGCTCCCGCCGAGGGCGCGAGTGATCTCGTTGCCCCGCGGGTGGACCAGCGCCTCCACGTCGTCGATCTCGCCGGCCTCGCGCAGTCGCTGGACGACCGCGTGGTCCGTGGTGAGCGGCAGGATCTCGTCGCGCGCGGCGTTGACGACGTAGGCGCGGCTGTCGCCGACCCACCCGTAGTGACAGCGGCCGCCGACGCAGACGCCGGCGACGACGGTCGCGTGGGCCTGCTCGCCCGCGTCGGCGGCGTACGCCAGCACCTCGCGGTGAGCGGCGACGACCGCCTCGGCGACCGCCGATTCCATCTCTCCGTCCCGCGGCGGGGCCGCCAGCGGGTCGTCGACGGCCACGTCGAACCCCTCCGGGTCGCTGCGCGCGGCGGCGACGGCCGTGCCCGCGAGGTGCTCGCAGACGGCCGTCGTCGCGATGTAGGAGGCGGCGTCGCCGGCGTCGTGACCCCCGGCGCCGTCGGCGAGCGCGAACACCGCCGCGCTCCGGTTGTCGCGATCGCGGTCTGCCCCGTCGCGGTCCCGCGGTTCGTCGCGCCGGTCGTCGGGGGCCGACTCGTCGGACTCGGCGTCGGCGTCACCGGCCTCCGGTTCGCGCCCCTCCTCGTCGGAGTCGCCCGTTTCGTCACCGTCGGCGTCGTCGCGGTCGTAGCCGCGAAAGCCCGCGCGGTGGCCCTGTTCGAACACGGAGACCGCGACGCTGTCCTCGTTGATCCCCCCGTCGCGCTTGCGGTCCCCCACGTCGTAGTGCGTTGCGTAATCCATGGTTATGCCGTACTGAACTCGAAGGTGACGCCGTAGCTCGGGTGGACGAGGGCGATCAGGTCGCCCTCGCGCAGCCCGTACAGTTCCGGCGGCACGTTCCCCTCCGCGTCGGTCGCGTCTTCGCCCGACTGCTCCAGGCGCTCGCGACCGGCCTCGCTGAGCACGCGCTGCCACCCGCCGCCCGTCTGGACGTAGGTCCCGTTGAGGCTCCGGTCGCGGATGAACCACTCGCCGTCGGCGTCCGTGTCGAACTGCACCTGCACCGTCGAGATGTACTCCTCCTCGTCCTCGATCACGACCGACGACCGCGGGCCGTCGGCGTAGCGCCGGCCGATGGTGTCGCCCGGGTAGACCGTGTATCGTTCGCCCGCCTGCGTGTAGCGGACCGTCGCCGACGGCGGCGGGCTCGGGTCCCGCGCCTCGAGGACGCGCTTCATCGCCGTCGCGTTGCGGTAGCGCTCCTCGTAGTCGCTCGCGGTCGCCTTCTCGACGATGGCCGCGAGATACGGCTCGCACTCGGCGCCGAAGTCGCGCGGGTCGACCCCGTCCTTGCGCGGGACCGTCCCCTTCAGCAGGTAGAGGAGGATCTTCCCGACGGAGTAGACGTCCGACCACGGGCCCTGGCGGGCCTCCGTCGCGTCGGCCTCGGCGACCTCCCGCGGTTTGTACGGGCCGACGATGGTCGTCTGGTCGGCCGCCTCCGCTCCCGTATCGAACCCCGTCGCCGTGTTGAAGTCGATGAGCACCGGCGTCACCGTCCCCCCGCGGTGGGTGATCATCACGTTGTCGGGCTTCAGATCGCGGTAGACGATCTCGTTCTCGTGGAGGAAACTCATCGCGTCACAGAGGTCGATCCCGATCTGTCGCACCTGGTCGATGTCGTCGAGCGGGCCGGTCCGCCGGATGGCGTCGTCGAGCTCGTAGCCGTCGACGAGTTCCACGACGAGGACCGAGGTACCGTCCCCGTCCTCGGCGACCTCGCGCAGCGACATGATGTTGGGGTGGCCGCCCGCATCGCGGATGGCCGCCAGCGTCTCGGCCTCCTTCTGGAAGTAGGTCCGGACGATGTCGCGGTCGTTCTGGCTGCCCGCGTAGTTGGGGTACTTGAGCGCGACGGCCTCGCCGGTCTCGGTGTCGACGGCGTCGAACACCTTCGCGAACCCGCCCTCGCCGACCACCTCGCCGACCTCGTAGCGGCCGACGACCAGGTCGCCCCCCGTCGGCGCGGCCGTCATTCTATCCGGGAGTCGTCGACGATCCTGGTGGCGCTCTCGCGTTCGTTGCGACCGCCCTCGTCGACGAGCCGGGTCTGTCGCTGGGCCTCCTCGACGACGGCCGTGTCCTCGCCGTGGATCCGGGTCATCTTCTCGACTTCGGTCTCGGCGGCCGCGACGTTGCCCTTCCCGAGCTCCGTGCGGACGACCGTCTGGCGGTGGTCGAGCGACACCGACTCGTTGTGCTCGGCGAGGGCGGCGTTGTCGTCGGTGTACTCGGCGGCGATCCGGTCGCTCGCCCGCTCGCCCGACGCCGTGAGCGTCACGTCGACCAGCGAGCGCGCGCCGAGTTCCTCGCGTGTGGGCGCGTGGACTTTCAGGACGACGCGCTGGCTCTCGCGCTCGGCCAGGTCCGGGAGCGGAACCGTCGCGGCGTTGCCCGACCAGTTCACGTCGACCTCCTGGGCCTGCGGGAGCGCGCGGTACACCTCGCTCACCTCGACGCCGGCGGCGGCGTCGAGTTCGAGGCTGGCCTCCGTCGCGACGACGGACTGGGCCTGCTCGACGGCGTCGCCGAAGAACGATTCGATGTCGCCGGGCGATTCGAGGTGGGTCCACTCGCCGCGGGCGGTCGTCCCGAGCGTGCGGATGGTCTCCTCGTCGTAGTCGGTGCCGATACCCGCCGAGAGAACCCTGATGCCCGACCCGTCGATGTCGGCAGCGAGCTCGCGGAAGTCGGCGGGGTCGTGGTTGTTGTCCTTGCCGTCCGACAGCAGCAGGACCCGGCGGACGGCGTCGTCGGTCTCCGGGCGGTACCCCAGCGAGTCCAGCGCGGCCCGGGCCGAGTCGAGGCCGTCGTACATGTCGGTCCCCCCGCCGGCGCTCAGTTGCTCGACGCGATGCATGGCGTCTTCGCGGGCGGTGTCGCCCCACCGCTGGGGGCGCATGACGACCTCGGCGTCGGAGTCGAACGCCACGATGCCGACGTAGTCGTCGGGTTCGAGGAGGCCGAACACCCACGAGGCGCCCTCCCGGGCCTGGTCGAGTTTCGCCCCGTCCATCGAGCCGCTCGTGTCCAGACAGAGGAGGATATGCCGCTCGCGGGACCCGCTCCCCGTCCCCGGTTCGACGTCGACCGTCGCCGTCAGCGTCGCCCCGTCGGCGGGCACGTACGGCCGGTTGACGTCGGTCTCGATTGCTACCATCGTTCGCCCTCTCGCTCTCGTCCCGTATGTGTTTTTCTCCGACCCGGAAGTTGCCACTTCCCGACCCGGTAGTTCCCGCTGGCCGATCTCATCGTTCCCGCTGGCCGGCCCCGTCGGCCCGCGTCCGATCCACGGCGCTACGCGAACAGTCCCCGAATCACGTCGCCGAAGCGCAACAGCACGATGCCCCCGACCAGCATCGCCAGCAGCCAGAGCACGGTGATGAGCACGCTCCGGCGCATGAACGGGTCTTCGGTCCAAGTTGTCATACCACATAGTCGGTCGCCCGGGCTCAAAAAGTCTCGCGTCGGTTCGCTCGCCCCGCCGGACGAGCCCGGTCCCGCTCGGCCTGTCAGCGGACCGCGTTCCGTCACGGACTGCACTTTCCGTCGCAGAGCTTACTTTGCGTTGCAAAGTCTATTTGCTACGCAAACTTTATTGAGGTAGAAACTAGTTTTCGGATCGAGGCATGACCCAGATGGTCCCCGTTTCGGTCGAGCAGCACAGTCCGTCCGCCGCCGCCCGCGCCGCGGAGGTGTGGGTCGGATGAGCGCGGTCGAGATAGACGGCCTCACGAAGCGCTACGGCGACGTGACCGCGGTCTCGGAGCTGTCGCTGTCGGTCGAGCGGGGCGAGGTGTTCGGCCTCCTCGGCCCGAACGGCGCCGGGAAGTCGACGACGATCAACGTCCTCCTGGGCTTTCTCGACCCGACCGCGGGGTCGGTCCGGGTCCTCGGGACGGACGTGACCGAGGACCTCCAGCGAGTCAAGCGGCGGGTCGGGCTGCTCCCGGAGGCGTTCGAGCCGGTGCCGAACCTCACCGGTCGCGAACACGTCGCGGCGGCGATCGAGACCAAGGGAGCCGACGACGACCCGGACGCCCTCCTCGACCGCGTGGGGCTGGACCCGGAGGACGCCCGGCGGCCGGCCGACGACTACTCGACGGGCATGTTCCAGCGGATGGCGCTGGCGGTCGCGCTCGTGGGCGACCCGGATCTCCTGGTGCTCGACGAACCCTCCTCGGGGCTGGACCCCAACGGCGTCCAGCTGGTCCGCGACATCGTCCGCGAGGAGGCCGAGCGCGGCGCGACCGTCCTCTTCTCCTCGCACATCCTCGACGAGGTCGAGCGGGTCTCCGACCGGGTCGCCATCCTCCGGGACGGCGAGCTGGCCGCGGTCAACTCCGTGGAGAACCTCCGGGCCGAGCTGGGGATGGGGAGCGTCGTCTCGGCGACCGTCGACGCGGTGCCCGACCTCGAGGCCGTCGCCGCGGTCGACGGCGTCACCGACGTGACCGTCGACGGTCCGACCGTCCGGGTCGGTTGTGCGACGCCGCGCGCGAAGATGCCCGCGCTCCGCCGGCTCGACGACCGCGCGACCGTCGAAGACGTGACCGTCGAGGAGTCGTCGCTGGAGGACCTGTTCGAGGCCTACACGACCGACCGGCCCGAGGCCGGGGGCGGCGATGCCGGAACGGGCGCCGGAAAGGGGGTCGCCCCCGGGTCGGCCCCCGACACCGCGACCGCGGGCGGTGACCGCCAGTGAGCTCCGCCACCGTCGCCCGGACGGACTTCCGGAGCATCCGGCGCTCGTACGCCGTCGTCGGCGTCGTCGGGACGTTCGCCGCGATCGTCGCCCTGGCGTTCCTGGGGTCGAGCGAGGTCCACCCCCATCCGGTCCGGACGACCTTCGGCCTCTCGGCGCTGATCGCGTGGGTGTTCCCGCTGCTGCTCGCGCCGCTGACCTACCTCGCCGTCGCCGGTGACCGCGACCGCGGGTCGATAACCTACTACCTGGGACTGCCCAACACCCGCGCGGACTACTTCGGTGGCAAGTACGCCACCCGCGCGGCCGTCGGCGCCGCGACGGTGGTCATGGGTGTGGCCGCCGCCTTCGCCGTCGCGCTGGCGACCTACGAGCACGCGCCCGACCTCGGCCGATTCCTCGTTCTCGGCGCGCTCTCGACGCTGTTCACCCTCGCGATGGTCGGCATCTTCGTCGCCGTCTCCGCGTCGGTCGCCACCCGCTCGCGGGCGATGATCGGCGTCCTCCTGGCGTACTTCGTCCTCTCGCCGTTCTGGATCGGGCCGCTGCCTGCCCTGAACCTCGGGACCGTCCTCGACGCCGTCGCGTCGCTCCCCGGCGTGGCGATCCCGGAGTCGACCCGCGCGCTCGTCGGCGCGCTCTCCCCCGCTGGCGCGTACTTCAACACCCTCCCGGAACTCGTTTGGGCGGGCGCGCCCGGCCAGTACGAGTCCCTCGCGCAGTTCTCGGACACGCCCGACTACCTGGGCTACGAGCCGTGGTTCAACGTGCTCGTGATGGCCGTCTGGGCCGTCGGCGCCCCGCTGGTCGGCTACCTCCGGTTCCGCTCGGCGGAACTGGGATAGGTCCCCGCTCGGCGGAGGTCCCCGCCGACGCTTCCGGAATCGACTTACCGGCCCTCCGACAACACGGCCCCAACGACCGCCACACGAACGCATGACCCGACCCAACGACACCGGCGCACGGTCGACGGACGCACAGCCCCCCACGACGAGGTGGTCGCCGTGAGCGACGCCTCCGAGAGCGTCGACCCCGAGGAGCTGCAGCGCCAGCTGTCGGACATCAAGGGGGCGATGGGACTCGCCGAGCGGTACCCCGGTCGCGCCCGGCTGTGGCTGGTGGCCGGCCTGATAATCGGCGTCGCGGCGCTGCTCGTCCAGGCGACCTTCTTCCTCTACGAGACGCTCGGCGCGGCCGCCTACGTCGCGATCTGGGGCGCGTTCAGCGTCGTCGCGGTCGCGACGCTGTGGCTGGTCTCCGCGCGGCTCCCGAGCAGCGAGGCCCCCGAGGGGGCGCCGAGCTGGCGGGTCATCTACGGGTCGCTCGGGGCCTTCGTCGTCGCCGCGACCGGCGTCACGGGCGACGCGGCCGGCCAGATCCCCGGCCTCGACCGCGCGCTGCTGTACTTCGGGCTGGTCATCGCGACGGTCGGGCTGGGCCTGCTGGTGACCGGCGCCGTCCTCGTGACCTACCGGGTCCGTCGCCGCGACCGACTGGTGTTCTACGCCGGCGGCGCGTGGGTCCTGTTGTTCGCGTCGGCGCTCCCGAACGTCGAGATACTGCGGTACGTCGGCGTCGGCGTCTTCGGCATCCTCTTCAGCGTGTACGCGATAGCCGCCTACGTGTACCTGACGCGGGCCTGACCCATGGACTTCGACAAACTCGTCCACCAGCCGACGCGACTCCAGATCTTCGCCTACCTCTACCGCCACGGCGAGACGAGTTTCCCCGACCTGAAGGAGGCCCTGGACGTGACCGAGGGTAACCTCGCCAGCCACATCGGGAAGATGGAGGACGCCGACTGCGTCGCCGTCGAGAAACAGTTCGTCGACCGCAAACCGCAGACCACCTACGAGCTCACCGACCGCGGCCGCGAGACGTTCGAAGCACACATCGGAACGCTCGAAGCGCTGATCGACGACCTGAACGAGTGAGCGGTCGCTCGCGACTGGAGAGACCGCCACGCGAAAGAGATGACCTCACTCGAACGAACGGAGAGAGCGGCGGCGGCCCCGCTCGCTTGTCTGGTCGTCGCTTCCCTGTGCGTCGGATCTCGGACCGGTGAGCGCGACCGATGGACGACCGGTCACGCTCGTCAGTCGGCCGCGCCCTCGTGGATCGCCTCGCCGCGATACAGCCGCTCGGCGATGGTGAACGTCTGTTCGGCCTCCCGCCTGGTCGGGAAGTGCGCGGCCATGTACCTGCCAGGCGCGACCAGGGCGAGTCGGCGCTCGCGGTCGCGCTCGGCGGCCTCGAACTGCGCGAACCCGGCCTCGACGTTCTGGAGGGTGTGGAAGCCGGCGTCCTCCCGCAGGAGCCCCTCGGCCATCGTCCGTTTCAGGGCCTCGGGGTCGCCGCCGGCGTCGAAGTGACGACCGACGATCCGTCCGGCCTCGTCGACGCGACCCTGCTCGTCGAACGTCTCCAGCAGGCGCTCGCGCAGTTCCGCGGGGTCGTCGCCCTCGCCGGCGCCGACTTCCGGCAGCGGCGCCGCCGGTCGGTTGAGAAAGCGGTCCAGATACACCGACATCGCCCCCTGCCAGCAGGCCCGATAGAGGTCGTCGGCGTCGGTGCGACCCGCCAGTTGCTCGACCGCGTTGGCAAAGGAGAACGTGTGATGGACCGTGTTCCAGTCGCCGAACTCGTTGCTGGTCGCGAACCCCGCGACCCGCCGGAGCGCCGCCACGGCGACGGCGTGGGCCAGCTGCTCGGTCGTCGCACCCTCGCGGATGGCGTCACGGAGCGCCTCGTCGATGGCGTGGGGGTCGTCGCCCAGCAGCCGGTCGACGAAGCCGTCGGGTCGAGCCCAGGACTTCCCGGCGCCCGCCGCGGCCAGGTCGGGGATGTCGTCGGCGGCGTCGAAACAGAGTTGCGACACGTCGACCGGCTGGCGCCAGGAACTGGTCTCCTCCGCCCGGGAGCCGTCCGTGATCGCGTCGACCGTCGAGGCGAGCACGTCCGGCGCCCGCTCCCAGCCGACGTGGTCGAGCGTCTCGAACGCTTTGTTGACGAAGTCGACCGTGTGACTGCCGTTCATGTAGAGGTGGTCGGTCGCGGCGGCGACGAGGACCTCCACGAGGTCTTCCGGAGGGAGCGTCGCGGTCGCCGCCCGCAGGCAGCGCTCGGCGCCGTCGCTGTCGCGGACCTCGCAGGTCTCGCGGAACCACGACTTGAGTCGCTCCTTGCCGAGGTCCTCGTTGCCCAGCGCGTACTGGTCGAACCTGGGGGGTTCGCCCGCGCAGTTTGCCGCCACCTCGCGGGCGCCGACGAACATCGCCCGTCGCTTCTCGTCGCGGTCGACCTGGCCGTAGAGGTTCGCCATCGCACCCAGCGTCGTCAGCCCCCGCCCCCAGCCGTCCGCCCGATACTTCGTCCCGAAGTCGACCGCCGTCTCCAGCGGCGTCGTGAACCCTTCCCCGTGGTGGTCGAGGTGGATCGCGCTCTTGGCGAGCACGAGCGAGAGGGTCTCGGCCATGCCGTCGACCAGCCGGTTGCGCCAGTGGACTTCCGGTGCCACGTCCTGCTCGGGGTCGGGGTCGACGTACACCGTGCCGTCCCGGATCGCCGTCGGGAACGTCTGCACGTCGTCGGCCCAGATATCGAAGGTGTCCCCGCAGGACAGTTCGAACCGCGCGTGGTGCCAGTGACAGGTGAGCAGGCCGTCCTCGACGCTCCCCTTCGCGAGCGGGAACCCCATGTGCGGACAGCGGTTGTCGACCCCGTACACCTCTCCCTCGTGATGAAAGAGGGCGACGCTGTGGCCGCCGACGGTCGTCACCGCGCGCCCCTCCTCTCGCAGGGTCGGCAGGTCGGCGGCCGCCTCGTACCCCTCCGGCCCGTCCGTGGACTCCGTTGCCATACCTCACGGGTCGGGCGCCGGAAGTAAAGACGTTCGCTGAAGGTCGTTTTTGAAATCCAGCGATCACTTCGGTGAGGAGGGAAAACGTGATTTCGAACCGACACTAACTCCGCGTATGGGCCGCTGGATACGCTCACGGGTCTCGGGATGGTGGTTGTGTATCTGGGCGTACTCGGGCTGGCGGGCTGGGCGATCTACCTCAGGGTCAGACACCGCGTCCACTACGGCCTCTCGGCGTTCGGGCTGGGTGGGCCGAGCGACACCGACCCGGAGGCGATGACGAACTGCCCCGAGTGCGGCGCTCGTAACGACGGGGAGCGGACGGTCTGTCGGTACCGCTCGGAGCCGCTGGACCGGGACCGCGACGAGTCCGCGGAGCGGTGGAGTCGCCTCCGCTCGGACGGGACGGAGTGAGCGACGGGGCTCGGCGACCACAGGGTTATCCGCGCCGGATTCCAAATACGCGGGATGCCAGACGACAGAGCGGGGAGAGACAAACAGGCCCGAGACGAGGAGAACCGACAGCGGATGCGAGCGATGCTGGAGGAACTCGAACGCGGCGACGAGACGGAGCCGCCGATCGAGGAGGGAGAACTAGAGGATCTCGACGCGGAACTCGAGACCGTCGAGTTCCCGGCGACGGGGCTGGAACTCGTCGAGGCGGTCGGCTCCCACGAGGTCGAGTCCGCGGAGGGGACCCGCGACCTGGCGGAGCTGCTCCCGCGCTCGGAGCGCGAGGCGTACGACTCGCCCGAGGCGGTCCGCGCGCGCGTCCAGCGCCCGACGGTCGCCGCGGCGATGCGACGGATCGTCGAGGCGGCCGACGAACTCCGGAGCGCCGAGTTCGGGAGTTCCCAGCGCGAGGGGTACGAGCGGACCTTCCGGGAGCTCAAGGCGATCGACGCCGTCGACGACGACGAGGGGATCCCGGTCGTCGCCGACTGGGTCGTCGAGCGCATCCGCGAGAAGGAGACGCTCCCGGGCTCGCGCGACGTGCGCCGGCGGGCGGCGAAGTTCTGCCGGTCGAACGGCTACGAGGTCCGCAACGACGAGTGGCTCGGCGTGTGAACGCGCGCGCTCGACCGCGGGACCGCCCACAGTGATTTCTCCCTCGGCCGTGACCGGCCGATATGGAACGCGTCGCGTTCGACGACGCCGGCGAGACGACCGACGGACCGACGACCGACATCGACCGCCGCGGGTTGTCCGGCCCGCTCGAAACGGACGGCGTCGCGATCAACCGCTACCGCGTCCCGCCCGGGGAGGGGCTCCCCAGCGGGCTCCACGCTCACGCCGACCAGGAGGAGGTCTTCGTCGTCCTCGACGGCACCGCGACCTTCGAGACGTTGCCCGGTCGCGAGCCCGACACTGAGGGCGGCGACCCACGGACCGGTCGCGAGGTCACCGTCGAGGCGGGCGAGGCGGTCCGGTTCGCGCCCGGCGAGTACCAGTCGGGGTACAACCGCGGGAGCGACGACCTGGTGGCGCTCGCGGTCGGCGCGCCCCGCGAGACCGCGGACGTTCGCGTCCCCGTCCGCTGTCCCGACTGCGGCGAGGCCGACTTCGCGCTCGACGCCGGGGGCGACACGCTCGCCTTTCGCTGCCCGGACTGCGACGCCGAACGCGTCCCCGCGCCCTGTCCCGACTGCGGGAGCGGCGCGATGACGCTGACGCTCGACGACGACGGTGCGGTCGTCGCGGCCTGTGAGGGCTGTACGTCGACGTTCGGCGAGCCGCCGTATCGGCGGTGAGCGCGGACGAGTCCAGACCCGCTCTATTGAAGTACCTCAATCGTCTACACCGGCACAAGCGATGAGCGAGGACTTCTACGAGGTGCTGGGGGTCTCCCGAGACGCCAGCGAGGAGGAGATCCAGCAGGCCTACCGGGAGAAAGCCCGGGAGTATCACCCCGACGTGAGCGACGAGGCCGACGCCGAGGAGAAGTTCAAGCAGGTCAAGAAGGCCAAGGAGGTCCTCACCGACGAGGAGCAGCGCCAGATGTACGACCAGCTCGGCCACGACCGCTACGTCGAGGCCGACAAACACGGCGCCACCGACAACGGCGGCCGCGGCGCCGGCGGCATGGGCGGCATGGGCGGCATGGGCGGTGGCGGCGGCCAGGGCCCGTTCGGCGACATGTCCGACATCTTCGAGACGTTCTTCGGCGGGGGTGGGGGTCGCGGCGACTCCAATCGGCCCCGACAGGGCCGGGACCTCCGGACGACCCTGGAGATCGACCTCGAAGACGCCTACCACGGCGTCGAGAAGGAGCTCAACGTCACCCGCCCGGACACCTGTCCCGACTGCAACGGCCAGGGCCACCCGCCGGACACCGACTCCCGGCAGTGCCCCGAGTGCAACGGCCGCGGGCAGACCACGACCACCCAGCAGACGCCGATGGGTCGCGTCCAGCAGCGCCAGACCTGCCGGCGCTGCGAGGGCGAGGGCACCGTCTACGAGGAGACCTGTTCGACCTGTCGCGGCGACGGCGTCGTCCGCGAGGACGCCTCCCTCTCCGTGGAGGTCCCCGCCGGCATCGAGGACGGCCAGACCCTCCGCATGGAGCGCGAGGGCGCCCCGGGCGAGCGCGGCGGCCCTAAGGGCGACCTCCTCATCGAGGTCGCCGTCCGCGACCACCCCGACTTCGACCGCGAGGGCGCGGACCTGCACCACCAGGAGCCCATCTCCTTCCCGCAGGCGGTCTTCGGCGACACTGTCGAGGTATCGACGGTCGACGGCGCCGTCGAACTCGACGTGCCCGCCGGCACCCAGAGCGGCGAGACCTTCCGCCTCTCCGGCAAGGGCATGCCGCGGCTCCGCCGCCGCGGCGACGGCGACCTGTACGTCCAGGTCCAGGTCGTCACCCCCGACGACCTCAACGCCGAGCAGAAGGAGGCCCTCGAAGCGTTCGCCGAGGCCGGCGGCGAGGAGGTCGACGTGGGCCAGGGCTTCTTCGAGAAGATCAAAGACTCCTTCTAGACCATCTTTTTCCCGCCCGGGTTTCCTCGGTCGCCTACGGCGACCTGCGGGGAACCCGTGCGGGAAAAACATGGGTGAAAAAGGCCGCCTCCGCGGGGCTTCGCCCCGCTCCGGCGGAAGAACCGGCGCCTCCGGCGCCGGATGCTAACTACAGAGTGTTGTGGTTGCAGTGCCGTCGGCGCGTGCTGTCGAGCGTGCCCGCCTTTTGGCGGGCCGCTCGAAATAGCCGCGCGAGGGATGAGAGAGCCGAAGGCGAGCGAATCGGCTGGGGAGGCTCGTGGCTGCCTGCGGTGCTGTGCGGGGCGGTTACCGTTGCGGTGCCGTGCGGTCCCTGGCGTCCTCGTGAGCGAAGCGAACGAGGGCTCAGGAGAGCTTGCTCTCCTGGTGGACTGAACGGGCGAGGCGCGCTCGCGCCGGTAGTCGCCTGAGCGGGCACTATCCGCGCGGGCGGTGCCGAGAGCGCGGATATCCCGCTCAGCGACCGCGAGCGCGTCGAGGGCGTTCATCGCTTGCCATCGACTGCGGTGCTGTCGTCTCCGTTTCTTTCACGCACCAACTGACCGAAACTACTGCTCAACTCGCACGCGTATCTCTCACTATCGCTCCCGGACCCCGGCACCTAACTACCCGGCGCGAGTGGCCACCGGTAATGGCGAGCAGTCGCTCCGGACTGGTCGGTGACGAGCGCGGCGGCGTCGAGCGATGGGTGGTCTGGCTGGTCGCGCTCGCCGTCGTGGGCGGACTCGTCGGCTCGGTCGTCTACCTCGACGACGAACTCCGCCGGGACAGTCCCGGCGCCGACTTCTCGGTGTCGTTCGACGCCGATGCGGGCGCGTTGACGGTCGAACACGCCGGCGGCGATCCGATCGCCGACCGGACGACCGAGCGGCTGTCCGTTGCCGTCCGCGACGGATCGACCGGTACCGGCGAGGAAGTCGTCTGGGTCGGCGATTCACCCGGCGCGACCGAGCGCGGGGTGGGGTACCCCGTTCGGCCGGGCGACTCGCTGACGGTCGACGACCCCCGCGTGGACGCCGACGGCGACGGGAGCTACCTGGACGCCGAGCGCAGCGTCGGCTTCTATCTGGAGTCGGGCGACTCGGTGCGTGTGGTGTGGACCGGGTCGATGCGCGGGACGACCCAGACCGTGACGCTCGCGAACGCGACGCTGGGGTAGTCGGACCGTTCTCCCCGTCGCTGCGACCGCGCGCTGGGACCCTCCGACGCGCTCGCTCACTCGCTCGTCGCCCGAGGCCCTCCGCTCGATAGCACGCGCTATGAAAAATCGCCGAGTTCGCGCCGCTCAGACACCCTTTCGCATCAGGTGACTGCGGAGCACGTCGTTCTCCTTGGTGCCGGCGACGGGGTTGACGAGGACGACGGTGTCGTCGCTGCCGAGGTGGCCGCCGTCGGCGAGCTCCTGCGCGGCCGCGGCACCGACCCCACCTGTCGCGCTCGCCTCGATGCCCTCCGCGTTCAGCTGGACCGCGGCTTCCAGCGCGTCGTCGTCGCCGGCGCCGACCGCCCAGCCGCCGGTGTCGCGCACGGCGTCGAGGGCGAGCGCACCGCCGGCGGGGTCCGGAACTTCGAGCGCGCCGATCAGGGTGTCCGGCCGCTCCCAGGTCTCGGTGTCGTCGTCGCCCGCGTCGTCGGCGGCGACGACCGGGGCGCAGTCCTCGGGCTGGGCGACGTGGAGCGCGGGGGTGTCGTCGACGGGCCCCGCCTCCCGCAGTTGCTCGGCGGCGAGGTGGCTGCCGACGACGCCGAGGCCGTGGGCCGTCGGGTGGACGACCGCGTCGGGGACCGCCCAGTCGAGTTGCTCGACGACTTCGAACAGGAGCGTCTTCGCGCCCTCGTGGCGATAGGGGGTGTCGAAGGGTGCCAGCGAGTGCCAGCCGGCGTTGGCCTCGTCGCTCATCGCGCCCTCGAAGGCCTCGACCGCGTCGGGATAGCGGCCCTCGACGACGCTCATGTCGCCGCCGTGGACGTTGGTCATGGCCTTGGCGACGAACGTCGAGCGGGTCGGGACGAACGCCTCCGACTCCAGACCGGCGCGGGCGGCGTAGGCGGCGGCGCTCTGGCCGGCGTCGCCGGTGGTCGGGAGCGCGACCTTCTCGGCGCCGTGGTCGCGGGCGGCGGTCACGGCCAGCGCGGTCCCGCGGTCGGCGGTCGTGCCGGTCGGGTTCGCCCCCTCGTCTTTGACGTAGACGGCGCCGACGCCCAGTGCCTCGGCGAACTCGGGGGCGGGGATCAGCGGCGTCGTCCCCTCGTCGAGGGTCACGAGGGCGTCGGCGGGGAACGGCAGCAGGTCCGAAAACCGGGCGAGGCCGTCGAAGCGCGCCGCGGCGAGCGACTCGCGGGTCACGTCGGCGGCCGCGGGATCGTAGCTCGCGCGGAGGGCGCCGCCGCAGTCGGGACAGCGTCCCGGGACGGCCGCGGGGTCGTGGGTCGCCTCGCAGTCGACGCAGGCGAGGCCGTCGAGCGACGTGGTGGTGTCCATATCGGGCTCGCGGGCTCGGACCGACTAAGCACTGTTCGTTCGCGGTCGTCGGCGGGGCGAACGCGTTCGCGAGCGGGGATCCGGGACCCGCCGCGAGCGGGCCGAGACGGGGGCGTTTAGTGAGTCCGCTCCGTGGGAACGGGTATGAGCGATGTCGTCGTCGTCGGCGGTGGACTGGCGGGCCTGGTCGCCGCGCGACGCCTGGCCCGGGACGGGGCGGACGTGACGCTGTTCGAACGCCGCGACGAACTCGGGGGACGCGTCCGCTCGCGCGAGGTCGACGGGTTCACCCTCGACCGGGGGTTCCAGGTGCTGCTCTCCGCCTACCCGGCGGTCCGCGAGGAGCTCGACCTCGACGCGCTGGACCTGCGCACCTTCGCCCCGGGTGCGACCATCGCCCGACCGGACCACCGCTCGACGCTCGCGGACCCGTTCCGGGCGCCGCTTTCCGCCGTCGAGTCCGCGATGAACCCCGACGTGACGCTGATGGACAAACTCCGCGTCCTCAAGCTCCGCCGGGAGTTGGGCAACGCCGACCCCGGAGACCTCCTCGACGGACCGACCGAGAGCATCCGCGAGTACCTCGACGGGAAGGGGTTCTCCGAGCGGTTCGTCGAGAACTTCGCCGCGCCGTTCTACGGCGGTATCACCCTCGACCGCTCGCTGTCGACCGATGCCGGCGTCTTCCGCTACACCTTCTCGATGCTCTCGCGCGGGAACACCGCCGTCCCCGCCGACGGCATGGGCGCGATCTCCGACCAGCTCGCCGCCCGCGCTCGCGACGCCGGCGTGTCCGTCGAGACGGGCACCGAGGTCACCGCGGTCGAGGGAGCCGCCAGCGAAGGGGCCGCCGGCGGGGCGACCGTCGAGGCCGGCGGCGAAACCGTCGACGCCGACGCCGTCGTCGTCGCGACCGACCCGAAGCGAGCGCGGGAGTTGACCGGCGTCGGATCGATCCCGACAGACGCACGGGGCTGTGTCACCCAGTACTTCCGGACCCGCGAACACCGCTCGCTCGACACCGGGCATCGGCTCGTCCTCAACGCGGCCGACAGCTGTCCGAACACCGTCGCCCCGCTGTCGACCGTCGCGCCCGAGTACGCGCCGGACGGCCACGCCCTCCTGTCCGCGACGACGCTGGGCGTCCCCGACCGGTCCGACGAGGAACTGGCCACCGCCGTCCGCGACGCGCTGGTCACCTGGTACCCAGAACACCGATTCGACGACCTCGAACTGCTCGCGACCGACCGCATCGAGTTCGCCCAGTTCGACCAGCCGCCGGGCTTCCGCGAGGGCCTCCCCGCGGCCGACGCTCCGGATGGGTCGGTCTTCCTCGCCGGCGACTACACGCAGTGGTCGTCGATCCAGGGCGCGCTGGAGAGCGGCCAGGTCGCGGCCGACGCCGTCTCCGACGGTCTATGAGTCGCTGAACCCGGAGTCGACTCGACTCAGTCGCCCACCGTCACGCCGGTTCCGTTCGTCGCGCCGACGGACAGCGGTTCGTCCGCCCACTCCACGTCGACGTTGTGCCGCGAGCAGTACGGCGCCAGCGACGCGGCCGACACGAGTCCGCAGAACACGCCGTCCTCGACGACCGGCAGGTGCTTCACGCCGACGGTCCGCATTCGCTCGGCGGCCTCGAACACGGTCGCGTCCGGCGTGATCGTCGTCACCGACGCGGACATGATCGCCCGCACCGACGGCCGTTCGTCCGTCTCGGCGACCAGCGCGACGACGTCGCCCTCGGTGACGACGCCGACGACGGTCTCCGATTCGAGGACGACCAGCGCCGACACGTCGGGCGCCCGCAACCGCTCGGCGGCCTCGGTCACCGGCGTCTCGGGGTCGATCGTCCGCGCGGTCGAGGTCGTGACGGTCTCCACGGTCGTCTCGATCATCTGTGTCAATTGGTACCAAACAACGCTACTTAGTTCTCGTGGACATACGTCTTTGAGATCCTAGTATTGCTAGCACAAGTTCGTGATATATACAGCAGAAGGCCATAATTGATCGACTATGGCTCGTGAAATATAACGAATGCGGTCTAAGACGCTACCCTCACAGCATCCGTGAGAACTGGCCGAGCGGGGGGAAGGTGAGCGTCTCCTCGCTCTCGGAGTCGAAGACGACGGGTCGGTACTGCGAGATACCGGTGACGACGGGGGACAGCTCCGGCCGGGACGTGCCGAGGCGTCCGCCGACCGAGAGCCCCTCGACGAGGCGGTTGAACGACGGGAGGACGAGCACGTCCGAGCGGCGGTAGGCGCCGTCGCCGACGAGGAAGCAGGGACGTTTCCGCCCCTCGATCTCGATGGCCGGGTGGTCGTGGCCGACGACGTAGGCGTCGGCCGGAGTCTCGGGTTCCTCGTGGCCGTGGGTCACGACGACGGTCTCTTCGCCGTCCGTGTCGAGTTCGTACTCGTCGCGGAGCTCCCCCGAATAGGCGGCGTCGAGCATCGCGTCGTGGTTGCCCTCGACGACGACGAGACGCGCGCCCGCTTCCCTCACCGCCCGGACGACGCCCGACAGCGCCTCGTCGGCCGAATCCGGGACGTAGTCGAACGAGTGGAACACGTCGCCGGCGAGTACGACTTCGGCGGGCTCGAAGCGGTCGAGCAGCCCCGCCAGACGCTCGACGCAGTCGTCGCCGGCGCCGATGGGGAACTCGACCGTCGAGGCTTCGCCCTTCCCGAAGTGGGTGTCCGCGAGGACGAGCGTGCCGTCGATGTATGCGGCCCGGTCGCGGTACGTCGGGTCCATCGCTCGACTCTCGGCGCCCGGCCGGCAAATGCCTGACGCACCCCACCGGTCCGACCGGCGCCGCTACGCCGAGTCCGGCTCGGCCGTCGCCGCCCGGTACTCCGCGGCGGTGACGGTGAACCGATGCACGTCGGCGACCGTGCCGTCCATGTTCACCTCGAAGTTACGCAGCAGCCCCTCGCGGCGGCCGCCGTGGGCGTCCACGTACCGAGAGACCGCCTTCCGGGACTGCTCGTTGCCCTCGTGGACGCAGACGACGACGGCATCCAAGTCGAGGCGGTCGAAGGCCACGTCCATCAGCGCCGCCGCCCGCTCGCCGGAGTAACCGCGGCCCCAGAACGGCTTGCGGAGCCACGCGCCGAACGTCGCCGTCTTCGCGTCCCAGTCGACGGTGAGGCCGGTGAGACCCGCGAACTCTCCCGCGCCGTCCTCGCCGGGTCTCGGTCGGATCACGTACGTCGCACCCTCGCCGTTCTCGCGTTCTCCCGTGACCTGGTCGAGAAACTCCTCGGTCTCCTTCGGCGTCCGGTGAGGGTCCCAGGTGACGTGCTCGGTGATCTCGTCGACGTGCGGGGCGCTCTCACCGGTGTGTTCGTACAGCTCCAGCGGGTCGACCGACTCGGTCGTCGCCGGGTCGAGGACCAGCCGCTCGGTCTCGACGCGTTCGGGGAAGAGATCCGACATACTCCGACGGCGGCGGGCCAGCGGAAAAGCGCTTTCCCGAGTGTGGGAGTCGGTGACGGACTCGGCGGGCGAGGACCGGGCGCCGGCGGGGAGATTTATACCGGCGGGGTCCCCAGACGGGAGTATGGTCGACGTCCTCGCGAACAAGCGCGCGGCGACGCGGTTCCGCGTCCTCGTGGAGATCGCCGAGCGCCAGCCGGCGGTCAGCCAGGGGGAGATCGCCGAGGCCGTCGGCGTGACCAGCCAGGCGGTCAGCGAGTACATCCGCGACCTCGTCGAGGACGGCCTCGTCGAGAAACAGGGCCGCTCGCGCTATCGCGTCACCACCGAGGGCGTCGACTGGACGCTCCAGGCCGCCGCGGACGTGCGCCGGTTCGCCGAGCACGTCACCGACGACGTGCTGGGCTCCGTCCAGGAGGACGCCGCGATCGCGACCGACGCCATCGCCGAGGGCGACACCGTCTCCCTGTCGATGCGCGACGGGCTCCAGCACGCGTCTCCCGTCACCGCCGACGAGGCGACCGAGACGGCGGCCGCCACCGGCGTCGCCACCACCGACGCCAACGCCGGCGAGGTCGTCGGCGTCACCGGATTCGAGGGCGTCATCGACCTCGACCCCGGCGAGGTGCGCGTCCTCCAGGTCCCGTCGATCCGCTCGGGCCGTCCCGACGACGACCGCCTCGCCGATCTGGCCGACGCCTGCGAGGGCGCGGACCTCGTTGTCGCCTCCGGCGTCGAGGCCGTCGGCGCGCTCCGGTCGCTGGGCGTCGACCCCGCGACGTACTTCGCCGCCGGAGAAGTAGCCGCAGACGCCGCCTCGCGCGGCCTCTCGGTGGTCGTCGTCGCCATGGCCGACGGCGTCGGCCGCGTGACCGACGCCCTCCGCGACACCGGCGTCTCCTACGAGGTGAGATGATGACCGACGAACTTGACACAGCAGTCGAGGACTTTCTCGACAGGACCGACGCAGCGCTCTCCGAATACGACGACGGCTACGCCGACGCCGACGCGACGCTCCGCGTCGTCCGAAACCACCTCGCCGACCTGCGCGAGGCCGCCGAAGACGAGAACTAACGGGCGAGTCGGGCCCGACCGATCTTCACCGGGCCCCGGCACAACACGGATAACGGAGCCACGCGAACCGCTGCCACATGACAGACGTAGTGATAGTCGACGGCTCGCGGACGGCCCACGGCGCGATGCTCGGCTCGCTCTCGGACGTGCGCGCGCCGGACCTGGGCGCGACGGTACTGGAGGACCTGATCGACCGCTCGGGCGTCGAACCCGAGGATCTGGACTGGGTCGGTCTGGGCAACGCCGTCCAGGCGGGCGTCGGCCAGGTCCCCGCCCGGCAGGCGGTCACGCGGGCGGGGCTCCCCGAGGACACGCCGGCGACGACCGTCAACGAGGCGTCGGGGTCTGGACTGCGCGCCATCACCCTCGCCGCGGACCGCATCGCGGCCGGCCGAGCGGACATCGCCGTCGGCGGCGGCATGGAGTCGATGTCCAACGCCCCCTATCTCCTCCGCGACCTCCGCGAGGGTCGCCGCCACGGCGACACCGAACTCGTCGACTCGATGATCTTCGACGCGCTGTGGGACGTGGGCTACGACGCCCACATGGGCGAACTCACCGAGCGGCTGGCCGAGGCCCACGGCATCTCCCGGGAGCAACAGGACCGCTACGCCCTGCGGAGCAACCGTCACGCCGCCGAGTCGATCGAGGAGGGCCGCTTCGACGAGGAACTCGTCCCCGTCGAAGTCGACGACCGACTCGTCACGACCGACGAGGGGCCGCGGGCCGACACCTCGCTGGACCGACTCGGGGGACTCCCGGCGGCGTTTCGCGACGAGGGGACCATCACGCCCGGGAACGCGTCGAAACTCGCCGACGGCGCGGGCGGGGTCGTCCTCGCCAGCGCGGAGGCGGCCCGCGAGCACGGGCTCGGCCCGATGGTCCACGTCGAGGACTACGCCGTCGCCTACCGCGACCCCGCGGAGTTCTCGCAGGCCGTCGGCGACGCGATCGAGGGATTGCTCGACCGGAACGACCTGGCGGTCGACGACGTGGACCACTACGAGGTCAACGAGGCGTTCGCGGCCCAGACCGTCTACGTGCGCGACCGGCTGGCGATTCCGGAGGAACGGCTGAACCCCCTCGGCGGCGCGGTCGCGCTGGGTCACCCCATCGGCGCCAGCGGCGGGATACTGACGACGACGCTCGCTCACGCGATGGTTCGGGAGGACCACGACTACGGGGTGGTGGGGATGAGCGTCGGCGGCGGCGGCGCGGTGATGGCGTTGCTGTCACGGTAGCGGTTGCGTCGAAGGCCGCCGGCGGCGTCGCGAGTGAGCGTCGGCGGCGGCGGCGCGGTGATGGCGTTGCTGTCGCGATAGCGGTCGCGTCGAAGGCCGCCGGCGGCGTCGCGAGTGAGCGTCGGCGGCGGCGGCGCGGTGATGGCGTTGCTGTCGCGGTAGCGGTCGCGTCGAAGGCCGCCGGCGGCGGGGCTCGCGAGATGGGCCGTCAGGACTCGCGCCACTTGTGGCCGCAGTCGACGCAGGTGAACAGCCGAACCTCGTAGGAGCCGCCCGGCTTCGGCAGCATCTCGTAGTAGGCCCGGTCGCTGTCGCAGTCCTCGGCCGGACAGGGCTCCTGCATCGTCTCGGTGGAGCGCTGGGTCACGTCGGCCACGGCGGGTGCCCCGTCGTCTTGCTGTCCATCCTGAGTCGCCATCGCCGCTTCCGCTTGCGAGTCCCGCGGCGCCTCGTTCTCACAGGAGCGACACACCCACGTCTCGCCCTCCGTGTGCATCATCGAACCGCACTCGTCACAGAATCGCATATAAAGTAAGAGGACACGGCTGTCGGATATATGTGTTAACTTTCGATCCGTCGTGGGTCTCAGGTACCTGTTCGTACTGCCTGCACCGAGCTGTCGAAGAGGTAACGGGAGCTATAGTAGAATTTGAGAGCGTTTGCACGGTCGACCGCACGACTGCATGCGGTCATCCGAGCGATGTCTTTCAAATTCTACTGTATTTTCCGCGGTCGATCCGCACACGACACCGGAGGCGAGCCGGCGGGTCACTCGAAGGCGGCGGCGAGGACGGTGTCGTAGGCGTGTTCGTAGGCGTCGGCGACGGCCGCGGGGTCGCCGCGTTCGCCCTTCGACAGCGGCGGGAGTCGGGCATCGGCTTTCGGTTCGATCAGGTCGGTCACGTCGTCGACGCGCTCCTCCAGTTGGCCGGCGTCGGGGCCGCCGCTGGCGATTGCACACCCCTTCGCGTAGCGAGCGCCGTCGTAGACGCGGACCCGGCCCGGCTCGACCACGGCGACGGCGTCGGGGTCGATCTCCCGGAACGGACGGGCCACGTCGGCGTAGGACTCGACGACGGCGCGCTCGGTCGCCTCGATCTCTCCCAGCAGCGACCGCTGTTCGGCGAGATGGCGGTCGGTCATCTCCTCGTTGAACCCCTCGACCGAGGAGACGCGCGGCGCGTCGGCCAGTGGGAGCGACTCCAGGACCGACTCCGGGAGGTCGACCGTGCCGTTGACGACGAACGATTCGCCGACGCGGTCGACGAGGAACTCCCGGTCGTCTTTCCCCAGCAGGCCGGTCCCGCCGCCCGGGCTGGGTCGCCAGAGTCGGTGGACGGCGTTGACGTCCTCGGGCGTCACATCGGCGGGGCTGGCGGCGGCGAGCTTGCGAGCGTCCTTGCCGTAGAGACGGCCGTCGGCGGTCGCGTTCAGGAAGTCGTCGTGGTCGAACCAGTAGTCGTTGCCGGCGCGGGGCTTGAACCCCACGGCGCCGGTCCGGGCGACCAGTCCCACCGAGAAGGTGGTCTTGCCGGCGTCGACGCGCGACCCCCCGGCGACGAGCAGCCTCATCGGTCGCGCTCCCCCTCCCCCTCCCGGTCTCGTCCCCGACCGCGCGTCATTGCTCGGCGGTGCCGTCGGCGTCGACGCCCGGCGCGAGCCCGTAGTAGCCCGGTTCGCCGTCGGCCTCGGGTTCGGCGAAGACGAACTGCTCGCTGTGGCCCATCATCCACGGAATCGCCCAGTCCAGCAGGACGTTCTCCGTCTCGATGTCCAGCTCGGCCTCGGCGTCGAGCCCCTGCAACAGACGGCCGACCTCGTAGATGGTGTAGAGTTGGTCGGCGTCGAGGATCTCCGCCGGTTCGTGGAACTCCAGCGGTCGCAGGTCGTCGAAGTCGGCTTTCGGTTGTGGCATGGACTCGGGTACACCCGGTCGACGCCTAAAGCCCTCGAAACGGGGACGGCGGGTCTCGAGGTCGCTCCCGGCGGAGCGCGGCCCGGCGGCTGGTCGATGGAGCGCGGCCCGGCGGCTGGTCGATGGAGCGCGGCCCGGCGGCTGGTCGATGGAGCGCGGCCCGGCGGCTGGTCGATGGAGCGCGGCCCGGCGGCTGGCCGGTCGGGCGCGAAAAAAACGGTGATGGTGAACTGACTCGTCGTTACTCGAAGTGGCCGACTGCGGTCTCGTACTGGTCTGCGACCTCGTCCCAGTCGACGACCTCGAAGAAGGCGTCGATGAAGCTGCCGCGGTCCGGGCCGTAGTCGTAGTAGTACGAGTGCTCCCAGACGTCCAGAGCCATGATGGGGTGGGAACCCCACAGCGCGCCCTGGTCGTGCTTGTCGACGGCCACGTTGCGCAGCTGCTTGGCGACCGGGTCGTACACGAGCAGCGCCCAGCCGCCGGCGGCGCCGGCGGCGGCCTCGAACTCGCCCTTCCAGCCCTCGTAGGAGCCGAAGTCCTCCTCGATGCGGTCGCGGAGGTCACCCTCCGGCTCGCCGCCGCCGTTCGGGGACATGTTGTCCCAGAACAGCGTGTGCAGGTAGTGGCCGGAGCCGTTGTGGGTGACGTTGCCCAGCGCACCGGCCGAGGAACCGAAGTCGCCGGACTCGCGGTTGTCGGCGAGCGTCTCCTCGGCGGATTCGAGGCCGTTGACGTACCCCTGATGGTGGGTGTCGTGATGCCACGTGAGCACCTGCTCGCTCACGTGCGGTTCGAGCGCGTCGTAGTCGTACGGGAGCGGCGGAAGCTCGGGATCGGAATGTTCTGTCATAGATATCTCCTCCACTCTAGCGGTCGGCTGGATACCTGTTAAAGTTTGAGGAACTGGATGGGAGATCTTGTCACGCACGGTTGACACGGACGGAGCCTGACCCGCGGGACGCGGCCGAATCCGTCGACCCGCCGGGCGTCCGCGACCCCTCGGCGCTGAGAGAGGTCTCGGCGGTGCCGACCGCTCCGTCAGTCGTCGGCCCGCGATCGCTCGAACATGTCGATGGCCTGCTCGCGTCGGCGGCCGTGGTCGACGATCGGCGCGGGATACTCGGGCGCCAGCATCTCGCGGCGACCCTGGTCCAGTTCGTGCCACTCGTGGATCGCGTCGGCGGGCACGTCCGACAGTTCGGGGACGTACTCGCGGATGTACTCGGCGTCGGGGTCGTAACGCTCGCCCTGTGTCATCGGGTTGAACACGCGGAAATAGGGCTGGGCGTCCGTGCCGGTCGAGGCGGCCCACTGCCAGCCGCCGTTGTCGTTGGCGGTGTCGTGGTCGACCAGTTTCTCCCGGAACCAGTCGTAGCCCTCCCGCCAGTCGATCAGGAGATCCTTCGTCAGAAAGGAGGCGACGATCATCCGCACGCGGTTGTGCATGTAGGCTTCCCGCCGCAACTGGCGCATCCCCGCGTCGACGACGGGGTAGCCCGTCTCGCCGTCCTTCCATGCCCGGAGCGCCTCGGGGTCGCGGTTCCACTCGATGGGGCGCTCGTACTCTTTGAAGTTCTCCGTGACGACGCCCGGCTCGTTCCAGAGGACGTGGTGGTAGAACTCCCGCCAGGCGAGCTGTGACTCGAACTCCTCGGCGGAGTCGTAGTCGGCACCCGCGGCCGCGGATTTGGCCTCGCGGACCGCCTCGTGGACCTCGCGGACGCCGATAGTCCCGAACTTCAGGTGGGCCGAGAGCCGGGACGTACACTCGTCGGCGGGGTAGTCCCGGCGGTCGTCGTAGTCGTACACGTCGCCCTCGCAGAAGGCGTCGAGGAGGTCGCGAGCGACGTCGGTGCTCGCCGGGGGCACGTCGGCCTCGGGTTCGTCGAACCCCAGGTCGTCGAGGGTGGGGAGCGGGTCGCCGTGGTCGAGACCGCCCACGTCGAGGTCTGCGAGGTCCCCCTCCTCGGGCGCCGGGGCGGGGGCCTCTTTCTCCCGGTCGCGCCACTTCTTCCAGAAGTAGGTGAACACGGAGTACACCTCCCCCTGGTTGGTTCGGATCGAGCCGGGCTCGTGGAGCAGGGCGTCCTCGACGGAACGACGGGCCACGTCGACGTCGTCGAGCGCCTGCCGGACCGCGGCGTCGCGCTCGCGGCCCAGTCCGGAGACCTCGGCGCCCCAGGTGACGGCGTCGGCGTCGAACGCCTCGGCGACGGCGGGGACGACCTCGCGGGGGTCGCCGTGACGGACCACCAGGTCGCTCCCGCGCTCGCGATACCACGTCCGCAGCGAGTCGAGCGCGTCGAGCATGAACGCGACGCGGGGCGGCCCGGCGTGGGCGAGCACGTCGCGGTCGAAGACGAACAGCGGGACGACCGGTCCGTCGGCGGGCACGTCCGGCAGATCGCCCGCCGCGGCGGCCAGCCCCCGGTTGTCCGCCGTCCGGAGGTCCCGGCGGTGCCAGTGGACTCTCATACGGGGACGACGCCGGGCTCGTACCTCAAAGTACCCCCAAACGAGTGGGGGAGCGACGCCGTGGGAGAGGGACGGCGACTCCCGCGCGCCACGCACGCTTAACCGGGCGGCGGCCCACCGTGAGGCCATGGAACACGTCACGGTCGACGTGGCCGACGGCGTCGCGACAGTCACGCTCGACCACCCGGAGATGCGCAACGCGCTGACCAGCGGCGTCGCCACCGACCTCATCGACGCGATCGAGGCGGTCCCCGAGGAGGCCCGCTGCGTCGTCCTCGCCGGGAACGGCCCCACCTTCTGCGCCGGCGGCGACATCGACGCGATGGTCGACGGGCTGGAGGGCGAGCGAAGCGAGCCCTCCGAACGGTCGGGCGGGGAGCGGAGCGACCCGCGAGAGGGCGAGACGCCCGCCCACGAGCGGGTCGAACGCATCGTCGAGGAGACCGCGGGCGCGGTGCGGGCGGTCGCGACCTGCGACCTCCCGACGGTCGCGAAGATCCACGGGCCCGCCTACGGCGCCGGCGGCGCGCTCGCGATCGCCTGTGACCTCCTGCTGGCCAGCGAGTCGGCGTCGATCAGCTTCGGCTTCCGCCAGGTCGGCCTCAACGTCGATTCGGGCGCGTCGCACCTCCTCCCGCGGATCGTCGGCGACAACGTCGCGAAGGAACTGCTGTACACCGGCGAACTCATCGACGCCGACCGGGCGAAGGATGTGGGGCTGTTCAACCACGTCTACGCCGACGACGAGTTCGAGGGTCGCGTCGCGGGGATGGTCGACCGGATCGCCTCGGGTCCGACGGTCGCGCTGAAACAGTCGAAGCGGCTCGTCGAACAGGGGCCGACGAGTTCGCTCGATGAGGCCATCGAAAACGAGGCCGCCGCCCAGATCGTCTCCGCGTCGACGGGGGACCACGAGGAGGGCGTCCGCGCGTTCGTCGCGAGCCGCGAACCCGAGTTCGAGGGAGAGTGACGAGGGTGGGGCCGGCGAGGGGAGGGTTCAGTCGTCGGCGGGACAGCCCGGGCCATCGGGGTCGATCCGGCAGTCGCTCACCGGGTGGTCGGTCGCCGAGCGGTCGTCGGGCGCGTCGGTCCCGCCGTCGGTCGCGTAGGCGTCGTCGAGCGAGCGCAGGCTCTCGGAGGCCAGCAGGCGGCCGGGGAGGGTGTCCCGGAGTCCGGGCCGGGCGAACGACTCGCTCCCGATGACGGCGAAGCCGGCGAAGACGACGAGGAAGCCGGCGACGGCGAGCCCCGAGATCGTCTCGCCCAGCAGCGCCCAGCCGCCGAGGGTCGCGACGAGCGGGACGACGTAGAACGCGAGGTTCGCCCGGATCGCCCCGACGGAGTCGATGAGGCCGAAGTAGGCGATGTAGGCGAGCGCGCCGGCGAAGACGGCGACGTAGCCCAGCGCGAGCAGCGCCTCGGCGTTCCACGACACCGCGGCGACCGACTCGCCGGCTCCGAGACTCAGGGCGTGCGTGACCAGGGCGGCCAGCGGGAGGCCCCACGCGACCCGGACGGTGCTGTCGAGGTCGGCGTCGGCCCGGCGGATCAGGACCGATCCGAGCGCGCCGCACACCGCGCTGACGAGCAGTACCGCCTCGCCGAAGACGCCGCCCGAGAGCAGCGCCGCGGGGTCGGGGCTGGCGACCAGTCCGACGCCGAGGAGACCTAACGCCATGCCGACCGCGCCGCGCGCCGAGAGGCGTTCGTCGGCGAGCAGGACGGCGGCGAAGACGGGCGTCAGGATCGGGTTCAGGCTGGCGATGATGGCGCCGACGCCGCTGGTGACGTACTGCTGGCCGACGAACAGCAGGGCGTTCGTCAGCCCGATGGCGAACAGCCCGGTCGCGACGATGCCGCCGAGGTCGCCCCGCGTCCGCGGGACGAGCTGCTCGCGCGAACGGGTGAGCGCGACGAACGCGAACAGCGCGACCGCGGCCACGTCGAACCGGAGCGCGACGAACAGCAGCGGGGGGAAGTGAGCCAGTCCGGCCTTCGCCGCGACGAACGTCCCGCCGAAGAGGACGCTGGTCGCCAGGAACGCCGCGACGGTACGACGGCCGATCACGGCGCCACCTCCCGGTGCGACGGGTGATGCGTAGTAGAGATCATCGTACAATATCCAACGACTTGGACCCTTATAGCTCCGTTTAGAAATTCTTGAGCGGCGAGCAAGCGCCGCGCCCGTCGTCGCGATTGCACGCCGTGAAAGTCGGTCACGCCGTGCGGTCGGCCCGCGAGCGCGGCCGAAGGCGAGAAGCGGCCGGCCCGAAAACGGTTTAGCCCGACGGGCGCCACTCCCGATATGGACGCGGCGCTTGAAGACGTGGAGTTCCTGGCGCTCTCGGCCAATCGAGTGACGGTGTTGCAGTCGCTCGCGGCGGGGCCGCGGAGCCGCTCGGCCCTGGCCGAGGAGACCGGCGCCTCTCAGGCCACGCTGGGGCGTATCCTCGCGGACTTCGAGGAGCGCTCGTGGGCGCGCCGCACCGACGGTGGCTACGAGGCGACGGCGACGGGCCGGCTCGTCGCCGACGCGTTCTCCGACCTCCTGGACGCGCTGAAACTCGAGGTGGACCTCCGGGATATCGTGGCCTATCTGCCCACCGAGGAGCTGGGGTTCGACCTCGCTCGGCTGGCCGACGCCACGATAACCGTCCCGACGGAGACCCGGCCGAACGCGCCGGTCCAGCGGCTGATCGACCTGGAGCGCGACGCCGCGGAGGTCCGGGCCTTCTCCCACGCGTTCAACGAACAGACGCTCTCGCTGATGGCCGACCGGGCGACCGACGGGGCGGTCCGGTTCCGCGGCGTCTTCTCGCCGGACGTCGTCGAGGCGCTGGCGAGCGACGGCGCGCTCCGTCGCCACCTCCTCGCGCTCGTCGACGCCGAAACCGCTGCGGTCAGGGTCCGGTCGGCCGGCGTCCCGGTCGCGGGCACCCTCGTCGACGGCCGCGTCCACCTGCTGGTCCGAGACGACAGCGGCGTCCTCCGGGCCTCGATCGACACCGACGACGCCGCCGTCCGCGAGTGGGCCGACGACGCCTTCGACCGCTACTGGACGGAGGCGACGCCGCTCGACCGCGACGACGTGATCTCCCCGGAGTGAGACCGCCGGACGCGGACCCACCGGACGCCTCACCCTCCTGCGTCCCGGTACCGCGTTCGCCAGGCTTTTGATTTAGACGGGTCTAATTTGCGGATATGACGCGTCACGCGCGGTCCGTCCGGTGGGGCACCGCCGGGCCGGCGGTCGGGCCGGGGGTGGATACGCCGTGAGCGATTTTCTGGCGGTGATGTTCGCGGCGATGGTCGCACAGCTGGTCGTCCTGCCCGGCGAGAAGGTGCAGTTCATCATCGCGGGACTGGCGACGCGGTTCCGCCCGCTGACGGTCGTCGGCGCGGCGGGACTGGCCTTCGCCGGCTGGACGGCGCTGGAGATCTGGTTCGGTCAGGCGCTGAAGGGGGCGTTGCCGCCGGTGTACCTCGACGCGGTCTCGGGCGTGCTGTTCCTGCTGTTCGGCGTGTTGCTCCTCCGGTCGATCCCCGAGGGCGCACGCGTCCGGCCGGGCAGCGACGGTGAACCGTCCGCCGA
The DNA here is from genome assembly GCF_013415885.1 of Halosimplex rubrum. Lineage (NCBI taxonomy): Archaea > Methanobacteriati > Methanobacteriota > Halobacteria > Halobacteriales > Haloarculaceae > Halosimplex > Halosimplex rubrum. The sequence goes on from NZ_CP058910.1 coordinate 3,970,815, forward strand.
GGAGGTCGCGGCGGCCGAGACCGACGGCGGGTACGCGGGCGTCGGCGGGAGCGGCGACCTCGACGTGTCGGTGCTGGGCCGGGACGTGCCCGACCGCTTCGGGAACTTCCTGCCGATCTTCGCGCTGATGGCGGTCGGCGAGTTCGGCGACAAGACCCAGCTGGTGACGATCAGCCTCGCCGTCCAGTACGGCGCCCACCCGGGTATCTGGGTCGGCGAGATGCTCGTCATCGTTCCCATCAGCCTCGCCAACGCCTACTTCTTCAGCACGTTCGCGGGCCGCTTCGACGCGGCGAAGGCCCACCTGTTCGGCGCGAGCGTGTTCTTCTTTTTCGGGATCGACACGTTCCTCGCGGTCTTCACCGGCTTCTCGGTCTGGGAGACGGTCGTCGGCGCGCTCGCGGGAGTTGTCCAGGGCGCCGTCGGCACCGTCGCCGTAGTCGCCCCGGCGCTGCCGTGAGCCGGTGACCGACGCCGGCCGACCGCCGACACCGATCGCCACCCACAAGCGGGTTCGGCCGATACCGACGGGCGATGAGTGACGCCGACGCGGCGGCGGGCGAGCAGTACCTCCCCGAGGACGCCGACGCCGTCCGCGACGCGCTGGTGGCGTGGTACGAGGCCGACCACCGCGACTTTCCCTGGCGCCGCACCGACGACCCCTACGAGATCCTCGTCTCGGAGGTGATGAGCCAGCAGACCCAGCTGAGTCGGGTCGTCACCGCCTGGGAGGCCTTCCTGGAGCGGTGGCCGACGACCGCCGAGCTCGCGGCGGCCGACCGCGCCGACGTGGTCGGGTTCTGGAGCGACCACAGCCTCGGCTACAACAACCGCGCGAAGTACCTCCACGAGGCCGCCGGCCAGGTCGAGGACGACTACGGCGGCGAGTTCCCCGACTCGCCCGACGAGCTCTCCGAGCTGATGGGCGTCGGACCCTACACCGCCAACGCCGTCGCGAGCTTCGCCTTCGACAACGGGAACGCGGTGGTCGACACGAACGTCAAGCGCGTCCTCTACCGCGCGTTCGATGTGCCCGACGACGACGCGGCCTTCGAGCGGGTGGCCGCCGAGTTGATGCCCGAGGGCGAGTCGCGCGTCTGGAACAACGCGATCATGGAACTGGGCGGGGTGGCCTGCGAGAAGTCGCCCGCCTGCGACGGGGCCGAGTGTCCCTGGCGCGAGTGGTGTCACGCCTACGGCACGGGCGACTTCACCGCACCCGACGTGCCGACCCAGCCCGACTTCGAGGGGAGCCGCCGGCAGATGCGTGGACGCGTCGTGAACGTCCTCGGCGAACACGGCGAACTCGAACTGGACAGACTCGGACCGCGCGTTCGCGTCGACTACGCGCCCGACGGCGAGTACGGTCGCGAGTGGCTCGCCGGCCTCCTCTCGGACCTGGACGACGACGGGCTGGTGGCGTTCGACCGCGAGGCGGGCGTCGCCAGTCTGGCGCGGTGATCGGGGGCGTCCGGGCGGGCGCTCGGTCGGCAGGTCGGTCTCGCGGCGAGCGACTCCGGACCGGCGCGACCGGCGTCATTTTCACCCGTCCCCTCGCAGACCGCCGTCTGCCGGACCAACCACACGTGGTCGCGCTCTGCGGGAGCCTTCGCGAGGAGAGCTACACGCGCAAGGCGCTCCGAATCGCGCTCGACGAGGCCGAGGACAGGGGTGCCAGCGTCGACCTGATCGACCTCCGCGAGCTGGATCTACCCCTGTTCGACGCGGACGACGACGCCGGCGACGCCGAGGAACTGCGCGAGCGGGTGGGGCGAGCGGACTCGGTCCTCCTCGGGACGCCCGTCTATCACGGCTCGTACTCGTCGGTCCTGAAGACCGCGCTGGACTACTGCGGGTTCGACGAGTTCGAGCACACGACCGTCGGGCTGCTGTGTGTCGCCGGTGGCTCCTTCCCGATCACCTCGCTGGACCACCTGCAGTCGGTCGCCCGCTCGCTCGACGCCTGGGTGGTCCCCCATCAGGTCGCGCTCCCGAAGGCCCGGTCGAAGTTCGAGGGCGCGGCGCTGCGCGAGGCGAGCGACGCCGAGCGTGTGCGAACGCTGGGCCAGCGCGTCGTCGAGTACGCGACCATCGAGCCGGACCCGCCCTGCCCGGAGAGCGCGGAGAACGTCGGTGCGACCCACTGAGCGCCGCCGGCACGACGCGACCCGACAGTATCGGGTTCGGCGACCAGGCCGATACATGTAAACGAGCGGGGGGCACACGGCTGGACAATGAGCGACGGCGCGGCGGTCCTGTGGGTCGACGAGCGGTCGGCGACCGGCGAGAGAACGGGCGCGACCGGGAGCGGCGGACCCGAACGGCTGGAACGGGCCGGCTACGCCGTCGTCCGGTCGACGCCCGGCTCTGTCGGCGACGCGCTCGCCGCCGAACGGGCACAGTGCGCGGTCTGCGACACCGGCGCGCTCTCGGCGGCCGAAGCGGTCGAAGCCGTCGAGACGGTCGTGGGGAGCGCACACGCCCTACCGGTCGTCGTGTTCGCGCGCGACGGGGACGAGTCGCTCGCCCATCGAACCGTCGCCGCCGGCGCCGACGAGTACGTGCCCGCGTCGTCGGGCCGCGGGCTCGTCGACGCCGTCGACCGCGCGGTCGAACGGGATCGGGCGAGCGAGCGCGACCGGGGAGCGAAGCGGCGGCTCGACGCGCTGTTCGCCGACACGCCGGACCCGGTCATCGAGTACGCGTTCGTCGACGGTCGGCCGGTCGTCGAGTCGGTCAACCGGGCGTTCATCGAGACGTTCGGCTACGACCGCGCGGTCGCCGTCGGCGAACCGCTCAACGACCTGGTCGTCCCCGAGGGCAAGCGCGACGAAGCCGCGTCGCTCGACGAGCGCGTCCACGCGGGCGAGCGCCTCCACGTCCAGATAGAGCGCGAGACCACCGACGGGAGCCGGGAGTTCCTCTTCCGGAACATCCCCGTCGAGTCCGGCGAGCGGGCGGTGGGCTACGCCGTCTACGTCGACATCACCGACCAGAAAGAGCGCGAGCGCCGGCTCCGCGAACAGAACGACCGGCTCGACGAGTTCGCCGGCGTCATCGGCCACGACCTGCGCAACCCGATGGGCGCCGTGAAACACCGCATCGAGATGGCCCGTCGAACCGGCGACGACCGCCACCTCGACGACGCCCTCTCCGCGCTCGACCGGATGGACGAACTGCTGCGCGACCTCCTCCGGACGGCCCGCCGGGGCGAGAAACTCGGCGAGACCGAGCCCGTCTCGCTCGCCGAAGTCGCCCGCACCGCCTGGGACCACATCGCTACCGGCGAGAGCTCGCTGGTCGTCGCCGAGGACGCCACTGTCGTCGCCGACCGCGGCCGGCTGACACAACTGCTCGAGAACCTGTTCATCAACGCGGTGGAACACGGTGCCACGAGCCCTGCTTCGCAAGCACTCGACGAGGGCAACGAGCGCGACGTCGCCAGCGACGAGCGCGGGGCGGTCGAAGTCAGGGTCGGCGTCGGCGGGGACGGTTGCGTCGTCGTCGAGGACGACGGACGAGGCATCCCCGCCGCGGACCGCGGAGAGGTGTTCGCGTCCGGGTTCTCGACGGCCACGGACGGCACCGGCTACGGGCTGGCGATCGTCCGGCAGGTCGCGCGCGCTCACGGCTGGGAGGCCGCGGTGACCGAGAGCGACGAGGGCGGCGCCCGCTTCGAGTTCCGCGGCGTCGAGTTCGCCGACTGACTCCCCGTCGAAGCAAACGACACCTTCTTGACGCCGTCGGCGATATCGACGGACGCGCGCGGGTAGCCAAGCCAGGAAACGGCGCAGCGCTTAGGACGCTGTCCTGTAGAGGTCCGCCGGTTCAAATCCGGTCCCGCGCATCGAGCGAGTGAGCGTAGCGAACGAGCGAGAGAGCAGGACCGATTTGAACCCCGGAAGGGACGCGCAGCGACCGTCGGGAGTGAGCATCTCTTCCTCCGGTTCAAATCCGGTCCCGCGCATTTTGCTGCGAGCAGTACGCGAACAGCAACATCGCCGGCGGATTCGAGCCCCATCAGTCGCGCACAGCGAGCGGAGCGAGCGAGCACGTCTGATTCCGGTTCAAATCCGGCCCCGTGCATCTCCGGCGCGGTCGCTCGAACGTCGCAACTGTCCTCAGCGAAGGGGCTCGAAAGCTGTAGGAAAGGTATAAATAATCGGTGAGCGACATCCCGGGTGAGATGCGCTACACGATCGACAAGCGACCCAGCTACGCGGTGCTGGAGCTGGAGCTGGCGGAAGGCGAGGAGATCGAGACGAAGCCGGGTGCGATGATGACCCAGTCGGCGGGCATCGAGAACGAGACGAGCATCGGCGGCGACGACGGCGTGATGGGGATGGCCAAGCGGGCGATGAGCGACGAGCGGGGGCTGATCGAGAACACCTACTACGCGACGGCCGACGACGCCGAGGTGACGCTGGTGCCCGACCACCCCGGTGATATCACGGCGATAAACGTGAGCGAGCGGGGGCCGATCCGGTCGCAGTCGGGGTCGCTACTGGCGTGGGAGCCGCTGGTCGAGCGCTCGACGGAGCTGAACAACACCTCGAACCTCTTCTCGTCGGGGGAGCTGACGGTGCTGGGCATCTCCGGGCAGGGGATGGCGTTCGTCTCCTCGTACGGGTCGATGTACGAGGTCGACGTCGAGCCCGGCGAGCCGCTGACCGTCGACGAGGACCACCTCGTCGCCTGGTCGGAGGGGCTGTCGATGAGCCGCCAGCGCGACGGCAGCATCAAGTCGACGATGCTCGGCGGCGAGGGCTACGTGACGGAGTTCTCCGGCGAGGGTCACGTCTGGCTCCAGACGCGCAACCCGCTGACGCTGATGGCCGGCGGGACGGCACACGAGGACGACGACGACGCGGGCGGGCCGAGCGTCGACGACTTCATCTGACCGGGCGAGCCCGCCGCCGTGCCGACGGAGTTAACACCTCGCCGTCGAACCCGTCGGTATGACCGAACCCGGAGACGCGCGGGAGACGCGGTCCGCGAGGGGGAACGGACTGTGCGCGTAGTGCTCGCGGTGGGGACGACCGAGACCGCGACGATCGACGGGATCAGCGCCGCAGGCGCCGACGCCGAGGCGATGGTACACACGCCGAGCGCCGACGCCGAGATAGTGGCGTACGGCGAGCCGATCCGGGCGCCGGTCGTGCCGGTGAGTCCGACGGGGACGCCGACGCCGGCGCTGGTGACCCGGGCGGTTCGGGACCTGGTGGAGTTCGACCTGACCGTCGTCGACGCCGGGCTGGCCGAGCCGACGGGCGCGCCGACGGTGACCGTCGGCGCGCGACCGGGCGGCGACGTTCGCGACGAAGACCCGGTCGCGACGGCCCACGGCGCCTTCGAGGCGGCGCGGCAGTTCGGGCGAGCGCTGCCCGACGACGCGATATATCTGGGCGAGTCGATCCCGGGCGGGACGACGACGGCGCTGGGCGTCCAGGCGGCGCTCGGCGAGCGCGGGGGTGCCGGAGCCGGCGTCTCCTCCTCGCTCCCGGAGAACCCGGTCGAGCGCAAGCGCGAGGTGGTCGCCGAGGGGCTGGCGGCGAGCGGTCTCGACGAGGGCGCGGCGGCGGGCGAGCCGAAGGTCGCGCTCCGACGGATGGGCGACCCGGTGCTCGCCGTGGCCGCGGGGACCGCGTTGGGCTGTCTGGAGACCGACACGGCCGTGACGCTGGCCGGCGGGACGCAACTGGCGACGGTCGCGGCGCTGTTGCGCCACGCCGGCGTCGACGGGACGCTGGAGCTGGCGACGACGAGTTTCGTGGCCGCGGACCCGTCGGTCGACCTGGACGCCGTCGCCGACTCGCTGGATCTGTCCGTGACGGTCACCGACCCCGCGTTCGACGAGGGCGACCACCCGGCGTTCGACGGGTACCTCGCCGGCGAGGCCAAGGAGGGGGTCGCGATGGGCGGCGCGCTCGCGCTGGCCCGCGCCGCCGGCGTCCCGATGGCCGACGTTCGCGACCGCGTGCTGGCGCGCTACCGGTCGCTCCCGGACCTGTCATAGTACTGCTGTTTCGAGCGGCTACGGAGAATCGCTGACTCTCGGCTCGGCCGCCACGCATGACGAGCGCGTGACGCGGGTCAGACGTGCCGAAACGCTTTTTCCTGTCGGATGAATTGATACGACAATGACCGGGCTCGACGAGTTTCTGGAGGGGTTAGTCGCCGACGCGGACGCGGTCTGTCTGTTCTCGCCGGGGAAGTCCCACTACGAGACGCTGGCCGGCGACGACGTGGTCGTCGTCGGGCCGGACAACGACGTGGAGGCCGACGCGTTCGTGAAGCTGCCGCTGGAGTTCGAGGATCTGCGTGACCAGATCCGCTTCGGCGTCGAGGGGGCCGTCGAACACGGGTACATCGACGAGGACGCCGACCTGGTGTGTCTCGCGAAGGTGTTCGGCGAGGACGCCGACACGGTCGCGCGGGTCCGCGCCGACGAGTTCGAGAAGTCGGGCGTCTACGGCCTCTTCGCCAACTCGCGGGCCGAGCCCTCCGTCATCCGGGACGTGCTGGAGGTGGCGGTCGAACTCGGCAAGAAGGGTCAGAAGGGCAAGCCGGTCGGCGCGCTGTTCGTCGTCGGCGACGCCGGGAAGGTGATGAACAAGTCCCGGCCGCTCAGCTACAACCCCTTCGAGAAGTCACACGTCCACGTCGGCGACCCGATCGTGAACGTGATGCTCAAGGAGTTCTCGCGGCTCGACGGCGCGTTCGTCATCTCCGACTCCGGGAAGATCGTCTCCGCCTACCGCTACCTCGAACCCTCCGCGGAGGGCGTCGACATCCCGAAGGGGCTGGGGGCGCGTCACATGGCTGCCGGCGCGATCACGCGGGACACGAACGCCATCGCGATCGTCCTGTCGGAGAGCGACGGGCTGGTCCGGGCGTTCAAGGCGGGTGAGCTGATCCTGGAGCTGGATCCGGAGGCGTACTGATGCAGATCGAGTGGCCCGACGTCATTCGGTCGGTGTTCTCCGAGCGCGGCGCGTTCGCCGCCTCGATCGCGGTCCTGTTCCTCGGCGTGTTCGGGAGCTACCTCGTCTGGCGCTGGACGCGGAAGTTCCTGCAGGGCGCCGGCGTCTCCGACGCCGTCGAGGGGACGCCCTTCGAGCGGACGGCCAGGAGTTTCGGCACGTCGACGGTCGGCATCGTCTCGACCATCGCGGCGGTCTTCGTCTACGTCCTCGCCATCGTCCTCGCCGTCAACGTCGCTCAACTGGGCGACACGGCCCTGTTCTGGAACACGCTGGTCGAGTTCCTCCCGAGCCTGTTCGTCGCCGCGTTCGCGCTGATCATCGGCCTCGTCGTCGGCGACAAAGCGAAACTCCACGTCAGCGAGCGCCTCCGGAGCGTCAAGCTGCCGGAGGTCAACGTCATCCCCGAACTCGTCAAGTACAGCCTCTTCTACGTCGCCATCCTCATCGCGCTCGGTCAGCTCGGCGTCGAGACGATGGCGCTGGTCGTCCTGCTGGGCGTCTACGCCTTCGCCATCGTCGTCATCGCACTCGTCGCCTTCTGGGACCTCCTCCAGTCGGGCGCCGCGGGCATCTACCTCCTGCTTCGGGAACCGTACAGCATCGGCGACCGCGTCCGCATCGACGACAACGAGGGGATCGTCCAGGAAGTCGATATGTTCACCACACGTATCGAGAGCGACGGCGAGGAGTACATCGTCCCCAACCAGAAGGTCTTCTCCAGCGGCATCGTCCGCATCCGGAACTGATCCGGCCGGACTCTCCCGCCGCTCACCACTGTCCGCTCCCGCTCGCCACTGTCCGCTCCCGTTCACCCCTCGTCCTGAACGGTCGCCGGGACGCCCGCGACGGTCGCCCCCGCCGGCACGTCCTCGGTGACCAGCGAGTTGGCGGCCACCTGTGCCCCCGCGCCGACTTCGACGCCCGGGAGGACGACGGCGCCGGCGCCGATCATGGCCCGCTCGCCGACGACGACCTCGCCGGTCCGGTACTCCTCCTGCAGGAACTCGTGGCAGAGGACGGTCGCGTCGTACCCGACGATCGCGTGGTCCTCGACGGTGATGAGATCCGGCCAGAACACGTCCGGCGTCGACTCCAGCCCCCACGCGACGCCCGTCCCGACCGTGACGCCGATGCGGCGCAACAGCCAGTTTTTCAGCCGCATGCTCGGGCACACCCGGCAGGCCAGGATGACGACGTAGTTGACCATCACCCGCAGCGGATGGCGAGCGTCGGTCCAGTGGAAGATGGAGTTGTACGGCCCCGCGGTCGCGTGACGAGTCACCCGGTCGTACCGCGGGTTCGAGCCGTTGTCGGCCGTCTCCGACTCGGCTCGGCCGCCGCGAGCGGCGTCACTGGCCGCCTCGTCGTCGCCGTCCGCCCGCGTGTCGTCGCTCACGCTCGGGCGTTCGTGCGCCGCTGTCTTGAATCTCGTCACATCGTTCGACGCCGCCCGAAAAAAGTAGTGCTCGCTCGCGGGTCTACGCGCCGGCTTCCGTCGCCGTGTCGGTCGCCGTTCCAGCGCCGGTGTCGGTCGCTGTCTCGGTTCCGGTATCCGTACCGGTGTCGGTTCCAGTATCAGTTGCTGTGTCGGTACCGGTGTCGGTCGCCGTGTCGGTACCGGTGTCGGTCGCCGTGTCGGTACCGGTGTCGGTCGCCGTGTCGGTACCGGTGTCGGTCGCCGTGTCGGTACCGGTGTCGGTCGCCGTGTCGGTACCGGTGTCGGTCGCCGTGTCGGTACCGGTGTCGGTCACAGTATCGGTACCGGTGTCGGTCGCCGTGTCGGTACCGGTGTCGGTCACAGTATCGGTACCGGTGTCGGTCGCCGTGTCGGTTTCGGTCGCCGTCCCGTCGTCCGTGGCGGTTTCCGTGTCGGTCTCCGTCTCGGTGTCGGTGGTCGTTTCGGTCCCCGTCTCGGTGTCGGTCGCCATCTCGGGGAGCGAGACGGTCATCGTCGCGTCCTCCACGGGGATGACGGTGAACGAAGCACCGGCGGGTGCGTCCTCGGGGTTCGCGTAGCCGGCCGCGAACACCGAGTAGGCGCTGCCGCCCTCGGCCGAGAGGTCGGTGGCGAAGAGCACGTCACCGGTCTCGTTCGAGCGGATCTGGACTCTGTAGTCTCCCGCCGGCACGTTCACGTAGTCCGTGGCGTTGCCGTACGTGAGGTTCTGCGCGAGGTAGGTCTCGTTGTCCTCCTGCTGGGCCGGCATCAGGTTGTCGACACCGACGGTATCGGTCGGCGTCGCGGTCGCACCTGCCTCGGTGGCCGTATCGGTCGCGCCGGCGACCGTCGAGGTGGGCGTCGCGCTCGGCGACCCCTGCGCGGTGGCCGTCTCCGTGGCCGTTCCGATGTCGGTCGCCGTCTCGGTGCCCGTCTCCGTGTCGGTGGCCGTGTCCGTCCCGTTGTCGGTCGCCGTCTCGGTGCCCGTCTCCGTGTCGGTGGCCGTCTCGGTGCCCGTCTCCGTGTCGGTGGCCGTGTCCGTCCCGTTGTCGGTCGCCGTCTCGGTCTCTTCCGTCGGGCCTTCGGTGACGACGACGTCGACCGCGGGTCCGTCCGGCGAGAGGTGGGCGATGCTGACGGCAGCGGACTCGTTGTCCGGCTCCCAGGCGTTGTCCTCGAAGATGACCGGCTCGAACTCGGTCGCGGACCCGCTGGAGAACTCGCCGCTAGCGGCGAGCGTCCCGACCGTTCGCGGTTCGAGGGTCAGGTTCCCCTCGAACAGGACGGTGCTGGGCTGATCCGCGACCGTGATGTTCGCGGTGTGGTTGCCGCTGTCCAGCGCCAGGTACCCGGTCACGTCACCGAACTCCGCGCCTTCGACGACGGTCTCGTTGTCGACCGACACGTCCACCGCGGGCGCGTCCGCGGAGAAGTGCCCGATCCGGAGGTACGACGTGTCCTGGGTCTGTGTCGCCGTGTCTTCGTCTTCCTGTGCCGCGAACGACGACGCCGCCCCGCCCGCCGCGAGCGCGCTCACGACGAGTGTCAGAGCGACGGCTCCGACTATCGCTTTCGTGTATCTATCGTAAGTCATGCGACTGAGGACAAGGCCGAGATACACTTTGTTATCCCCCGCCCACGAGTCCGCCGCGAGACGTAAGCTCGAGCAACCGCCGCCCGGTCACGGCTAGTCCGAACTTTGTGTTATCGGATACCGAACGCATCAGGTCGCCACAGACGACGCGAACGGGCGGTCCGCCAGTGGGCCCCGCTTACCGCCGGTAACAGCACGTTACTCGCGATAGTGACCCGGGTCCCGCTCCTCTCCCGGCGGTCGATCGACTCCGGTGACACTCGTATACGACGGCGGACAGAACTGCGAAAACCGGTATCCGAGTCGCGCGTCGAAGCTGCGCGACCCGGCCCGTCGACGGCTCGAACCGCGCCGTCGGTGGCACCGCTCGTCACTGCTTCGAGGGGGAGATGCGCCGGCCGGGATTGAACCGGACGAAGACGTTCCGGGCACGTGGCCTCACTCCGTTCGGCCATTCCGGGGCTGCGAATTCCAGGGTTCGAATCCCTCCGGCGAGTTCGCTCCTCGCGTCCGCTCGTCGCAGAACTGCGCCGGCCGGGATTTGAACCCGGGCCATGAGCTTGGAAGGCCCGAGGGTTCTACGCCCCGAAATGGACCATTTCAGCGGCCCATCTTACCGCTACCGCCTATTCCACTACCTAATGCTGCATAGTACTAAGAGTCACTTAAGTATACCGATGGGAACCCACCCAGACATTCTCTGGTAATCCTTCGAAAACACTAAACTCAACTCCCGATCCGGCGATACTCGGAGTACCGTGGTTTTATATATCTGGGATGTATTGAACTTGACATGGACTTATCCCCCCCCCCCCGACTTCTCGCTTTCCTGAAACATGAAATGGAGGAAATCAAGAACGACCCCGACCGCTCTCTCGAAGACCGTAACCATGCATCGAGCGTGCTTGGGAAAGTGAACGGGGAGATAGAATGGGAGAAGGAACAGAACCGGAACGAAGTTACGCCTGAAAACGAGCCAGTACCTCAGTGAACCGCCGACGATTTCTGTCCCGTTCTTCAAAAGTTGCTACCGTTGGAGCACTTACAGCCGTAGCTGGCTGTAGTAGTGGGAAGACTGTAACCCTCCGGATCTCCTTAGATGAAAAATGGAGTGCGGAAATGAGATCTGACGATGAAGATATACAGAAAGTAGAACGAGAAGGAGACGAGAAATGGACTTGGGAGAATCCGAATTGGGTCTGGGCAAAGGCATTTAAAGAAGAGGAAAGTGACTCCCTACTCAATCTAAATATAATGGTTGACGGGGAGATGGTTTCCTATGGAGAAATATCCCACACCAACGGTGTCGCGAGAGTCAGTTACTCGAAATAAAAAATCCCCCCACCGTTTCCGGTGAGGGGTAGCTTACATACTTTTCCTACTTATCTCCCGGTTCTGCTGAACACGCTTCATACAGCTCCGGATTTCTCTCTACATCTCGACGCATATCTCGTTCAGACTGCCAGTTCATGCACAAGGTGAGAAGAAACACTCGTCACACATCGAACAGTCGTCAGTTGGCTCAAGAGTGCCATCACAGTCGTCCTTCGGACAAGAAGCTCCATCGCCATCCTCGGCCACCTCAATGCCGAAGGACTCTGCCTCCGCGTCGGTCATATCTCCACGAAGGTAGATTTCCAACGCCGTTTCGCTCACCTCTTCCTCATCATCGAGGCCGTTGTCCATCCGAGTGGTGAGAACCTGTTCGTTTCGGGAACCGTCTCGATAGACAGTCAACCCCTTGATCGTCGCGCCGATTTCGTCGTCGGTGAGCGCAAGACGATAAGCGTCACCCACGTCCTCTCGGGTTGCATCATTCGGCATATTGACCGTCTTACTGATACCAGAATCACAGAACTCTTGAAACGCTCGCTGCATCAGACCATGCTGTCGAGACGAGAGATCCTGCGTCGTGACGAAATCTCCTTCAGTTCCTCCGGAATTGGGAGGTCGTCCACGCCGTCGAACTCGTTGTCTCGCATGAGCTGTTCGGATTGCTGTTTAATTTCATCGACGGGCAGGTCATTCTCTTCCAGGGCGGTGAGGAAGTAGTCGTCAAATTCAACCAGCACGTCGTCGCCCTGGATATCGTTACCGACGTTCTTGAAGTTCGCCACGTCGTAGACTGGCTCACACCCACCACTGGTGTTTCCAATCATCGAGGGGGCGGTTCTTCTCCCGGCGAAGGAATTTGAATAACCGACGAAGTGATTTCTCGATCGTGTAGATGTAACTGTCGCTATCGTCGCTGTATCGGACGAGCGTGTCGATCAGTTCGGTCGCGTGTTCTGGCGTAAGTTCTGTCGTGTAGCCGTCAGTTTCATTCCACAGCCAGAGGTAGGATTCGTCGACTTTGTAGTGCGTTGTCTTCGTTGTCGCTTCTGAGTAGCCTTCACGTCGTTTGGGAGTTTTTCCCTCGACCAACAGCCACTCGATGAAGTCTTCCTTGAGAGTGCGATAATCGCTGACCAGCATCTCGTTATATTCTTCGAGGTATTGGCGTGTGTTTTGCGCGATGGGGTTGACTGGCAGTTCAAGATCCCGCACTCCCGTTCCATTTTTCTCGTCTTTTTCGATATTCATCGTTGATCTTTGGACGGGTGTAAAACCGCATGATGGCGGGCGGTTTTGCGTTTAGTGTTACGCGCCGTTTACCCAATTTTTATTTTCACGGCTATTGAGTAGTGGAAAATGCGGCATGAGGGCGCGTAGCTCCCGATATGCGCCGGCCGGGATTTGAACCCGGGCCATGAGCTTGGAAGGCTCAGGTCCTACCACTAGACCACCGGCGCGCTTCGCTCCTCTCGCGTCCGAAGTTCGCGAACGGACCGCGTTCGCTCACACCGGCGCGCATCCGTTCGTTTCACACCGCGAATTAAGGGTGTTTCCTTTCGGCTCGAACCGGCCGCCGGCCCCGCTCACCCGAACCGGACGGTCACCGACCGCGCCCGTTCGAGCAACGGTTCGTCGTAGGCCTCCGCGGTCTGGGTCGGGTGGACTTCGTCGATGGCCCGGACCGTCTCGACGGTGTTGGCGAAGTTCCGGTAGGTCGCCTCGTCGACCATCTGCCCGTCGAGGACGACCGCACCGGTCCCCGCTTCCTTGGCCTCGTTGAACCCCTCGACCTTCTCGACGGCCGACCGGAGTTCCGCGGGCGCGGGCATGTGGACCCGGTTGGCCTGGGCGGTCTGCTTGGGGTGGAGCGACCACGAGCCGTCGAGGCCGATGCGCGCCTCCCGTTCGACCCGGTCGGCGTAACCCGGCGCGTTGTAGTAAGTGACGCCCGCTCGCTCGTCGAACAGCCGGTCGAACGGGCCGCCGACCGCGACGAGTCCGCCGGCCGACGCCTCGTTGGAGAGCCGTTCGAGCAGGCCGTCCCAGCGCGGGCGGTCGCCGCCCATCGCCCGGCCGCCGAGGTCCGCCGTGTAGTCGACGGGGCCGAAGACGAGCCCCGCGAGGCGGTCGCTCTCGCCGAGGCGGGCGATGGCGGGCAGGTCCGAGACGGCCGCGGCCGTCTCGACGATGACCGCGAGTTCGATACTGCCGTCGTCGAAGCCGTGCTCGCGCTCGGCCTCGGCGACGACGCCGGCCGCGGCCTCCACGTCCGAGAGACGGCCGACCTTCGGTACGACGACGCCGTCGAGGTGTTCGCCGACCGCGGCGACGAGCCGGTCGATCTGCTCGTGGCCGCGGTCGCGAAAGTCGGGGTCGTCGTGCGCCCACTCGACGCGGGGCCAGATCTCGCCGCCGAAATCGGGGGCCAGCTCGGGGAGCCGGGCGACGACGTTGTCGACGGCTTCGGCTTTCACGTCCGGGGCCGTCCCGTCCTCGATGTCGGGGACGAGCCAGTCGGGGGCCTCGAACCCCTCGGCGCGGAGGCCCGAGTCGAGGTACTTCGCCGAGTCCTCGCGCGGGACGGCGGCCGGTGCGGTCTGGAAGGTGCGTGCGAGTCGTGTCATGGGTGGGTGCTCCCGTCGGTCGCGGTCGGCGCGTCGGTGTCCTCGCGGTCGATCAGCGCGCGTCGAGTCCCGGAGTAGACGGGCCGCTCGTCGGCGGTGAACGCGACGTGTTCGAAGGTGACCGCGCCGGCTCGCGACGGCCCCTGCGAGCCGTCCGCGTCGAGGACGCGGGTGAAGCCGAAGACGGTGTCGCCGGCGGTCACGAAGTCGTGGAACCGCTCGTCGTCGAAGGCGAGTTCGCGGTAGGTGCGCTCGTCCGAGCGGGCGTGGCCCAGCGCGGTCGAGCGGGTCACGTCGCCGTAGGCCACGGGTTCGCCCGACGGCGAGTCCGACATCGCGGCCGCGTTGTGGTGCTGGCGGGCGGTGTTGAGCGTCGCGAGCGGCAGGGCGGCGACGGTCAACTCGTCCATCGTCCGCCCGCGCTCGTGGCGGTAGGCGACGGCGGCGTCGCGGTCGGCCGCCCGGTCGAGCGTCCGACGGAAGTCCTCGAAGGCGCCGCCCGTCGGCGTGACGAACGTCTCGGGCAACTCGGGACGCGAGGCGGCGTCGGCGAGGGCGGAATCGTCATCGTCGCGGTCTCCGTCCGTCGGCTCCGAGCGGCCGCCGTCGGTCGCCGCGGGCTGGCGCCGGGGGATCATGTTCGTCCGTTCGTAGGAGACGAGGGTGTCGCCGCCGTCGGCGTCGCACCCGCGGGTCTCCCAGGTGACGACGCCGTAGTCGGGCCGGGAACTCGACTCGCGGGTCGCCGTCACGGTCGACTTGACCCGGAGTTCGGTCCCGGGGGCGATCCCGTGTTCGTGGAAGCGCACGGAGTCGCGACCGAGGAAGTAGCCGCCCTTCTCGCTGCAGTCCTCGACGGAGGGGCCCATCACCGCGGCCAGCAGGTAGTCGGGGTGGATCGGCGGTTCGTCGAACCCGCGAGCGCGGGCGGCGTCGCTCCGCCAGTAGGCCGGATCGTGGTTGAGGGTCTGGCTCGTCCAGGCGTCGTTGCCGTGCCGGGTGAGTCGGAGCCCGGGAGCGTGTTCGATCACCTGTCCCTCGGCGAAGTCCTCGAAGTAGCGCCCCTTCTCGCGGGTG
Organism: Halosimplex rubrum; assembly: GCF_013415885.1. Taxonomy (NCBI): domain Archaea; kingdom Methanobacteriati; phylum Methanobacteriota; class Halobacteria; order Halobacteriales; family Haloarculaceae; genus Halosimplex; species Halosimplex rubrum. Next base: position 3,985,869 of record NZ_CP058910.1, read on the forward strand.
TCTGCGCGGTCCAGCGCCGCGGCGAACGTGTCGGGGTCGGTCCAGTCGGTCATCGGGTACCACCTCCCGAGCCGTCGGCGGCCACCTGTGGGTTCGCCCGCTCGCGACGGGCGAGCGTCCGGCGCATCTCGTTGGCGACGACCATGTACCCCTCGTCGAAGCCCATGCCGGGCTTGGCCAGCAGCTGGGCGGCGTCCGTCGCGAGCGCGACGTGGACGCAGGCACGCGCCGAGACGGCCGTCTCGTTGCAGGTGCCCCCGAGGTACGCCCGGGTGTCGGTCCCCTCGCAGGCGGTGACGGCGCGGGCGCTGCGCTGGACGCCGCCCAGGTCGGGCGTTTTGACCTGCACCACGTCCGCCGCGCCCTCGTCGACGAACGCGCGCACGTCGTCGAGCGTGTTGCACCACTCGTCGGCGACGACGTCGACCGCGACGCCCGCGTCGGCGAGGCCGTCGCGGAGTTCGGCCATCCGGCGGATCTGTGCGGCCCGGTCGCCGGCGTCCATCGGCCCCTCGACCTGGATCGGGTGGGGGTCGGCCGCGGCGGCGAGGTCGGCGAAGTACTCGACGACTTCGGCGCGGTCGTAGGGCGGGCCGAACAGCTCGCCGACCGTCCCGTACACGTCGACGTGGAAGCGCGGCTCGTAGCCCTCGGGGCCGAGGTCGGCGGCTCGCGAGCCGAGCCAGTCGAGGTAGTCGACCAGGCGCTCGCCGTCGCTCCCCAGTTTGGCCTCGCTGTTGAACAGGCCGTGGGGGAGCACCGGCACGCCCTTCAGGAGCATCTTCTCGGCGTTGCGCCGACGGGCGTCCCCGGACTGGCCGAAGACCGGGACCGGCTCGGTCGCCGGCGTCGTCCCGAGCGCGTCGGCGAGGACGCCCGTCGGCGTCGTCCGGCGGGCCCGCGCGGCGGCGAACAAAAGCGCCTGGGAGACGCCGTAGCGGACAGCAGTGTGGAGCCGGTCGTCGTCGCCTCGGTCGTCGTTCGACGGGAGCGACTCGACGACCGCGGCGTTGTCGGCGAACGCCCGCGGGTCCCGCCCTTCGAGCGCCTCGGCGACCGGCCCCTCGACGACCGGCCGAGACTCCTCGGCCCGGAAGAGCGGGTCGCGCCCGCCCGCACCGGAGTACTGGACGGCCGCACAGTCGCCGCGGACGGCGCTCCCGTCGGCGAGTTCGACCTCGACGAGCAGCGCCTCGCCGGCCTGCCGGACGGCGTCGAACCCCTCCGTGACCGGGTCGCCGGCGTAGGCGAACCCGTCCTCCGTCGCCCCGGCCTTGATGGCCCGCTGGTCGTCGACGTAGAAGCCCGAGACGCCGGGCGTCGCCCGGACGGACTCAATCCGCATCGCTCTCACCTCCCGCCGGACCGCCGGTGTCGCCCGGCGCGTCGGTCCCGTCGCCGGTCCCGGGCCGGCCGATCAGCTTCCCGTCGCTGATGGCGTCGACGTCGTCGGCGACCATCCGGAACGAGCGACTGCGCCCTTCGGTGCGGGCGCGCTCATCGAGGCGCGTCTCGTGGATCTCCCGGACGTCGTCTGGGACGGCGAGGTTCCCCCATTCGAGGACCCGGACGCGGCCGTCGTCGTCGCGGGCGGGCAGGACAGCGGCGGCCGCGCTGTCACTCGGGGCGAAGGGCACGTCGAGTTCGCCCGACTCGAAGGCCGCGACCGTGCCGCGGGCGGCGTCGCCGTCGCCGCGGGCGATGGCCGTCTCCACGAGCGAGCGGGCGGTCCGTTCGATCAGTTCGCGTTCGCGGTCGATGCCGTCGACGACGATGTCCTGTTCGACCATCATATCGATGAGCTGCCTGGTGGTGCGGAGGCCGCTGGCGTTGGCCTCGCGAGTCGGGACGCCCTGGAACTCCTGGGGGGACTTGGTGATGACCTTGTCCGGCCGGGCCAGCGCCGCGGTCGCGCCGCCGAGGCCGATGACGCCGCTGGCGCGGGCCTCGTCCGGCGGGAACCCGCCCATCCACTCGTGGAAGACGGTGGTGACGACGGTGTCGTCGGGGAGGTACGCCTCGCCGAGACCCCGGAGGGCGCGCAGCGCGGCCACGTCCTGGACGACGTTGCCGACCTGGCCGTAGCCCAGCGTGAGCGAGCGGACGCCCTGGGTCGTCGCGAGCAGGCCTTCGAGGATCATCACCGCGATGGCGATGGCCGGCGGGACGAGCGTGCCCGTCAGGGGGCCGAAGGGTTCGCGGTTGATCCGGACGCCGCGCTCGGTGTAGGCGCCACAGAGGCGGTCGACGAACTGCCAGTGTTCGATGGTCTCGGCGAGGTCGTGCTCCTTGGTGTAGGGGATGTTGTACGAGATGGGGCCGCCCTCGAAGCTCTCGAACCCGCCGGCGAGCGTGACGACGGCCAGCAGGCGCGCGTCGGGCGTCCCGTGGCGGACCTCGACCGGCGCGTCGACCGACCGGACGAGGTCCCGGCAGGCGTCGACGCCGTGGTTGACGGCGGGGAAGCCGTTGAGCGTGTCCTCGCCGGACTCGCGGGCGTCGTCGAGCCCCTGCTGGGCCTTCCCGTACTCGTTGTCGCGGGTGTACGAATCGATCGTGGTGGGAAGCAGGTCGGCGCCGCCCTCCGATTCGAGGTACCGGAGGAGGTCGACCTGGTCGTCGAGTCGCGGGACGCCGGCGCGGGGCTGGAGGAGCGGTCGGTCCGCCGATTCCAGCACGTCCGCGAAGCGCTTGGACGGGGGGAGCGAGTCGTGGAACTCGACGGCGGCCTCGAAGTCGGCGTCGGCGCCGGTTGGCCAGCGGTCGCGCAACTCGTCCGCCGTCTCCCGTAGCTGGTCGCCGGGAATACGTTCGTCTCGGACCATCTACGAGTCGACCCTGACCCGGTCGGTCGCGGTCTCCGTGACGGTCGTATCGAGGTCGCGTTCGAGCGCGGCGACGACGGCCGAGGGGTCGGTCTCGGCGTCGAAGACGCGGTCGAAGCCGAGCTCGCGGAAGTGCTCGGCGGTCTCCGACCAGTCGTCCTGGCCGACCGCGAGGTTGCCGCCGATGTAGGTGACCGCGTCGCAGTCGGCCTCGGCGAGGCGCTCGTGGAGCCCCCGACAGTCCTGCCTGGCGTGTCCGTAGAGCGAGGAGACCAGTACGGCCCCGGCGTCGTGGGCTTCGGCGGCCGAGACGAACTCGGCTCTGGAGGTCTGGACGCCCAGGTTCTCGACGTCGAACCCGGCCGCGGTCAGCGCCTGTTCGATGATCGTGATGCCCACGACGTGCGCGTCGGAGCCGATCACACCGAGGATGACTGTCTGCCCCATGTGAGTATCACCACCGACGGGCGCATCCGTCATAAACATAATGGTCTTTCATTATAGTCTTGGTACCCGTTGCCACAGGCCCGTAGCGCCCCGGGCCACAGTATATAATTATTTATCAGGCAAGTTTATGCCCGGTGAGTTCGACGGGGGAGGTATGAGCGCACTGTCGGACCTGCGCGTGATCGACCTGACCCAGGTCCTGGCGGGCCCGTACTGCACGATGCTGCTGGCGGACATGGGCGCGGACGTGGTGAAGGTCGAGCGGCCGGGCGGGGACCTCATCAGGTCGAACCCGCCGTTCGTCGACGACCCCGAGGACGAGGCCTACGGCGGCTACTTCCAGAGCGTCAACCGCAACAAGCGCTCGCTGGAGCTCGACCTCGGCGATCCCGAGGACCGCGCCGACTTCCGCTCGCTGGTCGAGACCGCGGACGTGGTCGTCGAGAACTACCGCGCGGGCACGATGGAGCGATTCGACCTCGGCTACGAGCGGCTCCGCGAGCACAATCCCGAACTGATCTACTCGTCGATCCGGGGGTTCGGCGACCCGCGTACGGGGGAGACCGACCGACAGGGCCAGCCCTCTTTCGACCTCGTCGCGCAGGCGCTCGGCGGCGTCATGGAGATCACCGGCCAGCCCGACGGCCCGCCGACGAAGGTCGGCCCGGGCGTCGGCGACCTGTTCACCGCGGTGCTCAACGCCGTCGGGATCCTCGCCGCGGTCCACCACCGCGACCGCACCGGCGAGGGCCAGTACGTCGACACCGCCATGTACGACGCCATGGTGTCGCTGTGCGAGCGCACCGTCTACCAGTACTCCTACACCGGCGACGCGCCCACCCGCCGCGGCAACGCCCACCCCACCCTGTTCCCCTACAACGCCTTCGCCACGACCGACGGCCACGTCGTGATCGCCGCCTTCTCGGACGGCCACTGGCGCGCGCTCTGCGAGTCGATGGACCGCCCCGATTTGGCCGCCGACTACTCGACCGCCGGCGAGCGGCTGGCCGACCGGGACGCCCTCCGCGCCGAGATCGCCGACTGGACGCGTTCGCTGACTGCCGAGGGAGTCGTCGCCGCGCTCGACGGCGCGGTCCCCGCCGCGCCCGTGCAGGACACCAGCGACATCTTCGACGATCCGCACGTCCGCGCCCGCGACATGCTCGCCGAGGTCGACCAGCCCGGCGCCGAGGAGTCGGTCACCGTCGCCGGCAACCCGATCAAGCTCTCGGCGACCCCCACTACCGTCGAGCGCCGCGCCCCCCTGCTCGACGAACACCGCGACGAACTGCTCGACGCCACCCCGCGCGCCCCCGACGAGGGCGAGCAGGCCAGCGGCGACGACTGACGGAGACCCGGCGTCGAATCACTGATTCGATTTTGGACTGCGGTGGCGCGCGCTGTCGAGCGTGCCCGCCTTTTGGCGGGCCGCTCGAAATAGTCGTGCGAGGGATGAGCACCGCACGCCGCAGGCGCGCGGAGCGCAATCGGCTGGGGAGGCTCGTGGCTGTCGGCGGTGCTGTGCGGGCTGTGCTGGCCTGGCGGATTGAAAGGGCGAGGCCCGCTCGCGTTCAGTTTAGTCGTCTGAGCGGGCACTATCCGCGCGGGCGGTGCGGAGAGCGCGGATATCCCGCTCAGCGACCGCGAGCGGGTCGAGGGCTTTCATCGCCCGTGGTCGAGTACGATTTCAGTTCCACCTAGCGATCAGACCGAGAACTCGCATCGACCATCACGAGAGTCACCGACAGAAACTACGACTCGGGTCGAACGACGCCGTAACAGTTCCCGCTCGAAATCTCGAACTCCACCAGATCCAGCCCGCTCTCCGCGATATCGGCCCGAAATTCGTCGGGGTCGTAGATGTGGTAGAACCGATCGACACTCTCCCCACCCGGTAGCGTCCACTCGACGGTGGTATCGAACCCCTCGCTCTCGTCGAAGCGGTCGTGTTCGGTCGACCAGACGCCGACGAGCGCCCGGCCCCCACTACTCAGAACCCGAGCGAGTTCGTCGAGACTCGCCACCCGCAGATCTCGCGACGGCAGATGCGGCAGGGTCGCGACGTACACGCCCAGATCCACGCAACCGCTCCGAACCGGCAACGAACTCGCGTCGGCCTGCGCGAGCCCGTAGTCGAACCCGCGCTCGGCCGAGCGCTCGCTGGCCGTCGCGACCATCTCCCGACTCAGGTCCGCGCCCAGCGCCCGCTCGCAGCGCTCTGCGAGCAACTCCGTGTGCCGGCCGTTGCCACACCCAACGTCGAGGGCCACGGCGCCCGACCGGCCGTCGAGAAACGCCTCGACCTCGGGCCAGGGGTACTCGCGGGTCTTCGAGAAGTGCTCGGCGATGCGGTCGTAGGTCGCGCGGACCGACCCCGTAGACGGGCCGTCACCGTCCGATTCGTCGTCGGTCACTGCTCAGTCGTACTTCTCGGGGTAGGCCTCGGCGAGCAGTTCCGGCCGGTCGTCCAGCCGCTCGCGGATGGGGGCGACGACCTCGGAGATGGCCTCGCCGGCGGCCGGCTTCAGGTCCGCCGGGTGGAGTTCGCCGGAGACGAAGTCCGCCTCCAGCGCCTCGTACGAGTCGTAGGTCAGGTCGCCGCCGTACTCCTCGGGGCGCTCGACGACGAAGTCCTCGTCGCGCTCGTCGAGGATGGGGAAGACGAGGTACTCCATGTACTCCAGGACGCCGTTGTCCTCGCGCTCGCCGGCGGGGCAGTACGCCTGTTCGATCTTCTCGACGACCTCGTCGTGGCCGTCGTTGAGGTTGACCTTCGAGGACTCGTCGGACGCGGACATCTTGCCGCCCGAGAGGCCCGAGAGGAGCGGGGCGAACATGCAGACGGGCGCCTCGCCGCCGTGGTCGGGGAGGATCTCACGCGAGAGCATGTAGATGCCGCGCTGGTCGATGCCGCCGTAGGCCACGTCGGCGTCCAGCGCGTCGACGTCCAGCGTCTGCATGAGCGGGTACAGCAGCCCGCCCAGCTTGGGCGAGTCGGACTCGCGGACGACCTCGCTGCCGGCGCGCTGGGCGCGGCTGAGCGTCGTCTCGGCGGCCATCCGGTACATCTCCAGCGTGTACTCCTCGCCGAGCTGGAAGTCGCTGCCGCGGGCGAAGTCGATCCGGTCGGCGTCGGCGCCGGCGGCGTCGATCATCGCCTCGATGGTCGCCTCGTAGTAGGCCGAGCGAGCCTCCAGCAGGTCGAAGGGGCTCTTATTGTCGTCGAGGTGGGCGTGGAGGTCGGCGATCAGGACGGTCACGTCCATGCCGGCGCCGAGGAAGTCGGCGAGCTTGCGCATCGTCGTGAAGTGGCCGATGTGCATCTCGCCGGTCGGCGCGTAGCCGATGTACACCGAGGGGTCGCCGTCGTCGAATAACTCCTCGAGTTCCGATTCCTCGACGACCTCCGCCGTGTTGCGGGTCGCGAGTTCGAGTCGCTCGGCCGTGTCCATACCGAGTCGTCGCCCCGGCCGACAGTAAAGCGTTTCTTTCGGGTGAGGACGGCTATCACCGCCTCGATACGTTTTTCCGATGCGCCCGCGCTCGCGGCGCTCGCCGGCTCCGTCACACACCCTACTACTCATCGTGTTCAGATAAGCTGATTCCATGCGAAGCTGAACGATCTGAGCCAATCGTCGGCTGTTTCTGCTTCGGCATTGCTAAAACAGTTTGAGAAACATACAGTTCGTCGTTTTACTTCTCTAAAGACACGTTCAACAGCGTTCCGATTTCCATGTTTTTCGTATCTGAAATCGAAGCCATGTCGGTGACACGCAGCTTCTAACGATTTGGAGCCATCGATGAGAAACACGGCGTCGTCAACATCGTGTTTCTCGCTGAGTTCGGCGAGAAATGAATGGGCGAGAACCTTCGTTGTAGTTGGTCTTAGCTTTGTATGCAGCAGTTTGTTCGTTTCCGGATCGACAGCAGCGTACAGCCAATACTGCTCGTCGTTGAGTCGGATCACGGTCTCGTCAACCGCGACGTGATCCGGTGAGTGTCCACCTTCGGGCTGTAAATCAGCCTTGTGAACCCAATTATGAATAGTTGAGCGAGCACGTTTGACACCGAATACCTCAAGAATAGAAACAGTATTCGAAAGTGAGAGTCCAGCCAGATGCAACTGAATACTCAGCTTCATCAACAGTCGTGGTGTCGCTTCTCGCTCCACAAAATCTAAGTCGAATTGGTCGAGATTACCGCCGAGGCTAGCGTTTTCGGGCATGAATCACTCAGAAAACGCTACGCCTCACCCTTCAAACCTTATCTGAACACCGCGCTACTACTCTGCCAAATTGATTTAACCGAAGAGCGACATCATTGAACGATGGGCCTCTCGACTGGGTGCCGACGGCTGGACGAACTGCTCGGTGGCGGCGTGCCGGACGAGCGGAGCCTGCTGGTCTCGGGACCGCCGGGGACCGGCAAGACGACGCTCGGCATGCAGTTCCTCCAGGCGGGACTCGACCGGGGCGAGGAGTGTCTGTTCGTCAGCACGGAACAGACGGTCGGCGAACTCGAAGATACCTTCGAACCGTACCCGTTCGACCTCGACGCCGACGGGCTGACCGTGATCACCGTCCACTGCGAACCGGGCGACACGATGGAGCGGGACGACGACCTGGTCGTGCGTACGCTGGAGGGCGGCGACCGCGCCGTCACCGAGTGGTTCGACCTCCCCTTTACCCGGGAGAACGTGGTTCACTATCTCTCGGAGTACGGCCCGAAAGACCGCATCCTCCTCGATAGCCTCTCGGGGCTGCGACCGATCGCCGCCGACGAGGTGTCCTTCTGGCGGTCGACCTACGACCTGATCCGGCTGTTTTCCGACACCTTCGACGCCACGTCGCTACTGACCGCCGAGGACAGCGACACCGGCGACAGCGTCGCCAGCGAGCTGCTCCGGTACGCGACCCACGGCGTGATCGAGCTGTCGTCGGTCGAGCGCGCGAACCAGCGCCACACCTTCCTGCGCGTCGAGAAGCTCCGCGGGCGCGACCACGACACCCGGCGCCACAAGCTCGTCCTCGGCGAGGCGGGCGCGACCGTCCAGCCGACCCAGCGGACCCCGCCGAGCGACCTCCTCGACCACGACCATCTCTCGACCGGGATCGACGCCCTCGACGAACTGCTCGGCGGCGGGCTCGTCCGCGGCGGCTTCACGCTGCTCTCCCACGACGGGACGACAAGCTACTACACGATCAACGCGCAGATGCTCGCCACCGCCGTCGAGACGGGGATGGCGCTGTCGGTCGCGATCCCCGCCGAAGTCTCGTTGTCGCAACTCGACCGCTACTGGACCGACACCGACTGGAGCGTCGGGGACCTGCTCGACGCCGACCGGCTGTTCGTCCTCGAACTCGTCGCCAGCGACGGCTACGACCACCGGAACGTCCTGCGGTACGACGAGTCGGCCGACCGGGGCTGGGAACAACTGATGGAGGTGTCCTACGACCGCAGCGGCGACCGCCCGCTGTTCGCGTTCATCGACACCGAACCGCTGCTCGAACAGATCGCCCCCGAGCGCGCCCGGGAGGTGCGCTACCGGGCGGCGGCCAGCCACACCGACGACGACGACGTGGTCGTCTACGCGGTCAATCCGGCGATCCAGAACCAGTCGCTCGTCGAGTTCTTCGCCGACACGAGCAGCCAGACGATCCGGATCGAACGGGAAGAAGACGGCATCGAGTGGCTCACTCTCCGCAAGTCGCCGACCGGCTCCCCCGGGACGAGCAAGGTCGTCGCCTACGACGAGGAGCCGCCGTACGTCGACCTGGTGTAGCCGAGGCGCGGAGAACTGACCTCAGGCGCTCGCCTTCTCGACGACGTCGACCGCTTCGGCGTCGACCGCCTCGGTGTCGAGGAAGTTGGGGATGTAGTCGCGCCGCTGGTAGGTGTCACGCTCGTCTTCGCTGCCGACGGTACACCACAGCTGGGGGCGGTCGGGACCGTGCCAGTCGCCCTGGCGCGCGACGCCGAAGACGACCAGCTCCTCGCCGTCGACCGAGATGACGGCGTCCTTCCGGATGCCCGGGTCCCCGTGGACGATGAGCTTCTTCATACCCGGCGGTTCGGCGGAGGCGTACTTAGTGACTTCGAAGCCAACCGCCCCAGCGGCCCGAGCGCGCCCGATCCGGGGCCGGTCCGGCGCCTCCAAGGCCATAGGGGGCGTCCAAGGGGCCATAATGTGTTAAGGGAGAACGTATATCACTGCACGCGAGAGCCACGGAATCGTGGCGAGCGAGTACGTCCGAGCGCTGATGAGTCGTCCGCTGGCGCGCCGGGTCGGTCGCCCGGTCGCCGCGTTCGCGGCGCTGGTGGTCGCCGGCGTGGTCGGGTTCGCCGCCCTCGCGGGCGTCGGCGCCGTCGAGGCGCTGTTCTGGCTACTCGACCCGACGAGCATCGAGATATTCATCGAGTCTCACGATGCGCCGGCGCGCTCGCTCCGGGCGTTCGCGATCGTCGTCGAGTCGGGCCTGATCCTCTCGGGACTGTGGATCGGCGAGACGGTCGTCTCGGCGACCTTCGGCGGACAGATAGGAACGGAGCTCAGACAGATGCAGGTCGAACGAACCATCGAGAACACGGAACGGCACGTCGTCGTCTGCGGGTACGGCACCTTCGGCAAGACGATCGCACGACAGCTACGCGACCGGGACCGATCGGTCGTCGTGGTCGAGACGGGCGACGGCCAGTACGAGCGCGCCCTCGACGACGGGCTGCTGGCGGTCCGGGGCGACGCCCGCCGCGAGGAACTGCTCGTCGAAGCCGGCGCCGAGCGGGCCGACGCCGTCGTCGGCGCCGTCGACGACGCGAACGTCAACATCCAGGTCGCCATCACCGCCGGCGAACTCGCACCCGACGCGCGGGTCGTCGTCCGCGCCGGCGACGAGATGTACGAGTCCGTCGCCCGACGCGCGGGCGCCGACGAGGTGATAATCCCCGAGGTCGTCAGCGGCGAACAGGTGACCACGACGCTGTGAACGGTCTCGACGACGGTCGTATCGTGCGCATCGGTCCCACACGGAGCCGGGCGCGAACCGGCGATCTCGGGCGATCGGCCGGTCCGAACCAAACGGGTTTTAAGCGGGGATGACCAAGCCGTCCGCAAGGTCGATATCTATGGAGATGCCACGCCGATTTAACACGTACTGTCCGCACTGCGACGAGCACAACGAACACGAGGTCGAGCGCGTTCGGAGCGGTCGCACCTCGGGGATGACGAAGGTCAACGGGCGCCAGGCCGAGCGGACGCGCTCGGGCTACGGGAACGCGGGCAAGTTCTCGAAGGTTCCCTCCGGCGGGAAGCCGACCCAGAAGACCGACCTCAAGTACCGCTGTTCCGACTGCGGCAAAGCCCACCTCCGCGAGGGATGGCGCGCCGGCAAACTGGACCTTCAGGACTAACGATGGCAGGAAACTTCTTCAGCGTCGCGTGTCCGGACTGTGAGAACGAACAGATCGTCTTCGGCAAGGCCGCGACCGAGGTCGCCTGCGAGGTCTGCGGGCACACCCTCGCCCGCCCGACCGGCGGCAAAGCGACCATCGAGGGTGAGGTACTCGAGACCGTCGAGGCACGATAATGAAATACAGCGGCTGGCCCGACCCCGGTGAACTCGTGGTCGGACGCGTCGACGAGATCGAGGACTTCGGCGTCTTCGTCGACCTCCAGGAGTACGAGGACAAGCGCGGCCTCTGTCACATCAGCGAGGTCGCCTCCGGCTGGATCAAGAACGTCCGCGACCACGTCTCCGAAGGACAGACGGTCGTCGCGAAGGTGCTCGACATCGACGAGGGGTCCCAGCAGATCGACCTCTCGATCAAGGACGTCAACGACCACCAGCGCAAGGACAAGATCCAGGAGTGGAAAAACGAGCAGAAGGCCGACAACTGGATGCTGCTGGCGTTCGGCGAGGACGTCGACGACGAGACCTACGCCGCCATCGCCAACGACCTGTTGGCCGCCTTCGGCTCGATGTACGAGGGCTTCGAGGAGGCCGCGATCCACGGCGAGGAAGCGCTCGAGGAGACCGACCTCGACGACGACGAGGTCGAGGCCATCGTCGAGACGGCCCGCGAGAACGTCTCGGTGCCCTACGTCAACGTCACCGGCTACGTCACGCTGGAGTGCGCCAGCGGCGACGGCGTCGACGTGGTCAAGGAGGCCCTGCAGGCCGCCGAGGGCAACGGCGAGATCCCCGAGGAAGTGGAGTTGGAGGTCACCTACGTCGGTTCGCCGGAGTACCGCATCCAGGTACGGGCGCCCGACTACAAGACCGCCGAGTCCCACCTCGAAGAGAGCGCCGACCGCGCCGTCGACGTCGTCGGCGGCCACGGCGGGTCGGGTCGCTACCACCGCGACCGCGAGGTCGAGGCGGAGTAACCGTCGCCGGTCGCCGCGTCGGCGACTCCCGGCCCCTTCCCATGAAATCCGACATTCTCGTCTGTTCGGCGTGGCGCTCGGCGCACGAGCGGCCGCGCTACACGCTCGAGGGGACCTGCCCCGACTGCGGCGCCGAGGCGGTCAACTCCGCGCCGGCGCCGTTCTCGCCGGAAGACAACTACGGGGAGTATCGACGCGCACTTAAGCAGCGGCGCCGCGACTAGGGCCCATGGACGAATTCGAACGCGAAGCGCTGGGGGACGTGGATCTCGACGACCCCGTACTGGTCGAGGGACTACCCGGCGTGGGCCACGTCGGCAAGCTCGCCGTCGAGCACCTCCTCGAAGAGATCGAGAGCGAGCTCGTCGAGCGCGTCCACTCGACGCACTTCCCGCCGCAGGTCAGCGTCGACGACGGTCGCACGGAGCTGGCCGGCGCCGAGTTCCACGCCGTCCGCCCCGAGGACGGCCGCGACATGCTCGTGCTCACCGGCGACCACCAGGCACAGGACAACACCGGCCACTACGGCCTGACCGAGACGTTCCTCGACGTCGCCGACGACCACGGCGTCTCCCGCGCGTTCGCCCTGGGCGGCGTCCCGACGGGCGAACTCATCGAGGAGTACTCCGTGCTGGGCGCCGCGACCACCGACGAGGTCGTCGACGACCTCGAAGACGTGGGCGTCGAGTTCCGCGAGGACGAGCCCGCGGGCGGTATCGTCGGCGTCAGCGGCCTCCTGCTCGGTCTGGGCGAGCGCCGAGGCTTCGAGGCGGCCTGTCTGATGGGCGAGACCAGCGGCTACCTCGTCGACCCCAAGAGCGCACAGGCCGTCCTCGAAGTGCTCCAGGAGGTCGTCGACTTCGAGGTCGACTACGCCTCCCTGGAGGAGCGAGCCGACGAGATGGAGGAGGTCGTCCGCAAGATCCAGGAGATGGACCAGGGGACGCCCGCGGCCTCCGACGAGGACCTGCGCTACATCGGCTGACCGCGACCGGCCTCACCCTCTTTGCCCGTTCGACACGGCCGCCGGTCCGCTGGCGAGACTTTGATAGTGGAGCGACGCCAACGCTCGCCCGTGGTACTCGACGCGCTGTTCGGGCTGCCCCACTGGTTGGTCGTCGGTCTCGCGCTCGGCGTCGCCAGCAGCGTCCTCGCGGCCTGCCTGTTCGTCGCCGCGAACCGACTCTATCCCTCCCGGCAGGCCCGTCGCCGGCGGAACGACGGCGAACACCGCCGCCGCGCGGAACTGCGCGAGTACCTCGACGCCATCGACGAGTCGTACGCCGAGAGCCACTTCGTCGAGGGTCAGCACGTCGCCTTCTATCTCCCCGAGCGAGACGTGGCGATCACCTTCGACGCCCAGGCGTACTACCGCATCGAGCGGTCGCCGACCGTCCCGGTGCTGGTCGAACACGAGATGCCCGGCGTCCACCTCGGCGACCGCCTCCCGTTCGACGTGCCCGAGGTGGAGTTCGGCCCCGACGAGGCCGACGAGGAGCGCGTCGACCCCGCCGTCGCCGCCTTCTCCGAACTGGGCGTCCCCACCTCGGCCAGCCTGGAGGAGGTCAAGGCCGCCTACCGGCAGAAGGTCAAGGAGGTCCACCCCGACCAGGGTGGCGACGAGGACGAGTTCAAGCGCGTCCGCGAGGCCTACACGACCGCGAAACAGCACGCCGGCTGAGCGCCGTCCGCCGACCGACCTCCCCGGCGGGGTTCGCCCGGACGCCACGGTCGCTGAAACCCCTGCAGTTGCGGTCTCGGCGGCTCTCCGAACGAGCGACCACGCGGCTATCGAGCGACGGGAGCGTCGTCGCGCCTCCTCGTCGAAGGGAAAAAGCTCGCTTCGCTCGCCGTTTCAGACGCCGATAGACTCCCCGCGGTCGCCCATCGAGCGGACGACTCGGACTCCTCGTTCTACTCCTCGTCGTCTTCGTCGACGTCTTCGAAGTCGGCGTCGACGTACTCCTCGCCTTGGCCGCCGGCACCGGCAGCGCCGCCCGCGCCGCCCGGACCGGCGCCGCCCATGCCACCGGCACCGGCCGCGCCCGCCGCGCCGCCCGCGCCGGCCGCACCCTCTGCGGCCTGGTCCTGATACATCTGCTTGCCGATCTCCTGCAGCGCCTCTGCGAGGGCTTCGGTCGCTTCCTTGTAGTCCTCGGTGTCGGCGTCCTCGTCCTCGAGGACTTCCTGTACCTCGTCGATCTCGGCCTCGATGTCCTCGACGAGTTCCTCGTCGACCTCCTCCTCGTTCTCCTCCAGCAGCGTCTCGGCGCGCTGGATCGTGCTCTCGGCCTCGTTGCGGGCCTCGATGCGCTCGCGGCGCTGCTCGTCCTCCTCGGCGTGCTCCTCGGCCTCCTGCTGCATCTCCTCGATCTGGTCGTCGGAGAGGCCGGCGCCGCCCTCGATGGTGATGTTCTCCTCGTTGCCCGACCCCTTGTCCTCCGCGGAGACGTTGACGATGCCGTTCTCGTCGATGTTGAACGACACCTCGATCTGCGGGGTGCCGGCGGGCGCCGGCGGGATACCCGAGAGCGCGAACTCACCGAGCAGTTCGTTCTCGTTGGCGATCTCGCGTTCGCCCTGGAAGACGCGGATCTGGACCTGCGTCTGGTTGTCCGCCGCAGTGGTGAAGATCTTCGACTCCTCGGTCGGAATGGTCGTGTTCTTCTCGATGAGCCGCTCGAACAGACCGCCCTTGACCTCGACGCCCAGCGACAGCGGCGTCACGTCGAGCAGGACGATGTCGTCCACGTCGCCGCTGAGGACGCCGCCCTGGATCGCCGCGCCCAGCGAGACCGCCTCGTCGGGGTTGACGTTCTTCTTGGGCTCCTGGCCGGTCATCTCCTCGACGCGCTCCTGGACCTGCGGCATCCGCGTGGAGCCGCCGACGAGGATGACCTCGTCGATGTCGCTCTGGCCGTAGCCGGCGTCTTCGAGCGCCTGCTCCGTCGGGCCGACCGTCCGCTCGATGAGGTCCTCGGTGAGCGACTCGAACTTCGCCCGAGTGAGCTTCTCCTCCAGATCGAGGGGCCCGTCGTCGGTCGTCGTGATGAACGGCAGGTCGATGCGGGTCTCCTTGCGGTTGGAGAGCTCGATCTTCGCCTCCTCGGCGGCCTCGGTGAGCCGCTGGAGCGCCTGGCGGTCCTCGCGCAGGTCGATGCCGTGCTCGTCGTGGAACTGCTCGGCGAGGTAGTCGATGATCGCGTGGTCCCAGTCGTCGCCACCGAGGTCGTTATCACCGTTGGTCGCGACGACCTCGTAGACGCCGCCGCCCAGATCGAGGATGGACACGTCGAAGGTGCCCCCGCCGAGGTCGTAGACGAGGACGGTCTGGTCGGACTCGTCGTCGAGGCCGTAGGCCATCGCGGCCGCGGTCGGCTCGTTGACGATGCGCTCGACCTCGAAGCCGGCGATCTCGCCGGCGTCCTTCGTCGCCTGGCGCTGGCGGTCGTTGAAATAGGCCGGGACGGTGATCACGGCCTTCTCGACGTCGTCGCCGAGGTACTCCTCGGCGTCCCGTTTGATCTTCTGGAGGATCATCGCCGAGACCTGCTCGGGCGTGTACTCCTCCCCTTCGAGTTCGACCGTGTAGTCGTCCTCGCCCATGTGACGCTTGATGGACTGGACGGTCTCGTCGGGGTTCTTGACGGCCTGGTTCTTCGCGGGCTTGCCGACGAGACGCTCGCCCTCGTCGAACGCGACGACCGAGGGTGTCGTCCGCTCGCCCTCCGAGTTGACGATGATCTCGGGGTCGCCCCCTTCCATGACCGCGAACGCACTGTTCGTGGTCCCGAGGTCGATTCCGAGAATCTTGTTGCTCGCCATCTTACCCGTCTATACCCGATTGTGCCGGTTAAAAGTTGCTAGACGCGACCGACGGGGACCCGCTACAGACGCCCGCAAACGGCCGATCTGTGGCCGACCCGGTGACGGCGACCGGTGCCTATAAATCCAACCGCAATACCAGTACAAGAGCGACGAACGATCAGCAGAGAGACAGGTGCGCGGCCCCTTCCGCTACTCGTCGCTACCCGTCGCTGACGGTGACCTGCGCCTCGCGGAGCACCTTGTCGGCCATGACGTAGCCGGGGCGGTGAACATCCGCGATGGCCCCCTCGGGCTGGTCGGAGTCGACGCGGACCAGGACTTCGTGGCGGTGCGGGTCCACGTCCTGACCGGGTTCAGGTTCGATCACGTCGACGTTCTCCTGATCGAGCACGTCGTCGAACGACCGCAGCGTCGACTCGACGCCGCCGCGGATGTCGGTGTCCTCGTCCTGTTCGAGCGCGCGCTTCAGGTTGTCGCGCACGTCGAGCAGGCGAGTGACCAGGTCCTCGGTGGCGCGCTCGCGCTCCTCCTCGCGCCGTTTCTCCATCCGCTTCTTGAAGTTCTGGAACTCCGCCTGTTTGCGCTTGAGCTTCTCCGCCAGGTCGTCGAGTTCCTCGTCGCGCGCGTCGAGTTGGTCCTCCAGACCGTCGACGCGGCTCCGCAGTGCCGCGAGTTCGTGGGCGACCGACTCGGGGTCGGACTCCGCGACGCGGTCGACCAGCTCCTCGTCGACGGTGACCTCGTCGTCGCCCGTCGCTTCGCTGCTGGCGTCGCCGTCGCCCGCCTCGTCGGGGTCGATGACCTCGTCGGGCTGCACGGGCTCGCCGCTCGCGTCCCCCTCCTGCTCGGTCGCGCCTGGCTGCTCCTCTGCGGCCTCAGCGGGGTCGGACGCGTCCTGCTCGCTCATACCCGTAGGCAGTCGCCGCGTCGACAAAAGGGTTG
This sequence comes from Halosimplex rubrum, assembly GCF_013415885.1. Classification (NCBI taxonomy): domain Archaea; kingdom Methanobacteriati; phylum Methanobacteriota; class Halobacteria; order Halobacteriales; family Haloarculaceae; genus Halosimplex; species Halosimplex rubrum. The sequence continues at coordinate 4,002,294 of NZ_CP058910.1, forward strand.
AGAATCCGACCGACGACGGGGGTCGCGAACGCCGAACGGCCGCCCCGACATCGGCCGACCACGCCCCGCACCGCTTAACTCCCGTCCCCCGATACCTCTCGGCAGTGACCGCCCGGCTCGTCTACGAGGAGGGAACCGTCCGGATCACCGGCAGCGACGCGCTCGACGACGTGCCGTTCGTCGAACGGGACGCCCGCTCGAAGACACGGCGGGCGCCCGGTCATCGCTACGTCGACCTCCGCGCTGCGCTGGACGAACGGGAGATCGCCTACGAGGACCGCGTGTTCGACCTCCCGACCCTCGACCTGAGCTCGACGTACGAACTCCGCGAGTACCAGCGCGAGGCGCTGGACGACTGGGAGGCCGCGGACCGCCGGGGCGTCCTCGCGAGCCACGCGAGTGAGGGCTCGCGACAGCTCGCCTGTCGCGGTGTGCTCGAACTCCCGACCGGGAGCGGGAAGACCGTCATCGGTATCGCGGCGATGGAATCCCTCGGAACGCCGACGCTCGTCGTCGTCCCCACTATCGACCTGCTCGAACAGTGGCGCCGGGAACTCGAACGGGAGTTCGACCGCGAGGTGGGACAGCTCGGCGGCGGCGAGCAACGGCTCGCCGACGTGACCGTCTCGACGTACGACTCGGCGTACCTCCGGGCGGACGAACTCGGCGACCGCTTCGGCCTCGTCGTCTTCGACGAGGTCCACCACCTCGGCGGCGAGGGGTACCGCGACATCGCCCGCCTGCTCGCCGCGCCCGCCCGCATGGGCCTCACGGCCACCTTCGAGCGCCCCGACGGCGCTCACGAGGCGGTCGAGGAACTCGTCGGCCCGCTCGTCCACCGCGTCGCCGTCGACGAACTCGCCGGCGAGCACCTCGCCGACTACGACATCAAGCGCCTGGAGGTCGACCTGACGCCCGAGGAGCGCGAGGTGTACGAGCGCCACCAGGAGACGTTCACCGACTACCTCGCGAGTTCGGGCATCCAGATGCGCAGCGGCAGCGACTACCAGGAACTCGTCAAGCGCTCGGGGAGCGACCCGCGCGCCAGGGACGCCCTGCTCGCCAAGCAGCGCGCCCGCGAGGTGATGATGAACGCCGACGAGAAGGTCGACCGGCTCGAAACCCTGCTCGACCGCCACCGCGACGACCGCGTCATCGTCTTCACCGCCCACACCGACCTCGTGTATCGCCTCTCCGAACGCTTCCTGATCCCGGCGATCACCCACGAGACGAGCGCGGACGAGCGCCGCGAGATTCTGGAGCGGTTCCGCTCGGGGGAGTACTCCCGGGTCGTGACGGCGAACGTCCTCGACGAGGGGGTCGACGTGCCCGACGCGAACGTCGCCGTCGTCCTCTCGGGCAGCGGGAGCGAGCGGGAGTTCACACAGCGCCTCGGCCGGATCTTGCGCCCGAAGGACGACGGTCAGCGTGCGCTACTCTACGAGATCGTCACCGAGGAGACGGCGGAAGAACGGGTGGCGCGGCGACGGCGGTGACCGACGACGGGCCGGCGGTGGGACTGCCAGCGGTGGGCGGGACGGACCGCCAGCGACCGCCTACTCGACCGAACCGGTCGACGTGTCGGTCGCCGTCGATCCCGAACCGGTCGGCGTGTCGGTCGACCCGGTGTCGGTCGCGAACGGGGTCGGCGAGTCCGTCGGTGTCGCCCCGTCGCCGGGATAGGGCGTAACCGTCCCTTCGGGGATCGGCGTCTCGGGCGGGCCGGGGTCGAACGAGACGGAGAATCCGGTCAGCTCGGCCTCCGGAACGGGGAAGCGGATCTCGAACTGCCCGCTCGCTTCGGACTGGAGGACGACGTGCCGAGCGGGAGTGAAGGTCCTGTCGCCGGCCTCGACGGTGACGGTCATCACCGCCTCGCGAGCGACGCCGGCGCGGTTCCGGACCGTCAGCTCGACCACCAGATCGCCGTCTTCGCCGGGCCGGAACGCCCGCTCGGGGACGACGAACGGCTGTCGATCCGGCGTCGGTTCGGGGTCGTCCGCGGGCGTGGCGATCCCCTCCGGCGGTTCGGGGGCTGTCGCCGGCACCTCCCGGTTGGCCGTACAGCCCGCGCCCGCCCCCGCCGCGAGGGCGGCCAGCCCGCGCAGGACCGTCCGTCGTTGCATACTGCTTCCCCGGGTGCGGTCCGGTAAGAATCTTCTCGTCACGAACGCCGCGCCCGCTCCCGACCCGGCGCACTCCCGTCGCGCTTATACCGGTCGCCGGCCGAGTCGCGGGTGTGCTGACGAAGGACCTGTTGCGCGTCTCGCGGGCCGGCGGCGGCTTCCACCCGCAGTTCGTCGGCGACGAGCGCCGCGACCTCGCGGCCCGCGTCCTCGGCGTCTACCAGGGACACGTCGACCACTCCCGCTCGGAACTCGACGACGCGCTGACCGACCTCGAACGCGAGGCCGACGACTTCAAGCTCGTCCGCGGGTTCGCCAAGCTCCTCGATCGGGAGGCCCGCTTCGAGGTCCGCGCACCGGTCGAACCGCGCCGCGCCCGCGAGGCCGCCTTCGCCGCGAGCGAGACCGTCGGCGTGGTCACCGCCGACGACCGCGAGCGAGCGCTCCGACGGGCCGCCGACCGCCTCGACGCCGACCCCGACGACGTGGCCGACGCGCTCTACGCCGACCTCGACGACCGGGAAGTCCTCGCGGAAATCGACCCGCGCTGGGACCCGGCCGAGCTGGTCGCCCAGTACAACCTCTCGCTGGCTCAAACGGCGATCTTCGACGCGACCGAGGTCCGGGTCCGCTCCAGCGACCCCAAGGCGCTCGTCTCGGCGGTCAAGCGCCTGCGACTCATGTACGAGGTCCGGACGACCGACGCCGGCCGCGAGGTGGTCGTCACCGGCCCGGACGCCCTCTTCCGCAGCACGCGCCGCTACGGCACCCGCTTCGCCCGCCTGCTGCGCACCGTCGCGAAGGCCGACGAGTGGCGCCTGACCGCCACCGTCGACGACCGCGGCACCGAGCGGGAGATGACCCTGACCGACGCGGACGTGTCTGTGCCGGGCGTCGAGCCCGTGACCGAGGTGAGCTACGACAGCGGCGTCGAGGCCGACTTCGCGACCCGCTTCGAGTCGCTGGGGCTGGACTGGGACCTCGTCCGGGAGCCCGAACCGCTGGAGGCCGGCGCCAGCGTCGCCATCCCAGACTTCGCCTTCGACTACCGCCACGCCGACTTCCGGGTGTTCTTCGAGATCATGGGCTTCTGGACGCCCGAGTACGTCGAGAAGAAGCTCTCGCAGTTGGACGCCATCGACGACGTGGAGCTGCTCGTCGCCGTCGACGAGAGCCTCGGCGCCGGCGAGGCCATCGAAGCCCGCGACCACCGGGCGATTCCCTACTCCGGGACGGTCCGCATCAAGGACGTGCGCGACGCCCTCCGGCGCTACGAGGACGAACTCGTCGCCGAGAGTGCCGCCGCGCTGCCCGACGAACTGGTCCCCGACGCCGACGTGGTGACCATCCAGTCGCTGGCCGCCGAACGCGGCGTCAGCGAGAGCGCCGTCGAAGGAAAGTCGTTCCCCGACCACGAGCGCGTCGGCCGGACGCTCGTTCGCCCGGCGGTGCTGGACGCCCTCGGCGACCGGATCGGGGCTGGGATGACGCTCGGCGACGCCGAGGCGGTCCTCGACGAGTACGGCATCGACGACGCCAGCGCGCTCCTCTCGGTGCTGGGCTATCGCGTCGAGTGGGAGGGGCTCGGTGGCGGGACCGTCCGCGAGCGCGAGGCGTAGCACGCGGCGGTGCCGTTCGGTCCCTACAGCTCCCGGCGACGACCCTTCGGGACCTGCGAGCGGAGTTCGCCGTGGACGTAGAGGCCGACGCCGACCGGTTCGGGCTCGCCCGCAACGTCGGTCGTGACGATCAGGTAGCCCCAGTCGCCGTCCCAGTCGAGTTCCTGGTCGTCGCCGGCGACGAACGCGGCGGCTTCCTCGCGGGAGAGGTGAACGACGCAGTCGTCGGCCGCGTCGCCGAACCGCTGGACCGCCTCCAGCGTCGGCTTCCAGTGTTCGCGACGGGTCCGCAGGAACGCGAGTCCCAGGCCCTCGATGGCGACCGGCGAGGCCACGTCGTCGGCGAACGCCCAGATCTTGCCCGAGCCGCGCTCCCAGAACGTGTGCCCGTCGAAAGCCTCGGGCGGAACGCCGAACCGCTCGGCCCACCAGTCGAGCACCTCCTCGCGGGTGGGGCGGCCCTCGACGACCCGCTCGTCGGCGGTCGCGGGGAGGCGGTCGAACCGCGTCCCGTCGTTGTCGCGAGTCGACCCGCTTTCGGGATCGTCGCTCATTCGGCGGTCACCTCCAGCTTCGCACAGAAGAAGCCGCCCGTGTCGTTGTGGTGGGGGTAGATGCGCTTGGCCCGTTCGACCGAGTCGTCGAAGCGCTCGCCCTGCCACTCGGTGACGCCGGGGGCCGATTCGAGCGGGAGGTCGAACTCCACGAGTTCGCAGGACTCCTCGGCCAGCGCGTGGTCGAGGACGGCCTCGTTCTCCTCGGGCGCGAACGTGCAGGTGGAGTAGACGACGGTCCCCCCCTCCCTCGTCGTCTGGATCGCGCGGCGGAGCACGCCCTTTTGGACGCCCGAGATGCCCTCGACGTGGTCGAGCTCCCAGTCGTCCAGCGCGTCGGGGTTCTTGCGGATGGTCCCCTCGCAGGAACACGGCACGTCCACCAAGGCCCGGTCGTAGGGCGCGCCCTCGGTGCCTTCGTCGGAATCCGGTCCGCGGAAGGGTTTGAGCGAGTGGTTCCGCGCGTCCTCGTGGGTGACGGCGACGTTCGTGGCGCCGGCGCGCTCGGCGTTCGACCGGAGCGCGGAGATCCGGCCGAGGTTGTTGTCGGTCGCGACCAGCAGGCCACGGTCGTCCATCAGCGCGGCGAGCTGGGTGGTCTTGCTCCCGGGCGCGGCGCAGGCGTCCCAGACCCGCTCGCCGGGCTCCGGATCGAGCACTTCGGCGGGGACCGCCGAAACCTCCTCCTGGCCGTGGATCCACCCGAGCACGTACGGCCAGTTGGTCCCCGGCTGGTCCTCCGGGAGCGCGAACAGCCCGTCGTGCCACCCGACGGGTTCGTGGGCGATATCGGACTCCTCGAGGGCGTCGCGAGCCCGTTCGACGGTCGTCTTCAGCGTGTTGACGCGGACGACCGACGGGAGCGGCCGCTCGCAGGCCGCGCGGAAGGCGTCGAAATCGTCCACGAGCGACTCGTAGCGCTCCAGTACGTCCATTGGCGCCCCTTTCGCTGTCGCCCGTGTTAACCCTCTCGGCTCGGGGGCGAAGGGCCGACGCCGCCGGCACCGATCGCCGCCCCGTCGTCCGCGCTCGGTTTTATGCCGCTGGCAGCCGGGGTAGCCGGTATGGCCCACGTCCAGGTACACCGCGAGGACATCGAGCTCGACGAGCCGACGCTGATCGAGGGGCTACCCGGCGTCGGCCTCGTCGGCAAGATCGCCGCGGACCACCTCGTCGACGCGCTCGACATGACCTACTACGCCTCCTGTCGCTGTGAGGGGTTGCCCGAGGTCGCCGTCTTCGGCGAGGACGACCCGACCTACGAGCCGCCGGTCCGGATATACGCCGACGAGGAGCGCGACCTCCTGGCGCTCCAGAGCGACGTGCCGGTCTCGCCGAGCGTCGCCGACGACTTCGCGGCCTGCCTGACGCGCTGGCTCGGCGAGCGCGACGCGACCGCGCTGTACGTCTCCGGGCTCCCCGCCGAGAAGGAGGGTGTCCCGAGCCTCTACGGCGTCGCGAACGGCGAGGCGACCCGCCTGCTGGACGAACACGGCATCGCGCCGCCCGGCGAGAGCGGCGTCATCAGCGGGCCGACCGGCGCGCTGCTGTACGAGGCCGACCGGACCGACCTCGACGCCCTCGGCCTCGTGGTGGAGGCGAACCGGAACTTCCCGGACCCCGAGGCCGCCCGGGTCGTCCTCCTCGACGGCGTCGGCCCCGTCGCCGGCGTCGACGTCGACACCGACCACCTCGTCGAACAGGCCGAGGAGATCAGTCAGGCCCGCGAGAACCTCGCCAAGCGGATGCAGGAGAGCGACGAGGAGAGTTCGAGAGCCCAGCCGTTGGGCATGTACCAGTAGCGACTCCGATGAGCGTCGCGACCGCCGCGGGCACCTTCGGCGTCGGCGTCGTCTTCGGCCTCGCGTTAGCGGCACCGCCGGGACCGATGAACGCCGTCATCGCCGAGGAGAGCGTCCTCCGCGGATGGCTGGCCGGCTTCACCGCCGGCCTGGGCGCGATGACCGCCGACTTCGTCTTCTTCGTCCTGTCGCTGGCGGGCGTCGTCGCCTTCCTCGAAGGCGCCGAGACCGTCCGCGCGGCGATGGTCGGCGCCGGCGGCCTGCTGATGCTGTACTTCGCCGTCGGCGCCGTGCGGGACGCGGGCGAGGCGCGAAGCGCCTCGGACAGTCGAGCGGACGGAGTCCGCGAGACGAGCGCGGACTTCCTCTCCGGGGACCCCGGCCCCGGCGACGAAGGCGCCACCGGCCCGGACGCCGATTCCCGCGGATTCACGAAGGCGTTCGTCCTCGCGCTGACCAACCCCTACCAGATCGTCTTCTGGCTGACCGTCGGCGTCGGCCTGCTCGAACCGGGGACCGTCGACGTGTTGTCGTATCTCCCGGCGGTCGGCGAGGAGCTCGCCGGCGCGCTCGTCGTGCGGACGGGGAACCCGGCGCTGCTGGCGGGGCTGTTCGGCGGCATCGCCGTCTGGATCACGGGCTTCCCGGCGGCGCTGGTGGGCGTCGGCCGCCGGGTCGACGCGTTCGCGCCCGCCGCCGCGGTCGCCTCGGCGCTGGTGTTGGCGGGGTTCGGCGTCACCTTCTGCTGGACGGCGGCGCGGACGCTGGCCGGCCTCTGAGGGGCAGTCGACCGCCCGGGTCGCTCGCCGTTCGCCGCGTCAGTCCGACCCGCCGGGTGGTTCGGGCGCTTCCTCGGGATCCACGTCGGCGACCTCGCCTTCGAGCCACTCCTTGAACCACTTGACGCGCTTGAGCCGGCGGTGACAGATGCTCTCGGCGGTGTCGCTGCGAACTCGCTCGCGGGCGTCGACGCCGCGTTCGAGGACGCGCCCGACCATCTCGGCGGCGTCGATGTGCGTTCGGGACTCGTAGCCCATCCGGAGCAACATCAGCGCCGTGCCGTTGGCGCCGACCTTGTCGAGCAGGTCCGCCTCGATGAGACACTGGGCCTCCAGCGAGAGGTCGGTCAGCTCGCCCTGATAGGAGTGGTCGCGGACGGCGGCGCAGACCTCGTCGACGAACGACGCGGGGTAGTCGCCGTGGGTGGTGAGGTACTCGCGGGCGACGCGGGCGCCCTCCTCGGCGTGGAGGTCCTGGTCGACCTCCAGCTTCGCGATGTCGTGGAACAGCGCGGCGACGCGGGTCACGTCGACGTTGGCGCCCTCGGCCTGGGCGATCTCCTCGGCGAGTTCGACCACGTTGAGGATGTGGTTGAACCGGTACTCCGCGGAGTGCCAGGGGTACCACCGCATGCGACCGCCGTCGTCCTCGCTCTCGACGCTGGCGGCCAGATAGTCGTGGACGAACGCCTCCATCTCCGCGAACGCCTCGGCGGAGACGGGCGACTCCCTAATTTCGACGCCCACGGAACCACCTCCGGCAGATACGTGCGTCAGTCATCTTACGAATAGAAAGGCGCGTTCGACTCTTAGGCGTTACGACACCCGTGGCCCGCCGGTTTCGACCCCGCTGAGCGCCCCGCGACGGCCCGCCTCCGACCGTCTGCGCCCGTTCCACGGCCGGCGAACGCGCGCGCCGTCGGTCGATCCGTCGTTCGGCGAACCGGAACGCGCCCGGACTCACTCGGCACCCTCCGTCGATCTCGACGCGCGTCCAGTGTCCGAGCCGACCGGTCCGCGAGTCGGAACCCGATCGGCGGTGTGGCGTGGTTTTATCGTGTTGCGTGCCAACGTGTGACGTATGAACGTGCGCACCGCGGAGCGGGGGGACCGACCGGCGATCAGGGACGTGGCGCGGCGGTCGCTGCAGGCGTCGTACTCGCTGAGTCCGGAGGCGATCACCGGCGCCGTCTCCGAGTGGTACGACGAGGCGGCGCTGGACGAGGCGACGAACGACGAGGAGCGACACCTGCTCGTCGCCGACCGGGAGGGCCAGGTCGTCGGGTTCGCCGAGAGCGAACTCGCCGGCGAGGACGCGACGCTGCTGTGGCTCCACGTCGACCCCGCCTATCGGGGCGAGGGGATCGGCACGGCCCTGTTCGAGGAGACCCGCGAGCGACTGACCGAGACCGGCGCCGACCGGATGGTCGGCCGCGTGCTCGCCGACAACGTCGACGGCAACGGATTCTACGAGGCCCAAGGCTTCGAGCAGGTCGACGAAGCCGACCTGGAGATCGCCGGCCACCACCACGTCGAGAAGGTGTGGGCGGAGTCCGGCGACGACGGCCTGCAGGCCATCAAGAGCGCCGAGGGCGCGACCGTCTACGTCGACGAGACCGACTGGGACGACGGCTCCGCCGGGAAGTTCTACACCGTCTACCGCGACGAGGCGAGAGAGGAACACTACGGCTACTTCTGCAGCAACTGCAACCGCCTCGCCAACGCCATGGACGCGATGGGCCGCATCGAGTGCGACGACTGCGGCAACGCCCGCAAACCGACTCGGTGGGACGCCGCGTATCTCTGAGCGGCCCCTGGGACTGAACTGACGGGGGCGTTCAGCGGTCGATGCAGGTCGGGAGACTCAAGGACCGCGGGCGGGAGGTGGGAGACGATGGAGACGAGTCATCGGGTCGTCGTCGACGACGCGCGCGACCTCGATACGCTGGCCGACGACAGCGTCGACCTGGTCGTGACCTCGCCGCCGTACCCGATGATCGAGATGTGGGACGAGACCTTCGGGGCGCTCGATCCGGCCGTCGCGGACGCGCTGGCGGACGGCGACGGCCAGCGGGCCTTCGAGCGGATGCACGGCGTCCTCGACGAGGTGTGGGCCGAACTGGAGCGGGTCCTCGTCGACGGGGGGATCGCCTGCGTCAACGTCGGCGACGCCACGCGGACCGTCGACGGGAGCTTCCGGGTCTACCCCAATCACGCCCGCGTGCTGGAAGGGTTCCGGTCGCTCGGGTTCGACCCGCTGCCGGACGTGCTCTGGCGCAAACCCACCAACAGCGCGGCGAAGTTCATGGGCTCGGGGATGGTGCCGCCCAACGCCTACGTCACGCTCGAACACGAGTACGTCCTCCTCTTCCGCAACGGCGGCGACTCGCGGTCGTTCGAGCCCGGCGCCGACCGGCGCTACGAGGCCGCCTACTTCTGGGAGGAGCGCAACCGCTGGTTCTCCGACGTGTGGACCGACGTGACCGGCGACCTCCAGGCGCTCGACCACGACGACCTGCGCGAGCGCTCCGCCGCGTTCCCCTTCGAGATCCCCTACCGCCTCGTCAACATGTACTCGGCCTACGGCGACACGGTGCTGGACCCCTTCTGGGGCACCGGCACCACCTCCCTCGCCGCCCTCGTCGCCGGCCGCGACTCCGTCGGCTACGAGCGCGAGTCCGCCTTCGCCGAGGTGTTCGACGACGCGGTGCGCGACGCCCCCGCGCTCTCCCGCTCGGTCGTCGCCGAACGCCTCGACCGCCACCGCGAGTTCGTCGCCGACGTTCGAGCCGAGGGCGACGAACTCGGCTACGACGCCGTCCACTACGACTTCCCCGTCCGGACCAAGCAGGAACGGGAGATCCGCTTCTACGAGGTCGAATCCGTCGAGTCGACCGACGAGGAGTATGTGGCGACGCACGAACCGGTCTGAGCGGCACGAACGCCACTGGAAGGGACTGGTCGCACCTGAGACGTCGAGTTCGGAAGAAATGTAATATTTCTGTCATAGTCCCGAACGGATTCGAACCGTTGTCAGTGGCTGTCTCCGGGGATCTGACGGGTTTCAGAGCCCCTCCAAAGGCCACTATGATTGGCCACTACACCACGGGACTTCACGAATTGCTATACGACGGTCGCATAATAGCGTTACTCTTGCGCGTCTCCGGGAGACGGGATCTCGATCGTTCCGCACTCGGCCTGTCGATGACACTCCGGGCAGAGTGATAGTAGATTGTCGAGCGTATGTGCGTCCTGTGGGTCGTCGAACGTCCGGAGCGGAACGATGTGGTGAACGTCCGGGTTCCGACCGATCTCGGCCGCAGTTTTCCGACAGTGTTGACATCGGTACTGATCTCGTCGACGGGCCTGGCGGCGAGCCGACCACCACTTTCCAGCATACGTTCGACTCCCCGTCAACCACTGGTGGTGGTCTTTCCCGGACCGCGTGTCCGACATCCAATCGGAGAGACAATCGAGCGAACAGAACCGACCGTGACCGTACTTTCGCGCCGAAGCTAAGACCACCATCTCCTCCCCACAGTACTCACACTCTCGCTCGACCCGTTCGATGTCGTGGACCTCGGCGTAGCTGTCGCCGAGGAACTCGTCGGCGTCGCGGACGCAGTCCGGGCAGTAGACGCCCTTCTTGTCCGAGGGGTAGTATTCGAACGTGTCGCCGCAGCGCCGGCACTCGGTCCGCTCGCGCGCATCTTGCCAGTTGCCGTTGTTCTCGCCCGCGTTCGGGTCGCAATCGTCGCAGTAGGACAACCGCGACTTCAGGTCGTAGAACGCCGCGCCACAGTCCACACACGTCCGGTTCGGGAGCGACTCGCCGTGGACTTTCGCGTGGTGCTGACGCTTTCCCGCCTCAGTCGCCAGCGACTTCCCGCAGGTCGGACACTCCGGCACGAAGTGAGGTGGCTGCGGTATCGGTCAAAAATGTCCGGACGCCCACCCACGGGCCCGTTCAGTCGTCGGCGGCGGCGGGCGCTTCGAGCAGGCCGCAGACGTCGTTTTCGGGGTCGAAGCAGTCGGGACAGGCGGGGTCGCGGTCGATGATGGTGTCCAGTCGCTCGGCGACGGTCTCGTCGATGACGCTCTCGAGCTGGCGGGCCTCGCCGCGGAACTCCTCGACTTCGAGGACCTCGACGAGAAAGCGCTCGATGATGCAGTAGTTCTGGAGCGCGTCGCGAGCGCGGACGATGCCCTCGTCGGAGAGGGAGACGCCCTTGTACTTCTCGTGTTCGGCCAGGCCGTTGTCCTCGAGCTTGCCGATCATCTCGTTGGCGCTGGCGGGGCTCACGTCGAGTCGGTCGGCCAGGTCGCCGGTCGACGCGGGGCCGTCCTCGATCTGCTGGATCAGGTAGATGGCTTTCAGGTACTGGTCGGCCGTGTTCACGGGAATCCCTCCGGGTGAGCGTGTGCTCGAAGCAGCTCTGCTGATTCGGTGTTCATCGTCGTTCCTCCATGAGCTCGGTCACTTCTTCGGCGCCTTCGGCCTCCTCCTCGCGGATGGCCGCGAGGGTGTCGAGCAGTCGGTCGCGGTCGATGCCGAACTGCACGTCGGAGGCCTCGATAGCCTCGATGAGGTCGTCGTAGAACTTGTAGGCGGTCTCCTCGTTGCAGAGCTGGTCGTAGAGGACGCCGTCGAAGTCCTCGTCGGACTCGTACTGCGCCTCGACCAGCGCCTCGATCTCCTCGTAGGCGACCGTGTCGGCGTCGAGTTCCTCGATCAGGTCCTCGAGGCGGTCACGGTGGTCCGCGGACTCCGCCGCGGCGTCGTCGAGCATCGCCCGCACGTCCTCGGTCAGGTCTGCCCCGCTGTCGCGGGCGTGTTTCGACGCCCGCGCTTCGACGACCTCCTCCAGGACGATACCGATCTGGAGCAGGCGGGCCAGCTGGTGGTCGGACCCGACGGGTACGGTGAGACTCACCGCGGCACCTCCCGGCAGTCGTCGCCCGTCACACGATTCATAGCCAGTGCTCGGGCAGGCGGGGACGTAAGTCCTTCCCTCGGCGCCGCCGTAGGACGCTCCCGGCGGGCTCGCCGGCCGGTACGGACTCACCGGTTGGACTGACCCTCGCGGTTCCGGGGCCCGTCGTCGCGACCGTCGTGGGTCCAGCGGAGCGCCAACACGTACAGCCCGACCACGACGACCCCGACCGCCACACCGAGGAGCGAGTCGGTCACGAGGTGAGGGTGGCCCGTGTGCAGCGGGACGACGGACGCGGCCACGACCGGGAGGAGGTGCAGTGGACGCATGCTCTGGTGTGTAGCACTCGGGAACGATACTTAAATGACGGGCGCGTTTTCGGCGGCTGGGAACGGGGCGAACGTCGCCGAGCGCCGCCCATACCGGGCCTTCAGTGCTCGCCGGAAGTGGTCCACGTCGGCGGCGCTCGTGGACCGGCGAACGGTCGCTCCCACACTACGAGCGCCGGCGGATCGCGAGTGTCCCCGAGGTCGTCAACAGGACGGCGACGACCGCAGTGGCAAAGCCGAAGCCGGGGCCGTCCGCCGCGGTCGTGTCGGGTCGCTCGCCCGTCACCGAAGGGTAGTCGCTCCCAGTCGGTCCGGTGGCCGTCGGGGAGCCGGACGGCGACGCGGTTGCGGTCGGTGTGTCGGTCGGAGCGGCCGTCGGCGTGGGCGTCGCGGTCGGCGTCACTGTCGCGGTCGGTGTTGGCGACGGGGTCGGTGTTGGCGACGGGGTCGGTGTTGGCGTCGCGGTCGGTGTTGGCGACGGGGTCGCCGTCGGTACGTTTTCGGCGGAGCCGTTGACCTTCGAGACGGCGAACGACCCGAGCGGCGGGCCCGCCGACGCGGTCTCACCAGCCGGTTCGACGGTGGTCCACTCCCGGACGACGCTCCCGCCGACGCGGTAGGCCGGGTCCGTCTCGGGCCCGTCGAAGCGGCCGTTGTCGTTGCCGTCGGGGTGGGCGACCGCGACGACGTGCGTCGGCTCCTCGACCGGTGCGACCGGCATCGCGATGTCGTCTGCACGGGCCGAGCCGACTCGCTCGAACTCGGTGGCGTTGGGTCCGGGGCGGTAGGCCACGACGAAGCCGCCGTCTTCGAGTTTCAGTTGCTCGACTCCGAGTCGGTCGACCCGTCCGGCGTCGGCCGGCGACGCGAGTTCCCACGTCGCGTTCGGCGCGTCGCCGACCTTCGCCGTGTAGGACGTGTTGCCGACCGTCACTTCGAACAGTCCCTGACCGGCGTTCGGAAGCGGGAGTTCTCGCTCGAACGGCTCCTCCGAGACATCGACCGTCCGACTGACGCGGTAGGTCGGGTCGGTGAGCGACTGGTAGCCGACGGTCAGCGACGACGACTCGCTCTCGCCTCGGATCACGACGGACCCGTCGGTCGGCCAGGAGACGATGTCGTCCACGCGCTGGTTGTACGAGTACGGGCCGAGCCGATCCACCGTCGGTCGCCGGTCGGGATCCGCATACCTGCCCCGGTCGAAGGTGAGGTATTCGTCGTAGTCGCCGAGCGGGCTCGGTGAATCGACGTCCACACCGAACTGTCCGGATCCGGTGTACCGGTCGGTCCTGTCGTGATCGACGAGGAGAGACAGCGTCCCGTTCCGGTAGTCCGAGAGCGCACGGACTCCGCCAGTCTGGACGCTCGCGTCGTACTCCAGCGCGTAACAGGGCCCCGATATCCCGAACGTGACAGGCGGCCCGCGGTCGTGGTGCTCGTGGACGCGACCGAGTCTCTCGGTGGCCGTCTCGCCGGGCTGAGCCGCGACGGCACCGAGGAAGCTCGGTGACTCTATCTCGAGCACGACCGTCTCGCCGAACCGAACGTCCGTGAAGTTGTAGTCCCCCCGGGCGTCCGAGAGCATCCCGAGTTCGCCGGCGGTCCGAACGGCGTCGAGCGTCCCCGCATCCATCAACTGGGGCGGCCCGGCCAGCGCAGTCACCGTCCCGAAGTCCGGCGCCGTGACGTTCAATCGCCGTTCGTCGAGGACGGTCCCGTCTCGCACCGTCTCGATCAGGTACGTCCCGTTCGTCATCGTCGCGTCCGTCTCGTCGGTGTGGAGTTCCAGGTCGTCGTCGCCAGTGACTCCGTACGTGCGAGGACCGACCGCAGTCCCGTTCGCGGCGGCGTACGTGTTGATCCGGAGTTCGATCCGTCCGTCCCCGTCGTCGTGGACGGTCGCTTCGACGGAGTGGTTCGTCCCCGTACCGACCGTGACAGTGCTGTCGTGGCCGTCGGGGACCGACAGGGAAACGTAGGCGATAGCGCCCAGCGGGACCGTTTCCTCCGGTGGCCCGTCTCCGCTCTGGTCCGCGGGGTGACTCACCGCTGTGGCTGCTGCTCCGCTCGTGGCCCCCGAAGCCGGACCAGCCCCGCCTCCGGACGATAGGTCGGCAGACGCCGACCGATCGATGCAGGTCTCCGCGACGGCCCCCCTGTCGCTCTCGCCGTCCGAAACCCCACCGACGGCAGCCGTCGCGATGGGGACCGAGACGGCGAGGACAGCGCAGACGACGGCAACCGCTGTGGCTGTCCGGATCCGAGCACCGTTACGGAGGAGTGACATACGAACGAGGTCTTATCGATCAGGTATCAGCTTTGTGGGCCGGTAAAGCGACTGGTGGTGCTTCGAAAGCGCGGAGAAATGCGACTTGCAGTGCGTTCGAGACGGGGAAAATCGGTCCAGTGCGGCGGGGAAAACGGAGAGAGGAGAGCGGGTTAGTTCCGAAGTCGCTCGGCGACGAGTTCTTCGAGGTCGTCGCGGAGTTCGTCGACGGCGACCTCTTCGAGGACCGGCACGAAGAAGCCCTCGACGAGCATGTTGGTCGCCTGCTCCTCACCGACGCCGCGGGAGTTCATGTAGAACAGCTCCTCGGCGTCGACCTGGCCGACCGTCGCGGAGTGACTGGCCTCGGTGTCGTGGTTGTTGATGATCAGCTTCGGCGAGGCGTCCGCCTCGCTGTCGTCGGAGAGCATCAGCGTGTTCTCGCGCTGGTAGGAACTCGTGTCCCAGGCGTCACGACCCACGTCTTGGACGCCCTCGTACACCGAGCGGGCCTCGTCGTCGAGGACGCCGCGGGTCACCAGATCGGCCGTGGTGTGCTCGTCCTCGTGCCAGACACGGGAGTTGATGTCGAAGTGCTGGTCCTCGTGGCCGAAGAACGCACCGACGATCTGACTCTCCGAGCCCTCGCCGAGCAGTCGCGTCTCGACGCTGGACTTGGTGAGTCGGGAACCGATGTTGCCCTCGATCCAGTCGACCGAGCCGTGTTTGTGGGCGTGGCCGCGCTTGACCGAGAAGTTGTAGGTGTCCTCGGCGAGGTTCTGCAGGGCGCCGTACTGGACGCTCGCGTTCTCGCCGGCGACGACTTCGACGATGCCCGAGTAGTACTGGTCGCCGTCGAGGTTCTCGCCGGTCGTCTGCCGTTCGAGAATGGTCGCGGAGGCCGACTCCTCGGCGATCACGAGCGTGTAGTTGAACAGCGAACGGCTGTTCATCCGGGTGCGGATCTTCACGTCTTCGGCGGCGACGCCCTCGGGGACGTAGACGACCGTCCCGGCGCTAAAGAGCGCCGTGGACAGGGCCGTCAGGAAGTCCCGCTGGGGGTCGACGACGCTCCCGAAGTGCTCCTCGATCAGATCGCCGTGCTCGGCGAGCGCCTCGTCCCACGAGAGCACGTCGGCGCCCTCGGCCTCGACGCGGTCTTTCTCCTGGGCGAACTCCAGCGGGTCGACCAGCGACTCGTAGTCCAGATCGACGAGGTTCGTCCAGTGGCGGGGGCCGGGCGTCGTGATGACGTCCGGCATCTCCAGGTCGTCCAGCGCCGCCAGCGCCTCTTTGCGGGTCTCGAGGAGCCACTCGGGCTCGTCGAGTTCGCCGCTGATCTGCTCTACCTGTGCCTCTGTGAGGTTCGCGTGTACCTGCGCACTCATAATAGACACCGGGGGTTACCCGAGCGAGCCCTCCATCTCCAGTTCGATGAGGCGGTTCATTTCGACCGCGTACTCGATAGGCAGTTCTTCCGTGAGCGGCTCGATGAAGCCGGCGACGATCATCTGCTTGGCGTCGTCGTCGTCCAGGCCGCGGCTCTGGAGGTAGAACACGTCCTCGTCGCCGATCTTGCCGACGGTCGCCTCGTGGGCGACGTCGACTTTGTTCTCCTGGATCTCCATGTACGGCATCGTGTCCGAGGTGGACTCGTTGTCGAACATGAGCGCGTCACACTCGACGGACGTGGAGGCGTTCTCCGCGCCGTCTGCGATGTGGACGAGGCCGCGGTAGTTCGTGCGGCCGCCGTCCTTGGAGATGGACTTGGACTCGATGGTCGACTTCGTGTCGGGCGCGTTGTGGTAGACCTTCGCGCCGGTGTCGATGTCCTGGCCCTCGCCGGCCATGGCGATGGTGATGTGGTTGTCCGTCGCTCCCGGCCCCTTGAGGATGGTGCTCGGGTACAGCATCGTCGCCTTCGAGCCCATCGAACCGGAGACCCACTCCATCGTGGCGTTCTCCTCGGCGATGGCGCGCTTGGTGTTGAGGTTGTAGGTGTTTTTCGACCAGTTCTGGACGGTCGAGTACTGCACGTGGGCGTTGTCCTTGACGAACACTTCGACGCCGCCACTGTGAAGGTTGAACGCCGAGTACTTCGGCGCCGAACAGCCCTCGATGTAGTGGACCTCGGAGTTCTCCTCGGCGACGATGAGCGTGTGCTCGAACTGGCCCATCCCCTCGGAGTTCATCCGGAAGTACGCCTGGACGGGCATGTCGACGCTCGTGTCCTCGGGGACGTAGACGAAGGAACCGCCCGACCAGATCGCGCCGTGGAGCGCGGCGAACTTGTTGTCGCTGGGCGGGACGGCCTTGGTCATGAAGTACTCCTTGACGATCTCTTCGTGTTCCTGGACGGCCTTGTCCATGTCACAGAAGATGACGCCCTGCTCCTCCCAGCGCTCCTGCATGTTCTGGTAGACGATTTCGGACTCGTACTGGGCGCCGACGCCCGAGAGGGCGTTCTTCTCTGCCTCCGGGATGCCGAGCTTGTCGAAGGTGTCCTGGATCTCCTCGGGGAGGTCCTCCCACTCTTCGGCGCCGCCGCGGGTCTCGATGTCCGGGCGGATGTACGGGACGATCTCCTCGATGTCGACCTCCGAGAGGTCGGGCTGACCCGGCCAGTCGGTCGGCATCGGCATCTCCTGGAACTGCTCCAGGGCGCGCAGGCGTCGCTCGAGCATCCACTCCGGTTCGTCCTTGTCCTCGGAGATCAGGCGGACGGTCTCCTCCGTGAGTCCCTTCTCGGCCTCGAAGGCCGAGTTCTCCTCCTTCTTGAACTCGAAGCGTGCTTCGGTGTCGGTGTCTTGTAGGTGGTCTTGGTCTGAGCTCATTGTTGTGTCGTAGGTTTGGTCTGTAGCCGTATTACGCTGTGCACGTCAGGCCGCCTCGTAGACTTCCTCGCGGACCCAGTCGTACCCCTCGTCCTCGAGGGTCTCGGCCAGCTCCGCGCCGCCGGATTTGGCGATCTCGCCGTCGATCATCACGTGGACGTGGTCGGGCTCGACGTAGTCGAGGATGCGCTGATAGTGGGTGATCTGCAGGATGCCCGCGCCCTGTTCGTCGCGCAGCGCGTTGATACCCTTGGACACGTCCTGCAGGCGGTCGATGTCCAGCCCGGAGTCGATCTCGTCGAGCACCGCGATCGAGGGCTCGAGGATCGCCGCCTGGAGCACCTCGTTCTGCTTCTTCTCGCCGCCGGAGAAGCCCGCGTTGAGATAGCGGTTCGCGAACTTCTCGTCCATGTCGAGTTGCTCCATCTTCTCCTGGAGGATCTCCTGGAACTCCGCGACGCCGACCTCGCCCTCGTCGGCGGGGCCTTCCATCGGAGAGGTCTCGTAGCCCTCGTCGTCGTCGTCGGCCTCGGCTTCCGCCTCCTCGTCGTCCTCGAACAGCTCCTCGCGCTCCTCGAGCTTGGCGTTGAGCGCCGTGCGGAGGAAGTTCACCATCGTGACGCCCTCGATCTCGGCGGGGTACTGGAACGCCAGGAAGATGCCCAGCGCCGCCCGCTCGTTCGGTTCGAGGTCGAGCAGGTCCCACGTCTGCAGATCCGCGGGGACTTCGATGTCCTCGAACTCGTCCTCCTCGATGTGCAGCAGCACGTCGCCGCCCGTGACCTCGTAGGTCGGGTGGCCCGCGATGATCTTCGCCAGTGTGGACTTGCCCGAGCCGTTGGGACCCATCAGCGCGTGGATCTCGCCCGACTCGACTTCCAGGTCCACACCCTCGAGGATCTGCTCGCCGCCGTCCTCTGCGACTTTCGCCTGTAGGTTGTCTATTTCGAGTACAGCCATGTGTTTCGGTCGTCCTAAAACACGGTACTGACGCTGATAATAGTTTCGAGTTTCCACGACCCTCTTTTGTGAATCGGAAACCGAATTTATGGTATAGGAAACCCCGGAGGAGCCACGAGCGGGCGACCCGGACGGTCCGCGCACTCGACGCAGGTCCGGCCTACATGAAGCTCTCTAAACCGGTCTGTTCCTGGCCGCTCTTGACCTCCTCCCAGGAGATGTCGAGCGCTTCGAGGATGCGCGCGATCGGCCCCTTGAGCGTCTTGTCGAGCATCTTGTCCCAGTCGACCTCGAAGGCGTCGGGCACCTGGTCGGCGTACTCGAAGCAGATCACGTCCGGGTCGCGCTTGAACTCGCCGTACAGCACGTCCTCGGCCGGATCGAGGTCCAGTTCTGCCTCGATCTCCCGGAAGAACTCGGGGTGGACTTTCTTCAGGTAGAGCCGCTTGGGTTTCGAGCCGCTGGCGAAGTTCGTGTCCAGAACGAGGTTGGCGTACTTCGCGCCCCGTACTTGGGCGGTGTCGGTGTCGTAGTTGTCGAGTTTCTTCCCGATGCCGCCCGGGATGCCGATGTCGTCGAGGCTGGCCTCGCCGTTCTGGAAGTCCTCGATGACGCCGTGAACGTAGTCTTTCACGTCCTCCAGGTCCTCGCCGTGGACGATCATCTCGATGACCTTCAGTTGTACCTCCTTCGTGATCGGCGCGATGTCCGAGCGCTGGTACTCGAAGCCCGTGATGTCGATGTCGTCGACGTCTTTGCCCTCCTTCCAGACGATGTGACCCGCGTAGCGCTTCTTCTTGCCCGCCTGGAAGAACCGTCGATAGAGCTTCTCGAACTCGATCTGGAAGCGGTGTTCGTCCGCGTTCAGGTTCTCGCGAGCGTAGGAGTCGTACGAATCGTTGATCCGCTCCTCGAGTTCGAAGGAGTTCTCGATTGCCTCGTCTTTCCCCGCGTCCTCACCGATCTCCAGCATCACCGAGTCGGTGTCACCGTAGATGACTTCGTAGCCGAAATCGTTGACCGACTGCTCGGTGTAGTTGATGACCTCCCGACCGGTCGCCGTCACCGCCGCCGCGCTGTCCTTGTCGTACAGGCGGAAGCGATCCCAGCCCGAGACGCCGTAGAGCGACTGGCCGACGAACTGGAACGTGCCGTTCCGGCCCGCCAGAAGGGTGTGATTGTCTTCGACCGTGACGCAGTAGACGCCGTCCTCGGCCTCGCTCCGGGAGCCGCTGCGGTGCATCCGGAGCGTGTTCTTCGACCCCTCGCTCACGTAGATGCGCCAGCTCCCGCTGTCCCTGTTGTAGTTCGCGGTGAGGCCGAGATGCGCACAGAGACGCAACACGTCGTCTCGCAGTCGTTCGCTCGACGTGGTGTACCGCCAGGAGTTCGTCCCGCGGTCGCCGTCGCCGTCGAGGAGCACGTCGAGGAAGCGTCGCTTCTGTTCGGTCGACGCCTCGAAGACGAACTCCGGGATGCGCTTCTCGAAACTGTTCTCGCCGCAGGTCTCCTCGAGGAACCGACCGAGCAGTCGGGAAGTGAACTGATAGGACTGGTCGTCGACGTAGTAGTCGAAGTCCATCCCGTCGAGCAGCGTCCCGATAGCTGCGTGGTCGCTCTCCGCTACAGCACCACTACCGGCATCACCGGCTCCACCGTCGGTCGCGACCGGCGCGTCCTGCGCGATCTTGACGGTCGTCGCCGAGCCGCGGAGTTTGTCGCCGAACTGCTTGTCTTCGGACGTGTAGACGTTCCCTTCGGTGATGTACCACGCGAGCAGTTCGAGGAAGTCGTCGCCGTCGTACGTCCGCGGGATCCACTTCCGATTGGCCTCGCCGTGGACGAAGCACTGCTCGGCGACACTGTCGATGTACTCCCGGTGTTCCTCGAACTCGTCGGCCGAGAAGACGTACCCCTCCTTCCCGACGTCGTTTTTCATCACTTTGTCGGGGTAGTAGCCAATTTCCGCTGCGAACGTGTGCCCGTGGACCTCCGGACGGACCCAGATCTCGTAGTCGTCGAGTAGCTCTGTCAGGTCGACTTGGTCGACCGTCGACCCGCCGGGCCCCTCCCAGTCGTGCGGCAGTTGATAGTTCGTCGTGCGGTCGAGGTCGCCCGCTTCGACGAACCGGTAGTCGTCTTCGTCCCACGAGATGCCGTTTTTCTCGTTTTTCCTGACGAGCATCCGGTGGTTCGGCGTCACCCGGAAGTCGATCTTGTCCGTCTGCACGTCGACGAGTTCGCCCTCGTAGTCCGGGTACGCCTGCGTCTCGACGACCGGCTTGACCTCCATCTGCATCGTCTCCGGGTCGAGCGAGTAAACCTCGTCACCCACGTCGAGGTCCCGGATCCCACGAACCCCTTCGGGCGTGAGCACGTCCGTATCCGGCGTGAAGCAGTTCATCACGACCTTGACCGAGGCCTGCTGGTTGTCGTATCGCTCGTATGCCTCCGAGCCGGGGTCGTGGTCGTTGCGAAGCTGCTTCTTCTCTTCGCGTTCTGTCAGGAGTTCGTCGATCATCTCCCGCATCATCCCGGCGGGCTCCTTGCGGAAGTGCTGGCCCGTGGGCGTCTCGTAGGTCTCGCCGTCGTAGGCCTCGGGGTCGTCGATCTTGGTCTCGGGCGAGGCGTTGGTCGTCCACATGCACATCGGGTACAGCGACTTCAGGTCGAGCACGCTCACGTTCTCGCGGACGCCCGTGATCGGTTCGAAGACGGCGCCGCCCTCGAACTCCTCGCCGGACTCGACGGTGCCCTTCGAGGGGAGCGCGAAGTCGCCGTAGGCCTTGTGCAGGACGTACATGTCGACGGCGTCGCCGGCGGTCGGCGCGTCTTCGAGCTTACAGCCGACGAAGGAAGCGACCTCCTCGAAGAAGGCGACGATGTCCTGCTTGCGGTCGAGTTCGACACAGAGCTCCACGTCGCGGAGGTTGTACTCCAGCAGTCGCTCGGGGTTGTCCTCCCAGAGGTCGCCGATGTCGCCGCTGTAGCGCTCCTTGCCCACGCCGAGTTCGACTTCGCCCACCGCGTCGAGGCGGTAGGACTCCAGCTCCGTGCGCTGGGTGCTCTTGTAGGCGCGCAGGAGGTCGAAGACGACGCGGCCCTTGATGTCCGGGCCGTTCCAGTCCGAGCGCCACACCTCGTCGACGCGCGAGAGGCGGTCGATGTCCAGATCGTAGTCGTGGCTCGGACTCTGGAGTTCCTCCATCCGATCGAGGAAGTACGGCGCGTCGAAGTCGTCGAAGTTCCACCCGCTGAACACGTCCGGGTCGGTCTCCTCGACGTAGTCGACGAACGCTTCGAGCATCGCCTCCTCCTCCTCGAAGACGCGCACGTCCGCGTCGATGTCGTCCTCGATGGGTTCGTAGGCCTCCAGCGCGGCGGGGCCGTCGACGCCGGCGGGCGACTGGTAGAGCCAGTTGACGTACTCGTCGCGGTAGGAGTCGTGGGAGGTGAGACAGACGATGGTCTCCTCGCCGTCCTCGGGGAACCCGTTGCGGTCGTCGACCTCGATGTCGAAGAAGTTGACTCGCGGCGTGGTGTTGGCCTCGACCGCCTCGACCTCCTGATGGGGGATGCGGATCGTGCCGTCGTCCTCGCGCCGCTCGGGGACGCGGACGCCGCTCTTGATGTCCTTGTCGATGAGCAGGCGGTTCGGGAAGAGGATGTCCGCCTCGTAGTGGTCGAACTCGTCGCGGACCTGCCCGACGTCGCGGGGCGTCCGGCCGATGATCTTCGCGAGGCGCTGGCCGCGGATGGACTCGAACGGTTCGCCCTCGGGGTCGGTCTCGCGGTAGTCGACGAGGCCGTCGTAGCTCGCGATGCGCTGGTCGTCGACGTTCTCGATGGGCGCGTAGAAGTACGGCTCGAAGTCGTACACTTCGACGTGTTCGAGTTCCGGGTCCTCGTCGTCGGCTTCGACCTCGCGGCGGCCGAAGACGTGGACGACGGGGAACTCGTCGTCGCCGCTGTACTCGACGGTGTAGTCCACCTGCGTGACGGTCAGCGTGACCGAACCCTGCGCGTCGGGGAAGCGGACCGAGTCGGCGTCGACGACGGTCGCGACTTCGTCGCCGGTGTCGTTCCCGGCGACGGCCTCGGCCTCGTCGGCGGGCCGCTGTTCGCCGGCCCCGAAGTCCCCGAACTCCGTTTGCTCCATGTTGGTCGGGCTTGGCGGGGCCCGACTAAAATAGTCGCGGTATCCGGGATCGACGGTCACGTGGCGCGCGTGCCCGTCACCGGTTCCCACCGCGCCTGCGGCGCGCGGTCGGCCGCCGAAGCGAGGGCCTTAGACGCCCTCGACGGTCTCGCGGAAGGCGACGACCGACTCGTGGGCCGACCGGACCTGCTCGGTCACGTCGGAGTCCTCGAGGTCGTTGAGCGCGTTCTCGATGCGGGCGAGCCGTCCGTGGTCGGGGTCGCGGTCGCGCGTTGCGAGGCTGTCGAGCTGGTCGGCGAGGCTTTCGAGGCGCTCGGCCGCGTCGCCGTCGCCGGTCGCGTCGGCCGCCGATTCGAGGGTGGCGCTCGCGTCAGCGAGGTTCTCGCGTGTCATAGTCGGGGCTTCTCGGCTCCCCCTCCTAATCCTTGCGGAGACCGTCTTCGGCGGTCAGCGCTCGTCGGCGGCCGCGCGGCGTCGATCGGACTCGGCGTGGAAGGCGAAGAAGCCGAGGAAGAACGTACAGAGCGCGACCGGGAGCCACATCGCGACGAAGACCTCCACGACGGGGCGGATCTGGTCCAGGCTCGCCTGCGGAACGCCGGGCACCGTCCCGTGGAGCGACCAGGCCAGCGACTGGAGCGCGCTCATCAGCCAGAACTCGCTCGTCCTGGCGAGTATCCAGACCGCGAGCGCGAGGAGCGTCGCGGCCTGCCAGAACTCCCAGTCGTCCGGCAACCAGCGGGGGATGGAGGGCATCGATAGGTGCCCACCGTTTCGCGCATCGAGGGAATCAGTCTTGTGGCCGCGAGACCGCGGTCGAAAACGGGGGGAGCCGGGACCGCACCGCGGGCGGCGCGGGACCGCCGTGCCAGCGGGACCCCGCGCCGGAGAACGGGAGCGTGTGGCCGCGGACGGACAGCCTCGTTCGTCAGTAGCCGACGCCGAGGTGCGCGTGGACGGCGTCGCCGTCTTCGAGTTCGTCGGCGACGGCGACGGCGTAGTCCTCGCAGGTGATGTAGGAGTCTCCCTCGTCGTCGACGACGAGTTCGCCCTCGGCGGTGCGGTAGTCGCCGGTGCGCTCGCCCGGCTCGATGATGCCCGGCGGGGCGAGATACGACCACTCGACGTCGTCGGCCTCGCGGACGACCTCGAAGGCGTCGATGTGGGCCTGGGCGAGCGGGACGAGCTCGTCCGGGAAGTCCTCGGTCTCGACGAACTGGGTGTCCTCGGCGACGTAGAGGCTGCCGGCGCCGCCGACCCACAGCAGGCGGTCGGTCCCGCTCTCGCGGAGCCCCGACAGGACCGCCTCGGCCATCGCGACGAGGATGTCCAGGTCGGCGTCCTCGGACGGGCCGAGCGCCGAGATCACGGCGTCGTGGTCGGCCGCGGCGTCGGCGACCGCGTCGGCGTCGGTCGCGTCGAGCGCGAGTGTCTCGAAGCCCTCGCGGTCGACGCCGTCGACCGCGCCGCTACGGGAGGTACCCGTCACCGCGTGGCCGCGGTCGAGGAGTTCGTCTGCGATACGCTGTCCGATCATGCCGCTCGCACCGAGTAGGAGTACGTTCATGGTGGTGTCTCCGTGACTTCCGTCACGCGTCACTCGGACCGAGGGACCCCACCCTCATAGGCGCTCGCGGACGTGCGAGTAATCGGGGGACGCGAGTGTAACCGGCCGATCTCGCCCGGCACCGAGCGCTCCCGGCGCGCCCTACGATTCGACCAGCGGGATACAGCGCACCGGCCGGTCGGTCCCGAGCAGGAGGTTCTGGCCGGTCGAGCCGAAGACGACCTTCCCGACCGGGGTCCGCTTGCGGATGCCGACGACGAACTCGTCGGCGTCGACCTCCTGCGCGAACGTCATCAGGTCCTCGACGGGTTCGTTGCCCCGGACGAACTGGTGGGTCTCGACGGTGACCGGCACGTCGACGAGGGCGTCGACGACGGCCTCGACGGCCGCCTCGCCGGCGCGCACGTCCTCGCCGCTGGTGTCGTCGCCGCCCTCCAGGGAGTTGACGACGTAGACCGTGTCCTCCGGTTCGACGACCCGCTCCAGGTACGCCGACAGCGCCTCGCTCGATTCGACCGTGTCCGTTCCGACCACGAGTTCGGTCATGGCGGTACGTTCACGGACGACAATTATAAATCCGGGCGGTCGAACGGGCGCGCTGACGGGCCAACGGACGGGCGGAAGGGCGACGAGCGGGGGGAAGGGGCCGACCTACAGGTCGGGCACGTCCGACGGCATGTCGAAGTCGTGGTAGTACTCGCCTTTCTCCGTCGAGAGGATGTCCAGCACGGCGGCGGCGCCGTCGCCGGCGGCGATGACGGCCTGCCACTTCTCGGCGCGGCCCATCGCGCCGGTGGCGTAGACGCCCTCGACGGAGGTTTCCATGTCGACGGTCACGTCGACGACGTCCTCGTCGGTGAACTCGCAGCCGAGGTCCTCGGCCAGCTCGCGGTCGCCGCCGGTCGCGAGCACGACGTAGTCGGCCGCGTACGCCTCGTCGTCGGTGTGGACGGCGAAGCCGTCACCGTCTTCCTCGACGGCCGTCACCTCGGCGTCTTCGAGGTCGGCGCCGCGGTCTTCGACCTGCCCCCGCGTGACTTCGAGGAACTCGTCGCCGCTGATGCTCCGGATCGCCGGGTAGTTGAACAGATGCGCCTTGTGCATCCACGACTCGTCGGTGTCGAAGACCACGGTCGACAGGTCGTTTTTCGCCGCGTACAGTCCTGCGCTCAGGCCGGCGGGGCCGCCGCCGACGACTGCTACGTCTACCATACTCTCACTTGAGGACCGCCGCGGGTTAGGTTTTACCATCCCGTAAAAGGCGGCAACGATGGCCGATACTCGGCTGTCGTCGTCGTCGTCGGGGTCGGAGGTCGGGGGTCGGGGGACGCCGGTCGCGTGGCCGTTCGAGCGAGCCGGTCGACCGTCGCGAACAGTATAAGTACCGGAGTGGTCGAGTTGTGGTATGAGCAGTTCCGACGAGTCGGTGTCGTCGAAGGACACGCGGGAGGTCATCATGGAGGCGACCTTCCGGGCGCTGAGCAAGCGCGGCTACGGCGACCTCCGGATGCGCGACATCGGCGAGGAGATGGACCTGACTCGGCAGGTCATCCACTACCACTTCGAGGGGAAGTACGACCTCCTGTCGTCGTTCCTGGAGTACGTCATCGAACAGTACGAGGGCGGCGTCGAGGTCGACGCCGACGCCGACCCGGTGACCGAACTGGACGCCCGGGTCGAGCAGTGCCTGTTCGGCCCGGAGTTCGAGGAGTTCTCCCACTGGGAGCGCATGAAGGTCTACCACGAGCTGTACGCCTACGCCCAGAACGACGAGCGCCACCGCGAGGTGTTCGACGAGCACTACGAGCGGATCAGAGGCAGCATCGTCGAGGTCGTCGAGGACGGCATCGAACAGGGCGTCTTCCGCGAGGTCGACGCCGACCTCGTCGGGCAACTGATCACCGACGTGATCCACGCCGCCCGCGGCCGCCGCATCTCGCTCGGCCACGAGGACGCCCCCGAACAGGCCCGCCGGGCCGTCGACGAGTACATCGTCGACTCGCTGCTGGTCGACGGAGCGGTCGGCCACGCCTGAGGGCGCGACGGTGTTCGGCGAGCGACCTGTGGGGGCGACCGTCCAGGCGGTGGTCTCTCGTGGTGTCGGCGCGGCCGCGGGTTCCCCGACCGCCGGGTGACGCACGGCCCACGGCCGCACTGGCCCGAGGACCGCCGTTTCGCCACGCTTAATCGATGGGCTAGACGAATAGGGTGACATGGCTGAAAGGTGGGACCCGAGTCGGCGTGACGTGCTCGCCACGGCGGTCGGCCTCGCGGGCGGTGTCGGCGCGAGCGGGGCGGCGACCGGGGCGGACACGGGACGCTCGTCAGAGACGCCTCGAGCGGTCGCGGGCGAACGGGCGACCGACAGCGCCGGGGACGGCCGCTGGCCGAGTCACCGGTACGACGGCGGGAACGCGGGACACAAGTCCGGCGTCGACCCGACGGTCGAGGACATCGAGGTCGGCTGGTCGGTCGGCGGCGAACGCGACCGGGTCGCCGGAGAGGGCGTCGCCATCGCGGACGGGACTGCCCACGTCGTCGACGACGACCGGACGCTCCGGGCGGTGGACCTCGAGACCGGCGAGGTGACGTGGCAGGCGGGTTTCGACGCCGACACCGTCAGCGTCCCGACGGTCACCGAGACGAAGGTACTCTGTTACGCCGACCGCCTCTGGGCGTTCGAGATCGGGACCGGCGCCGTCGAGTGGCGCGGCGAACCCGCCGGGGATCGCACGAACGGCTCGCCCGCGGTGGTCGGCGGCACCGTGGCGGTCCTCGCGTCGGCCACCGTCACGGCCTACGACCTCTCGACCGGTGAGCGCCAGTGGGACCGGACTATCGAGGGGTCGATGGGGCAATCTAACTTCATCGCCGCGGACGGCGACCGGTTCTACGCCGGCGTCGACCGCGACCCGTCGGACGACTACGAGGGCGAGTCCGTCGTCGCGCTCGACCCGTCGGACGGGTCGGTCGTTTGGTCCGGCGGCCCGACGAGCGAGCTCTTCGGTCCGATCGCCGCGGACGGGGCGGTGCTGTACGGGCTCGACGGCCAGGACGGCCCGTACTACAGCGGCGTCGACATCCTGTACTGTGTGGAGGCCGACTCGGGCGAACACCGGTGGGAACTGGAGGTCGACCACGACGTCGGCCTGTCGATTCCGGTGGTCGTCGACTCCCGGGTCGTCCTCGGCGTGGGCGACGAACTACACGCGGTCGGCCTGGAGAGCGGCATCACCCGGTGGGAACACGCGGCCAGCGTGAGCCCGTCGTTCGCGGCCGGCGACCTGCTGTTCTGCGGCGGGTTCGGGACCGGCCTCGACGTCCACTCGGCCGAGAACGGAGAGCGCGTGACCCAACTGGCGAGCGACCTGCACGTCTGGGGCGACGGCGGCGGGTACGCGGACGGGACGCTCGTCGTCCCGGCCGAGAGCGGGACCTACGCAATCGGCGAGTTCAACGACCCGCCGTCGGCGGCGTTCGACTACGAGCGGCCCGCCTACGCCGGCCGCGAGACCCAGTTCGACGGCACCTCCTCGTCGGACGGCGACGGCTCCGTCGAGCGCTACGAGTGGGACTTCGACGCCGACGGGGAGTTCGAAAAGACGGGCGAACGACCGACCCACGCCTTCGACCTGCCCGGCGAGTTCGAGGTGACGCTGCGGGTCACCGACGACTTCGGCGCCACCGACGTCACCACGGAGACGGTCGTCGTCGAGCGCGCTCCGACGGACACGCCCACCGACACACCGACGCGGACGCCGAACGACTCCCCGACGCCGACGGACTCGCCGACCCCGACCGAGGCGTCGGCCGGCGGCGCGACGGGGACGCCGGCCGCGGGCGGCGACGGCGCGGCGACGACACCGACGAGCGGCGGTGTCGTCGCGGGCGGCGGCACCGAGGCCGGTGGCGGCGCGAGCGGGTCGAACGCGATCTCGCCGTCCTCGGGCGGCGGCGGTCCCATCGGTGGGGACGCGCCGACGCGGCTCGCGGTGTTCGTCGCCGCGATCAGCGCCGCGCTCTCGACCGCGTACGTCGCGCTGCGGCGGCTGAACGACGGGGGAGAACGGTGACCGGCGCGCTCGCCGCGGTGAGTCCCGGCGACCTCCTCGCGGGGTACGGCCCGGCCCTGCTGTGGGCGGGGTTCGCGGCGCTGGCCGTCGGCGGCGGCCTGCTCGTCGTCGCGGCGCTGGAGGCCCGGGTCGGGCTCTCGGCGCTCCCCGCGGCCGGCGTCGGCGGCGCCGTCGGCCTCCTCGCCGTCGTCGCGCTGCTGGCCGTCCCGCTCGTCCGGACGGCGCTCGCGACCGCCGCGCTCGCCACGGCCGTCAGCCTCGTCGTCGTCCTCGGCGTGGTCGTCGCCGCGGAACTCGCCACGGTTCCGGTGTCGTCGTGACGGGAGTCGTCGTCGGCGCGGGAGCGATCGACCGCCCGCTCCAGATCGGCGTCCTCCTCGACTTCCCGCCGCTACTGGCGCCCGCCACCATCGGCGTCGGCATCCTCCTGCTGACGGTGTGGTTCGTCGCCGACCGGTTGCTCCCCGCGCTCGGCCTCGACGGCGGTCCGGCCTCCGAGACGGTGCTCGTCGCCACGCTCGTCGTCGGCCTGTTCACGACCGCGCTCGGGGCCGCCGCCACCACCGACGCGGTCTGGGCGGTCGCGCTGTTGCTCTTCCTCGTCGGCCGGGGCGTCGAGGGCGCCGTCTTCGTCCGCTTGCTCCGGAAACTGGCGGCGTACGCCCGCAAGGCGGCCCTTTGGCTCCTCGGCCTCCTCGACCGCGGCGGCGCCCGCGGTCGGTCGAGCGGGGGCGGGGCTCGGCGCGCCGCCCGGTCGTTCGCCGAGAAGCTCGTCAGGAAACTGCTCTACCGGCTGGTCGCGCTCGGGTTCCTCCTGGTCGCGGTCGGTGCAACGGTCGTCCTCGCGGCGACCGCCGTGGACTTCGGCGGCTACACGATACCGCAGGTGTACGCGCTGGTCGTCGGCACCTCGGCGCTGTTCGCGCTCGCCTGGAACATCCGGCCGGCGCTGGACCGCCTCGGCCCCCTGCCGTTCGGCGGCGTCATCTGCTGCGTGGTCGGCGCGGAGGTGTACAACTTCCCGACCGTCGGACTCGCGCCGACGGCCGTACAGAACGCCCTCGAAGCGGGCGACCGACTTATCGCGGTGTCGTTCCTCGACTTCGGGGACGTGCCGACCGAACTCGCCGTCGTGGTCGTCGGCATCGGCGCCTACGTCCTCGGCGCGGCGTTCGCGGCGATCGTCGTCGTCAAAAACGACCGGCGGACGGCCCGCCGGTAACCGCCGATCCGGGCGAGAGCGGTACGTTGTTGACGGGACGCCCCGTATCGGCGGGTATGGCGAGCGAGGGGCTCCTCCGACCCGAGACGGACGACGACGACGACGGACCGCGACTGGCGACCGACGAACCCCACCCGGACGTGCAGTCGGTGCTGCGCTCGCGGCGCTGGCTCCGGCCGGTCGCGCTGTCGACGCTGGGCGCCCGCGGCGCCCGCCTCCTGGCGAAACTCGGTCTGTGGCTCCAGGACGACGACCCGCCCGCGGTCGGTGACGTGACCGACCTGACGGTCCCCGGTCCCGACGGCGCGATCCCGGTCCGTCGGTACCGACCCGCCCGATCGGGACCGTACCCGACGGTCGTCTTCTACCACGGCGGCGGGTTCGTGCTCGGGGACCTGGAGAGCCACGACCACCTCTGTCGGCGGCTGACCGTCGAGAGCGGCTGCGAGGTCGTCGCGGTCGACTACCGCCTGGCGCCCGAATACCCGTTCCCCAAACCCGTCGAGGACGCCTACGCGGCGCTGGAGTGGGCGGCGGACGACCCGCCCGCCCTGGACGGTGACGGAGGGCTGGCGGTCGCCGGCGACAGCGCCGGCGGCAACCTCGCGGCCGTCGCCGCCCTGATGGCCGCCGAGCGCGGGGGGCCGGCCCTGGACTACCAGAGCCTGGTCTACCCCGCCGTGGGGACCCGCGAGGAGCAGGCCTCGATGCGGGAGTACGCGGGCTACGTCCTCACCGAGGACGACCTCCGCTGGTTCGACCGCTGCTACTACGGCGGGGAGATCCACCGGCGCAACCCCTACGCCGACCCCTCGCGGGCCTGCGACCTGTCGGGCGTCCCGCCGGCGACGGTCGTGACCGCGGGGTTCGACCCGCTGCGGGACGGCGGGATCGCATACGCCCGCCAGCTGGTCGGCGACGGCGTCTCGGTCCGCTTCCGGAACTACCCGGACATGGTCCACGGGTTCGTCGGGATGCTCTCCGAGAGCGAGGGCGTGGCCCGCGCGCACGAGGCCGTCGCGGATATCGGCGCGGACCTGCGGACGGCGCTGGACCGGGCGTGAAACCGCCGGTCAGACGGCCGCCGCGACCGCGGGGGTGACGGCGGACTCGACCCAGGCGGCAACGACGAGCAGGGCGAGCGCGAGCAGAAATCGCTCCAGGCTCTCGACGACGGCCGAGCGCCGCAGCAGCGTCTCCTGGGTGCCGGTCAGGTACTGGACCACCTCCGCGGGCAGTCCGAGCCCCGCCGCGCCGGCGAGCACGAACGCCGGTAACTCGAAGACTCCGTGGGGCGCCACCAGCATCACCGACCGAATGACCCGTTCGCTGGCGGCGACCGCGTAGCCGATGATAAATCCGTTGTAACAGAGCGTCACGGCCGTCGCCACGCCGAACGTGACGCTCCCGGCGTACAGTATCGCGGCCACCGTGGCGTTGCGCGAGAGGAAAAACCACGCGGACCGCTCGCCGACCGACGGAACGGGCACCGGCGTCGCCGTCCGCGAGAGAGCGCCACCCACGAGGAGTCCGAGGAAAAAGAGCGCAGCCGACGCCGCGAGCGGCCTGTCGAGACGTGCCGTCCTCGACACGGTCAGTCGGCCCGCCAGTAGATGGCGGCGCCCGCCGCGACGAGTCCGGCGACGACCACCGGGATCGACGCGACGGCGACCGTTCGCTCGACCGTGACGTAGTCGGACGCGACGTAGACGCCGGCGGTCGCTAGCGCGCCGGCCAGGATCGCGACGCTCGCGGCGTGTCGTTCGGTGCGTGCGTCTGTGTGACTCATTGCGGTGAGTCGTCAGGCACCCGCGGCGACTACCAGACCCGCGCCGCCGGTGACCGCACCGGCCAGCGCCAGGCCGCTCAGCGACGACGCGCTGATACCGGCGCCGACGACGGCACCGGTCCCGGCCGAAGCGCCGCCCGCGGCCGCGCCGCTATCGGTGACGTAGTACGCCGCGTGGAGGAGCCCATCGGTCACTCCCCCGAAGGCGACGGTCGCGACGACCCCGCCGATGGCCAGCGCGGTCAGAATCGCGACGAGTTTGTCCTCCGATACATCGAACTGCTTTGCGTTCACGTTCGCGTTCATACGGGGTATCACCCACTGACGTGTGTTTCACCCATCACAATAAAGTCATTGGTGTTGAATGTATTTTAAAAATACTATAGGTAGAGTGTGATTAAACGGCGATTACATGACATTCGTAAATACTTTATTTACGTCACTCGACCGGTCCGGTGTGATCCGAGGGCTCCTCAGTGACCCGGACGACTTCTTCGCTCGCCAGTCCGCGGACCCGAGCTTCGCGGCGCCGGTCGCCGTCGTGTTCGTCGCGGGCGTCGCGATCAACCTGAACACGGTGCTGGTGTTACCGGCGCTCGCGGAGTCGCTCTCGGGGCGGAGCGAGACGATCGCACGCGTCGTGACGCTCGTCGGGGCCGCGGGGGGAACGCTGGGGATCTTCGGACTGTGGTTCATCTACGCTGGGACGTTCCACACGATTTCGGTCTACTTCGACGGCGACGGCCGCTTCCGGACGCTCTTTCTCCTCACCGGGTGGGGCTTTCTCCCGCTGGTCCTGCAGGGAGTGTTCGGTGCGGCGATGTTCCAGTACACCCTTCAGCACGTGACCGTGCCCCAGGACCCCGCGCAGTTCGACTCGTTCGTCGGGGGGTTGAACGACCGACCGCCGCTGTTGGTCAGCTCCGCCACGCGGCTCGTCTTCCTGGCGTGGCAAGCGGTACTCTGGACGTTCGCCGTCAGTCACGGTCGTCGACTGAGCGTCCGAGAAGCGCTCGCCACCGTCGGTCCGGCGGTGTTCGTGACCCTGGCGGTCAACGTCCACAGCGTCGCCGGCGCAGTGCTCGCCGGGTGAGACGCCGGCGGCACTGCGGTCGAGTCTCAGAACCCGAACGCCCGGCGGTACTGGGGCGGCCCCGAGACCTCGTCGGTCGCGTCGAGTGCGTCGGCCGCCCGGAGCCCGAAGTACGGGTCACGGAGGAACTGCCGGCCGACGATGGCCAGGTCGGCGCGGTCGTTGGCGACGACCGCCTGGGCCTGCTCGGGCGTCGTGATCCCGCCGACCGTCCCGACGGCGATATCGCTCTCGGCCCCCCCGCAGACCGCCTCGGCCAGCGGAAGCTGGTAGTTCGGGCCGGTCTGCTCGGGCCACGAGCCCGGCGCGATGCCGCCGCTGGACACGTCGATCAGGTCCGCGCCGATCCCGGCGAGGCGGTCGGCCAGGCGCGCCGACTGCTCGGCGGTCCACGACTCGCGGTCGTCGAACCAGTCGGTGCCGGAGATCCGGACGAAGACGGGCTTGCCCTCGGGCCAGACCTCCCGCACCGCCTCGGTGACCTCCCGCGTGAGGCGGGTGCGGCCCTCGAAGTCGCCGCCGTAGTCGCCCTCGCGGTGGTTGGTCACCGGCGAGAGGAACTCGTGGAGCAGGTAGCCGTGGGCGGCGTGGACCTCGGCGACCTCGAAGCCGGCGTCCCGGGCGCGCTCGGCGGCCGTCCTGAACGAGTCGATCACCTGCTCGATGTCGCCCTGGTCCATCTCGCGGGTCGGCGGCGCGTCGACGCGCTCGCCGTCGTCGTCCTCGTAGGGCCACGGGGTCCCGCTCGGACCGACGACCTCCCAGCCGCCGTCGTCGGGGTACAGCGGCCGGCTGCCCTCCCACGGACGGCTCTTGGAGGCCTTGCGGCCGGCGTGGGCCAGCTGGATGCCCGGGACGGCGCCCTGTTCTTTCACGAATCGCGTCGTCCGGGCGAGCGCGTCGGCCTGGTCGTCGTTCCAGATACCGAGGTCTTCGGGCGTGATCCGGCCGCGCTTCTCGACGGCGGTCGCCTCGGCCATCACGAGGCCGGCGCCGCCCACCGCCCGCGAACCGAGGTGGACGTGGTGCCACTCGGTCGCGCGGCCGTCGCGGGCCTCACAGGAGTACTGGCACATCGGCGAGACCATCAGCCGGTTCGGTATCGTGGTGTCCCGGAGTTCGAGCGCGTCGAAGAGATCCGTCATCACCCGGCCTAGCGACTGCCTGTTCAAGTATCGTCCGCCCGCCGCGTCGCTTTCCGGTTTCTCGATCGGGGCTGTCGGCCCGTGGACGCCGCCGTTATCCCTCCCACTCCTCGCGCAGGACGGCGTACACGTCCCGATCGACGTACTCCCCGTCGACGAAGTCGTCGTCGCGCTTGGTGCCCTCGTGGACGAACCCCAGCTTCTCGGCGACCCGTTTCGAGGCCTCGTTGTCGGCGTGAACGGTGGCGGAGATCCGGTGCAGCCGAAGCTCCTCGAAGCCGTGGTCGAGGACCAGCCGTGCGGCCTCCGTCGCGTAGCCCTCGCTCTGGTGGTCGGGGTGGACCCAGTAGCCGAGGTTGGCCCACCCGCGGCGGTCGTCGATTGGCGCCAGCGACACGTCTCCGACCGGCTCGCCGTCGTCGCAGATCAGCAGCTCCACGGCGTCGTCGCCGGCCATCCGGTCGAACAGCTCCGACTCGTAGGCCTCGCCGCTGACCGGCGTGTCGGGGCCGGCGGTCCGGCGAACGCTCGGGTGGTGTGACCCCTCCTGATGGAAGTTCATGTCCTCCGCTTCGACGGTCCGCAGTTCGACCGTCTCGCCCTCGATGAAGACCGGTCCTGGCATGGCGCAACCGTCGCGGCCCGTCGACAAAAATTCGAGTGTCGGGACCGGCCTTCGGGGCCGCCGTCAGGTCGTCGATGGGGGCTCGGCGTGCCAGCCGGGGTCGCGGCCCGTCCGTTCGATACGGTCGGACCGGCACGCCGGGCAGAAGTCCGGTCTGGCGTCCGCGCTCCGGGGGACGTAGACCGCGCCGCCGCACTCCACGCACGCGTCGTCGGCGATCGTCACGCAGTCGCCACAGACGTTGAAGTCGTCGACTGTCAGCTCTCGCAGGGGTTCGAGTTGTTTGTCCAAGGTGTACTCGTCGATGACCGCCTGACAGTTTTGGCACGGTTTCATTGCGATACATACTCACACATGAGACAGTGTCACATAGTTCTACCGCCGTCGCGGTATTTCGCCGGTGGTCCGCCACAGGGGTCGTTCCCAGCGACGGATCTGCGGTCGCAAGCTCTTTAGCCGCGGGCGACGCAGAGGGACCATGACCTACGATACCGTCGTGTTCGACAACGACGGTGTCCTCGTCGGCCGAACGCGGTTCGACGTCCTCCAGGAAGCGACCGAGGAGACGTTCGCGCAGTTCGGTGTGTCCGACCCGGACCCCGACCACGTCGAGGACATGACGATCGGAGCGACCCCCGAACAGGTGAACAGCGTCTGCGATACCTACGGCTTCGAGCCGACGGAGTTCTGGCGCACCCGCGACAGCACGGTCTCGGGCGCACAGCAGGACGAGGCCCGGGCGGGACGGAAGACGCCCTACGGGGACATCGACACGCTGACGAACCTCGACGTCGCGACGGGGATCGTCAGTTCGAACCAGCAGGAGACGGTGGATTTCCTCCTCGACCACTTCGAGATCGGGCGGCACTTCGACACCGCCTACGGCCGCGAGGCGACCGTCGAGAGCCTCACGCTCCGGAAGCCGAACCCCCACTACATCGAGCGGGCGCTCGCTGACCTGGACGCCGAGTCGGCGCTGTTCGTCGGCGACAACGAGTCCGACATCGTCGCCGCCGAGAACGCCGGCATCGACTCGGCGTTCATCCGCCGGCCCCACCGGAGCGACTGGGACCTGAACGTCTGGCCCACCTGGGACATCGACTCGCTCGACCGCCTCCACGACATCTGCGGCTGACGGGTCGGCGGGACCGCCGGCCGGTGCCGCGTCGTCGTTGCAGGGTTCCGAGTGACTACGTCGCCCACCGCGGTCGCGTCGGCACGTCGAAGCGGTCGGTGACGACCAGACCGGCGGCGAACAGCCCCGCGAGCGCGACCGGGACCCAGTTGCCGAAGGCGGCGTTGACGCCGCCCCAGAGGATCACGAAGCTCACCATGTCGTCGAGCATGAACGGGCAGTCGTCCAGCCGCGCGAGCAGCGCCTCCCGGTCCAGCCCGAAGTCGAAGGCGCCGACGGCGACAGTCGCCGAGAGGACCCAGCCGGCGTAGTTGCTCCAGGGGACACCGTAGAAGGCGCCGCCGCCGTCGTACGCCCAGAAGCCCAGCGCGACCGCGCCCGGGTCGAGCACCAGGTCGATCCCGACCACCGTCGCGACGACGACCGGGAGCCGGACCCACGGCGAGCGCGCCAGGTCGCCCAACAGCAGGAGACAGAGCAGGTAGCTGTTGAGGACGAGCGGGAAGAAGAAGACGGGCAGGGCGAGCGGGACGCCGCCGAGCATCGGGCCCAGCGCGACGCCGTACTCGAAGGCGCCGTAGGGCCACCCCGTCGTGACGCCGACGAACTCGATACCGTAGGCGTAGGCCGCGAGCGCGACCAGCGCGAGCGTCGCCTTTCGGTCGACCAGCGGTGCGACCCCCGCCACGAGCGGCAGCCGCATCACGACGACGCCGACGAGGACGAGCCAGGGGTTGAACGCCAGCGCCTCGGGGAGCCAGGCGAGCCGGGTCGCGAGCGCCGCGGGGAGCGCCGCGACGGCGGGGGCGAACCAGCCCAGGGCGCTGGCGAGCAGGAGGACGGCGCCGGTGACGGGGAAGACGACCGCGATGGTGAAGCGATTGGTCCGGACCAGTCGATCCAGGCGGGCCTCGACGCGGTCGCGGTCGAGCGCCCCGGCGGTGGGCCAGCCGGCCGACTCGACCCAGTCAGGCGCCATCGACGATCACCCAGAGGCCGCCCATCGTCAGGAGCGTGCCGACGGCGGTGTTGAGGAGCGGGAACCACCAGTAGGCGCGGTCGACCGACACGTCGGTCAGCGCGACGGCGGCGGTGAACACGGGGTAGACGGCGAGCAGGCCGCCCCAGTAGGGGTGGACCAGCCAGAAGACCGCCGCGGCGGCCGCCCAGACGACCGCGCAGTAGGCGTAGGTCCACCGCTCGCCCAGCAGCGTCGCGGTCGTCTCGATGCCCGCGGCGCGGTCCGGTTCGATGTCCGGGACCGCCGAGAAGGTGTGCATCGCCATCGTCCACAGCCACGCGCCGGCGACCGCCAGCGCCGGCGGGAACGCGCCCGCGACGGTCGCGTACGCCACCACGCCCGGGAGGACGTACAGCCCGTTCGACAGCGAGTCGAGGACGGGCGTGGTCTTGAACCGGAACGGCGGCGCGCTGTACTGGACCGACAGGGCGAGGAAGGCCAGCATCGCGAGGACCGCCTCGGTCGGCAGGACCGGCAGTATCGCGACCCCGAGGACGCCGCTCGCCAGCACCGCGGCGACGACGGCGCGACTCCCCCGGTAGCGGACCTCCTTGTCCGCTTTCTTGGGGTTCTCCTCGTCGATGTCGGCGTCGAACACGTCGTTGACGCCGTAGAGGAAGACGTTCGCCGGGAGCAGGAAGTACGCGGCCAGCGCGACCGTCAGCGGCGTGAACAGCGCCGCAGTCGTGCGCGCGGCAAAGACGGTCCCGACCATCACCGGGCCGGCCAGGTACAGCCAGAACCGCGGCCGCGAGAGCCGGAGGAGATACCCGACGGTGGTGTCGGGGGGCGCGAGCGCGCCGAGGCGAGCGGTCAGCGAGGCCATCGCGTCGGGCATACTCGGTCGAGCGGCTTAGTTCACGTCCTCGACGAGCGCCTGTGCGGTGTGCTGGCCGCTGATGAGACACATCGGGACGCCGATTCCGGGCGTCGTGAACGAGCCGGTGAAGTACAGTCCGTCGACCGCATCCGAGCGGTTCGGCGGCCGCAGCAGTGCGGTCTGGGGAAGGGTGTGGGCCAGCCCCAGCGCCGTCCCAGCCGTCGCGTTGTAGCGGTCGACGAACTCGGAGA
Organism: Halosimplex rubrum; assembly: GCF_013415885.1. Lineage (NCBI taxonomy): Archaea > Methanobacteriati > Methanobacteriota > Halobacteria > Halobacteriales > Haloarculaceae > Halosimplex > Halosimplex rubrum. The sequence goes on from NZ_CP058910.1 coordinate 4,039,397, forward strand.
CGCAGAACTCCTCCTCGAAGACGATGCGGTCCCGCAGATCCGTCCCGGTGTGCTCGGCCACGTCGTCGAGGATCTGTTCGCGGAACCGCTCGCGCTGGGCCGGCGAATCCTCCAGCCCGGGCGCGATGGGTACGAGGACGAACAGGTTGCTGTGGCCCTCGGGCGCGACGGTGTCGTCGGTCTTCGAGGGGACACAGAGGTAGTAGGCGGGTTCGTCGGGCCAGCCGGGCTCTTCGAATATCTGGTCGAAGTGGGGGTCCCAGTCGTCCGGGAGCACCAGCGTGTGGTGAGCGAGTTCGGGCACGTCGCCCTCGACGCCGAGATAGAGGAGGTATGCCGAGGGGGCGTAGGTGCGGTCGTCCCAGTAGTCGGCGTCGTACTGGCGTTCGTGCTCGGGCAGCAGCTCCTGCTCGGCGTGGGCGTAGTCGGCGTTGACGACCACGCGGTCCGGTCGGCGCTCTTCGCCCGCATCGTCGACGACGAGGAAGCCCCGCTTGCGGCGGGTGATCTCCTCGACTTCGACGCCGGTCTCGAAGCTCACTCCGAGTTCACGGCAGAGGTCGACGAACGCGTCGACGACGACGCCGATGCCGCCCGGGTGGTTCCCGTCCTCGTCGGCCTCGTTGGCCACGGGGTAGTACACGCCCATGTTGAAATCGACGTGACTCATCATGTTGTACAGCGCCGGCGTGTTGCGGGGCGAGCCGCCCAGGAACACCAGCGTGTACTGCATGATCTGCTTGAGCTTGGGGTTCTCGAAGTACCCGTCGACGTGGCTCTGCATCGACCGCAGGAGTGTGAGCCCCACGGGCGCGGCGCGCATCACGTCCAGGTCGACCCAGTCCCGGAGCGAGGAGCGGTCCTCGTAGACGAACTTGTCCATCGCCGTCTCGTAGTGGCGTTCGCTGGTCGCGAGGTACTCGTCGAAGGCTTCGCCCGCCCCCGGCTCGATCGACTCGAACAGCTCGCGGTTTTTCGCCCGGTCGGCGGCGATGTCGACCCGCTCGCCGTCGCCGGCACCCACCCCTTCGCCCTTGAAGAAGACCCGGTAGTGCGGGTCGAGCCGTTCGAGGTCGTAGTAGTTGCCCGGGGCCTTCCCGAAGTGGCCGAAGAAGCGCTCGAACACGTCGGGCATGAGGTACCACGAGGGACCCATGTCGAAGCGAAAGCCCTCGGCTTCGAGGCGGCTGGCGCGGCCGCCCAGCTGGTCGTTTTTCTCCACGAGCGTCACGTCCGCGCCGGCGTCGGCGAGGTACGCAGCCGTCGAGAGACCGCCGACGCCGCCGCCGACGACCGTTACCGACTCGCCGTCCGCCCGTCCCGATAGCCCTGCCATTACCCGCTTGTGGGTGCCCACGACTGAAAAAGGGGGTGCCCAACCGGTGCGGTCGGCGGGTCGCGCGCCGCTCGCCCGCCGTCGCCTCGTCGGGACGCTCATGACGGACCGGTCCCAACGGCGCGGTATGGACGGAGCGACGGTCGTCGTCACGGGCGGAACGCGGGGGATCGGCAGGGCGACGGTCGAGGCGGTCGCCGACGCGCGCGCACACGTCGTCACCTGTGCCCGCGACGCCGACGCGCTCGACGACCTCGCCGAACGGATCCGCGCGTCGGGCGGGACGATCACGACCCAGCGGGCCGACGTGCGCGACGAGTTCGACGCCGAGCGGCTACTGGAGACCGCGGCCCGCGAGGGCGGGGCCGTCGACGCCGTCGTCGCCAACGCCGGCGTCTACCACGGCGACGCCGGCGAGACGCCGATCGACCGCGAGTCCTACGCGGCGTTCGACGACACGATGCGGACGAACGCCCGCGGCGTCTTCGCGACGTTTCGCGAGGCCCGGCCCCACCTCGCCGACGACGCGCGCCTGCTCGCGCTCTCGGGCGGAATCGCGCGCGAAGCCCGCGCGGGCTTCGGCGCCTACGCCGTCTCGAAGGCCACAGTCGAGGCCGTCGTCCGCCAGTTCGCCGCCGACACCGAGTGGCCGGCGGCCGTCGTCGACCCCGGCGCCGTCGCCACCGACCTGACGGGCGGCCGCGGTACCGACCCCGAACGGGCCGCCGATCTGGTGGTCTGGGCCGCCCGCGACGCCGACCCCGACCGACTCGACGGGAGCGTCCTCGACCGCCGCGCCATGCGCGAGGCCTGATACCCGTCGACCCCCACCGCCCGCTCTCGGCCGCTCTCCGGCCCGTTCGTCTCCCGAGCGACAGCCTTATTAACATCAACTTCCGTGTTGCTAAACGATGGGTATTAACGAACCTTCTGATGTTAATAACGAGACGGGACGGCTCTCGCCGGTCGGCGGCGCGGGCGTCGCGCTACTGCTGGTGCTGTCGGTCGTGGCGGTCCTGGCCGAGACGTGGAAAGTGCTGATCGTGGGGTGGGTGGCGTTCGCGGCGATGGCCGCGGGGGCGTATCTCGGCGCGCGAGCGACGGAGACGGACCCCCAGCGGCTCGTGTGGGGCTACGGCCTGGCCAGCGGCGCGATGGTGACCAGCGCGGCGATGTTCCTGGTCCCGCAGGCCATCGGCATCGCCGGCAACGGCGGTATCGCGCCGCAGATCGGTGGTATCGGCATCGCCGCCGGGATCGTCGTCGGCTACAGCGGCCACGTCGTCGGCCACCGGCTCACCCACCGCGACCTCCCGATGGACGTGACGACCGCCCAGATCACCGCCCACGCGCTCTCGGCGGGCCTGATCATCGGTCTCGTCTACGGCTCGATGCCGACGCTCGGCCTGCTGCTCGGTCTCGCCATCGTCTCGCACAAGGGCCCCGCGGGCTACGCCGCCGCGCGGCGCCTGCGCCGCAGCGGCAAGCCGGTCTCGGCGCTGCTCCTCCCGGCCGCCGGCGTCGGCATCACCGCCGTCCCGACCGCGGCGCTCCCGGTCCCCGAGATCGCGACGCTCAACGCCGTCGTCTTCGGCTTCGCCGCGGGTATCTTCCTCCACATCGCCATGGACTTCCTCCCCGTCTGCGACGCCGGCTCCGAGATCGACGAAGTGTGCTCGCTCCACGAGGAGTCCCACGACCTCCTGGACCGACTGCGGATCCACGCCGTCGGCAGCACCGTCGTCGGCGCGGCGGTCGTCGTCGTCGCCTGGGTCGCGGTCTCGCCGTAGGTCTCGACGCCGGTGAACTCGAACCGCGCGCCCCCGGCCTCGAACACGCGCTCGCGGTCGGCCTCGGGGATCCCCGGGCCGTCGCGACCGTCTCGACGGCGAAGTCGCCTCGCCCGTCTCGGCGGCGGCCAGACCGCCGGACTCGGGGTCGTCGACGTAGAGGACTCGGATCGAGTCCGGTGACGACCGACTCGTCAACGTTCCAGCGAACAGACCGATTATAACGGTCTGGGAGTATCAGCCGGAAAAACGGCCTCCCCCGGCGCCGCGCGGCAGGAGAGACCCGGCGCCGCGCGGCAGGCGGGGTCCGGCGTCGGGCCACCGACTCACTCCCGCTCGCGCTCGCGTTGGCGGTCGGCCGACAGGTCGACGCCGGCCCCGGCGGACCCGGTCGGGTCGACCCCCTCGGGGACCTCGACGCCTTCCGTCTCCAGCAGGCGTTCGAGTCGGCGCTCGAACTCGACGTCGTCGATCTCGCCGGCCGCGTAGCGCTCCCGGAGCCGCTGGAGGGCGTCGTCCTCGCCGTCGCGTTCGTCGCCGCGAGGTGCGCCGGTCGTTCGGTCCCGCTCGCGTCGCTCGCCGAGGTGCTCCCGCAGGTCGACGTGCTCCGAGAGGATCCCCAGCACCGGCACGAGGAGGAACCACCCGACGATGGCGACGACGGCGGCCGCGTTCCCGCCGACGAAGATGGCCGCCAGGGCCGCGAGCGGGAGCGTCGCGACCGCGACGATCCCGACCAGCGCCTCCATGGGGTCGTCCGTCCCCCCGTTCGGTTCGTCGCTCATGTCCGACGATACCGCCCCGGGCGCCATAATTTCCGGGGACGACCGCGTCCGGTCGGCGGGCCCACGAACGGGTCCAGCCGCCGAACGAGCGCATCCGGTCACCGACCGAGCCGATAGCGATATGCTCTCGGCCGGCGTACAGACGTTATGCCAATCAGTATCGACCAGTTCGAACAGACGCCCGAGCAGCAGCTCCGCCCGCCCGCGGCCGGCTCCGAGAACGCCGACCGCGTGCTCGCCTACCTCACCGAGCGCCGCGAGGAAGCGTTCACGCCGGCGGAGATCTGCCAGGGTACCGGCGTCCCGCGCGGCAGCGTCGGCGTCGTCCTCGCGCGGCTCGAAGACCGGGGTCTGGTCCGCCACCGCGGCGCCTACTGGACCGTCAGCCCGAAAGCGACCGCGCGATAGCGGGCGGCCGCCCGCCGTCTGCGGGTCGATCCCGGATCAGTTGTACTCGCGCCAGCGGTGGCCACACTCCGTACACTTGAAGAATCGCGTCGGCGGCTCGTCGGCGGAGCCGGTCTGTTTGATCGTGTACCAGGCGACGCCGTTGCCGCAGTCCTCGCAGGTGACGCTCTTGTCTTTGGGTTTGCCCTCGAAGTTCGCGCCCTCCTCGGTCTCGACGACCTCCTCGCCGGATTGCTCGGCGGTGCTGACGAACCGGTCGGCCAGGTCGTCGTCCTTCCCGACGGTGGCGCCGCAGCTCTTGCAGACCATCTCGTCGCCGTCGGCGTGCATCATCGAACCGCAGTCGTCGCAGAACTGCATGGTACCACGCCCGTTGACCGCCCGGGCGTAAGTATACCTCGCTCTCCCACAGCCGCCGCAGGGTCGTCGTTCGGCAGCTCAGTTCGTCGCCGCCTGTCAGGCGTCCTCTTCGAGGTCCCGACGCTCCTCGACGACCGGGCAGTTGCTCACCTGGACGCGGTCGACGTCGACGAACGCCAGGATGTCGGTGCCCTCGTGGCCGCAGGTCACGTCCGGGGGGCGCGAGAAGTGCTCGCACCCCTCGCAGTAGCCGTGTTTCGACACCGTGACCACGTCGTCCTCCTCGCCCTCGGCGGGTGCGCCGTCGGCGTCCCCGTCGCTCGCGCCGGGCTCCGCGGTGAGCCGCTCCCACACCTCGTCGGGGTCGATCCCCTCGACGCCCGACCGCTCGAAGGCGCTCGCCGACGACTCGAAGGGGTCCTCGTCGGACACGGTCACGTCCGCGAGCGGGTCCTCGCTGCGCTCGTCGACCCGTTCCGCCTCGTCGGTGGCATCGACCCGTTCGCTCCCGCTTCGGTCGCCCATGTACTCGAAGGGGTCGGGGTCGACCGCGTCGGCCGTCCCGCCCGCGGGGTCGCGTTCGCCCGCGGACGTTCCGATGTCGTCTTCGCCGCCCGCCGGTCCGGCGTCGTCGCCGTCGGGGCCGTCGGGGCCGTCGCCGAGGGAGTCGAAGGGGTCGCCGTCGCGCTCGCGGTACTCGCCGAACGACTCGAAGGGGTCGCCGCGGCCGTCTTCGGCGCTCTCGTCGGAACCGTCGGTGTCGGGGTCGTCGCTCACGATATCAGCTCCCGTCGGCGGCGTCGGGGACGTTCGAACGGTCCGTCTCGTCCCCGGCTTCCAGCTTCCGCGCGACGGTCAGCTTCGGCTTGCCGAACAGCCCGCCCGGCAGCGCCACGTCGCTGACGGTCGCGTCGCAGTGGGGGCACTTGGGCTCGTGCAGCAGCGCGATGTCGACGGCCTGCGAGCAGTTCTCGCAGACCGCCCGGTCCACGTCGAGCTCCGCCGCGGTGGCCTTCAGCCGGTCGATGGCGTCGGTGCCCGTCGAGCGGGCCTGCTCGGCCTCGCGGAGGTCGCTGACCACCCAGGCCACCGTCCGCAGGCGCTCCTCGACCTCGTCGAGCCGGTCGGTCGCCCGCTCGATCTCGCTCACGCGGTCGTCGAGGGCGTCGACTCGCTCCTCGGCGGCGGCCGCGTCCGCGGTCGCCTCGTCGACTCGCGATTCGAGGGCCGAGAGCGACGACTCCAGGTCGTCGACGGCCGTCGAGAGCGTCGCGAGCTCGCCGAACTCCGGGTGGGTGTGGTCGGCCTCGGCCTTGCCGTCGGCCTCCCGTTTCACCTGAACGACCCGGTCGCGCACGTCCTGTATCTTGTCGGTGAACTCCGCCTCGACGCGGTCGATCTCGGCCGACAGGCCCTCCTCGACGGCGTCGAGGTCGCCGCCCCCGCCGTCGACGCGCTCGGCGACGGCGTCGGCGATGTCGGGCAGTCGCTCGGCGATCACGTCGCGTACTTCGTCCTCCACGTCGGTCCCCAGCGCGGCGGTCACGTCCTCGTCGCCGAACTCCTCGGCGGCGCGGTAGGACGCGAGTAACTGGACGACGACGGCCTCCCGGTCGACGTCGAGGTCGGCGGCCTTCCGGTCCAGCCAGGCCTCTACGTCCGCGGGCAGGGTCACGGACACGCCGGCGTCGTCCGACGACTCGCTCGCCATTAGTTCCTCTTGACGGGAGTAAGCAGTTAAGGGTTTGCCACCGGTTCTCGAAATTCGAACTGGCGGACCCGACCGATACCGCCCCTCGCGGCCGTTCTCCGGCGGATCGCGGACGGGATCCCGTCAGCGGATCTTGCGCACGTCGCTGATGTCGAAGCCGCCGTCGCCGACCTCCGTCTCGAACTGGACGATGTTCTCGTCGTCGATCCCCGAGAGGACGCCCCGGAACTGCTTGACGACGAGCGTGCGCGCGCGAGTGGAGCCGCCGCTGGCCCACTCGAACTCCAGGGTGCCGTCGACGCCGTCGACGAGCTGGCCGTACTCGGTCGACGAGACGGTCTCCTGGTTGAGGTGGACGAGGATGACGCCGTTCCAGCGGTCGGCACCCTTCTGGAGGCCCTTGACCAGAAAGGCGATGTCCGTCCAGTCGAGGTTCTGGTCGCGGCCGGCGGTGCTGACGAGGTCGCTGATCGAGTCGATGACGACTAGGTTGCCCGGGGCGTGTTCGCTCAGCCGGCTGCCGAGTTCGCCGAGGATGTCGTCCCGTTCCTGGCGCGCTCGCAGGTCGCGGATGTCGGCGGTCGCCTCGGCGTACCAGTCCCGGGGGACCGGGCTCTGGTGGAAGTACTGCTCGGAGAGGTCGTGGTAGCGGACCGCCTCCATACCGGCGTCGACGATGTCCGTCTCCATCGTGGTCCGCACCTCGCTCTCGAAGCACTCGCGGCTCTCGGTGAACGAGATGAAGTGAACCTCCCCGGGAGGGTTCGCGTTCGCGGCCAGGTCGCCGTAGTAGAGGTCGTGTAACTCCGAGTCGGTCTCGGCGAGGGCGTTCAACAGCGTGCTCGTCTGGAGGAACTCCCGCGACCCCGCGCCGCCCTCGCCCGCGACGAGGACGACGCTGCCCGTCGGCGCGCCGCCGCCGAGGGTCGTGTCGAGCTGGCGGACCCCGAAGGGTATCCGGTCCATGCGACCACCATTCTCTCCCGCCCGTTTACCTGTTGCGCCGCCATTCTCGCTCGCTGAAACGGTGGGTCGGCGCTTGGCAGGTGTCAGTCGTCCGCGACCGTCGCGCCCTCGTCGCGCGGGCGAGCGACGACGACGCGTCCCCCGTCCGCCGCGTCGGACAGCGCCGCCCGCGCCGCGTCGGCCACCTCCGGCGCGTAGTCGGCGTCGGTCAGCGCGTACACCGTGGGTCCCCACGAGGACTGGCCGGCGCCGGCGACCGCCGGGTGGTCCGAGAGAGCGTCGATGATCGCCCCCGCGGGCGGTCGGTAGACGCCGCCCTGTTCGTCGGCGTACCAGGCGCCGTTGAGCCGGCCGAGCCGGGCGATCGCGTCGCCGAACGCCGCCCGGTCGCCCGTCGCGGCCGCCGGGAGCAACCCCTGGGTGACAACCAGCGCGATCTCCTCGGCGATCCCCGGGTCGGCGCGCTCGACGACCGAGCGCATGCTCGCGTCCTCCTCGTCGCCGCTGCGGCCCGGGCCCGCCTCGGGGATCGCGAGGACGAACCGCCAGGAATCGGGCAGGTCGTGGCGCGCGACGACCGGCGGGACCGCCCACTCGCCCTCCGCGGGCGGCGCGGTGGTGAACCGCTCGGTCGGGTGGCCGCCGTCGACGACGAACCCGCCCGACTCGAAGGTCGCGACGCCGATGCCGCTGCGACCGCCGCGTCCCAGTGTCGGCGCGCACTCCCGCGGATCCACGTCGATGTCGTAGGCGCCGGCGACGGCGACGAGCGCGGCGAGCGCGAGCTGGGTCCCGCTGCCGAGGCCGGCGTGGCGGGGGAGTCGCTCGTCGACGCGGACGGTCGCCCCGGGCACGTCGAGGTGGTCGACGACGCGCTCGACGTAGGGCCGCGCCGCGTCGTCGTCGCAGTCGACGGCCTCGGCCCGTTCGGCGCGCAGGTCGAGTCGCGGTTCGGCGAGCGCGAGGCCGACGCCGCCGTAGAGGCGTTCGTGTGCCAGCGAGAGGTTCTGGAAGCCGACGTGGACGCGCCCGCCGACCGTGACTCTGGTCATGCCGTCACCGAAGTCGCCCCGCTCCTACGGCCTTTCGACAGCGGCCGTCGTCGCCGGAGCCCGGGACGGCCCCGCCGGATCCCGGCCGGCGCCGCCGCTGGCGCCCCGAGCGTCGCCGGTCTCCTCACGGCGTCTGGCTTCCGACGAATCGGCCGCGAACGGCCGTATCGGGTGGATAAGCCGTCATTTACAATCCGGTCGGGGCGGCGTAGACGAGGGCATGAGTGAACAGCGACCGCCCGGCGACCGCCGGGACGAGTCCGTTCGCGACGGCGGGAGGGAGTCGGCGCCGTCGGCGGTGGGGGGCGGCGACGACACCGACCCGGCGGTGGGGGGCGGCGACGACACCGACCCGGCGGTGACGGGGGCGGCGACCGCCGACCGCGACTCGCGGCCGACCGCCCGAGACCCGCCGTCCGGGATCGACGGCGGCGAGCGCGACGCCGCGGCCGGCGACGGGGCCGACGAGCGCGGGGCCGGCCCGCTCGCGACCGCCGTCGAGGACGCGACGACCGTCGAACCGTGGACGCCCGCCTCGCCGACGGGCCACGAGGCCGCGTCCGTCCGGCGGCACCTCCGGCGCGACGAGTCGCTACAGGCCGTCGACGCCGCCAGACTGCTCGGCGACGGCGGCGGCCGGGCGGCGGTCGGCCTCAGCGACGACCGCCTCCTCGCCGTCACCGACGACGGCCTCCTGAGCGTCGGGCTCGACCGGCTGGCGGCGGTCCGCAGCTCCGTCGACTCGACGCTGGGACTGCGCGGCCGCGACGCCCGCTTGCTCGGCGGCGTCGGCTATCTCTGTTCGGTGGTCGCGTTCCTCGGCGTCCTCGGGACGGCCGCCGAGCCGCTGACGCCGTCGCTCGCACTGGCCGCCGTCGGGGGCGCGCTCGCCGCCGACCACGTCCGCCGGGAGGGCGTCGCCCCGGACGGGCGGACGCTGACCGATCGACTCCGCCGCTTCGACCCGCTCGACACCCTCGCCGACGCGCTCGGCGGGCTCGAACGCCGCGTCCGCGGCAGCGCCGGCGACGACCCGCTGGGTCGCTGGGGCGCGGCCGCGCTCGCGGTCGGCCCGTTCGCGACGCTCGTCGCGCTGGAGGGGAGCGTCCTCCCGCCGCTGTTCGCGCTGGCGACGGTCGCGTGCTTCGGGCTGGTCGTCTACGCCGTGCGCAACGGCGACGAGTTCGACGGGACGGAAGTGGTCCGACGACGCCGCCGGACGGTCACCGCGACGTTCGACGACGGCAGCGCCCTCGCCCTTCGCACCCACCCCGAATCGCCGCTCGACCGCGAACTCGCGGCCCGCGTCGGCGAACTGTCGCGGCGTCCGGTCTCGGGCGAGGACGACTGACCGAGCCGCTCATCGGCGGGAGAGAGCGACCCTCGGGCGGGTCACGCGAGCGGCAGCAGTTCCGTGGGGAGACTGCCCGGCAGTTCGTCGCGGTCGTGTTCGGCGTCGAAGTGCAGGTCCGGCCCGCGGGCGACCAGCCGCTTGGGGTTGACGTCCGGGTGGGTCGTGTAGTAGTGCTCCTTGATGTGGTCCATGTTCACCGTCTCGGCGACGCCCGGCGTCTGGTAGAGGTCGCGCAGGTACGGCCAGAGGTTGTCGTACTCGTGGATCGCTCTGACGTTGCACTTGAAGTGGGTGTGGTACACCTCGTCGAAGCGGACCAGCGTCGTGAACATGCAGATGTCCGCCTCGGTCAGGCGGTCGCCGGCGAGGTAGCGCTGGTCGGCCAGCACCTCGTCGTAGTGGTCCAGGGCGTCGAACAGCTCGTCGACGGCCTCGTCGTAGGCCGCCTGCGAGCCGGCGAAGCCGGCCCGATACACGCCGTTGTTGATCGGGTCGTAGATGTCGTCGATGATCTCGTCGACCGTCTGGCGGTACCCCTCGGGATAGAGGTCCACGTCGCGCTCGGCCACGTCGTCGAACTCCGTGTCGAGCATCCGCAGGATCTCCTCGGACTCGTTGTTGACGATGGTCTCCGCTTTCCCGTCCCACAGGACCGGGACCGTCACGCGACAGGTCGCGTCCGGGTCCGCTTCCTGGTAGACCTCCCGGAGGTAGTCGCTCCCGTTGACCGTGTCTGGCGTACACCCCGCCTTCTCGGGGGTGAACTGCCAGCCACCGTCGTCGCGGTAGGGGTCGACGATATCGACCGAGATCGCGTCTTCGAGGCCCTTCAGCGACCGGATCAGCAGGGTCCGGTGAGCCCACGGGCAGGCGTAGGAGACGTAGAGGTGGTACCGACCGGCCTCGGGCTGAAAGCGCGCGTCGGGGTCGTCCGCGACGCGGTCGCGGAAGGTCGTCTCCCCGCGCTCGAACTCCCCGTCTTCGTTCGTGTATTCGTCGATGTCCGTCCGCCACTCGCCGTCGACGAGTTTGTTCATAGGCGTCCGTTGGGTCGCGAGCGGGAAAAGGTCCCCAGTGGCGCGCGGGTAACCGGACGGTCGTCCGGCGGACCGACGCAAGCGTTTAGTATCACCCTGTCGATGGCTACGCCAGTCACGCGCGGTGCGGGGGAATGAAACACGTCATCGAAGTCGAGAACGGGGACGCACAGGTGCTCACGGAGACGGGGAGCGGCGGCCTGATCGGTCGGGGGCTCCTGCACGACCGCCCGCTCGCCGAGTACGTCGAGCCGGCCGAGACCCCCAGGTTCGTCGTCCGGAACAGGAAACGGGGATTCGTCGTCGAAGAGGCGGACGGCGGAGCGAGCGACGAGCCGGTCGAGACCGGGCAGGTCGCGCCCGACGGCGACCACAGCGCGGCGGCGCTGGTGACGGACGGTCGGGTGCTGTTCGCCGTCGGCCGCGCCGACGGGGACCGCACGCGGTCGGTGCCGCTGGACGAGGTGGTCGACGCCCGCACGGAGGCGGGGTTGCGCAACGCGACGCTCGTCCTCGACACCGTCGCGGGGGCGCAGTACCGGTTCCCCTCGCGGGGCGACCTGGACGCGGTCAGGGAGTTCGTCGACGCCGCCGCGGGGGTCTGGTCGCGCGCTGAGCGCCACCTCGAAGCCGCCGAGGAGACGCTCGACCGCGTCGAGCGGGCCTTCGAGGCCGGTGACGTGGACGTGGTGCTGGCGGCGGTCGGCGACGTGCGCGCGACGCTCGACGCCGCTCGCGAGACGGCGGCGTCGCTGGACGGCGCCGCGGCGTCGGTGGACGACCGCATCGAGGCCTACCGCGAGCGGTTGCGCGCCTACGAGCGCCGCGCCTACGCCGAACAGGCCGAGCAGGCCCGCGAGCGCGGCCACACCCGCTGGGACGACGACGCCTACGAGACGGCCGCCGACCACTTCGAGCGGGCGGCCGACAGCTACGCGGCGGCGCTGTCGGTCGACGCCGACCGGCCGAGCGACGAGTCGATCGAGCGCCGGCGGACGAACCTCGACGCCGAGCGCGAGCGCCTGGCCGCCGCGCCGCTCGAACGCGCCGAGCAGGCGGTCGAAGTCGCCCGGTCGACCGACGACACCGAGGTCGCCGTCACGTGGTGGGTGCGGGCGCTGGAGCGGTACGAACGGCTCCGCGCGCTCGACTGGGGACGGGACGACCCCCGTTTCGACGGCGACCGCGAGGCGGTTCGCGAGCGACTCGCCACCGTCGCCGAGGCGCTGGTCGACGCGCGCTGTGAGCGCGCCCGACGGGCGCTCGACGCCGCCGACGGGGCGCCTCCCGCGGCGGCCGCGGCCGCCTGCGACCGCGCCGAGTCCTCGCTCGACGCCGCTCGGGCGGTCGCCCGCGAACGGGTCCCCGACGCGCTCGACGCCGTCGAGGACCTCGACGACCGACTCGCCGCCCGCCGACCCGATCCGTCCGCGACCGACCGCGACGATACCGACGACACCGACGCCGCGACCGTCGTCGTCCCGCCCGAAGCGGCCGACGGGGACGCGAGCGACGACGGCGAGGGCGAGACGGAGCCCCGTTCCGAGACGAGCGTCGAACCCGACGGCGACGCGGGGACCGACGGGACGGAGACCGACGACGGGGCCGGCTCGGCGGACAGCGAGTGGACGCTCGCCGACGACGGGACGGACGACGAGTGGCTGAGCGCCGAGCGAACGGCCACGTCGACCGCCGCCGACGGGTCCGCCGCCGAGGCGGTCGCGGACGCGGTCGCCGACGCGTCCGAGGCCGAAGTGGTCGCGGACGCCGCCGACGCGGCCGACGCCGTCCTCGGGAGCGGAACCGGCGATGGCGACCGGGCGGACGACGCGGACGGGAGGGACGCCGAAGACGACTCGAACGACGGCGAGACGAGTGACGAACGCGACGGCGGTGACGGGGTCGACACCGCGGACGGGTGGACGCCCGCGGCACTGGCGGGCCTCGATACCGACGGGTTCAGGCGGGTCGTCGCCGAGTGCTTCGGGGCGACCGGGTGGACGGTCGACGCGGTCGACGACGCGGTCGACCTCCGCGCGAGGGCCCCGGGTCCGGCGGACGTACGCGCGGGCGTCCTCGCCGTCCACGCGGACGCCGCGTCGACGGTCGACGGGTCGGCGGTCGAGCGCCTCGCTGGCGCGGTCGAGCGCGACGGCGACCTCGACGCGGCGGTGGTCGTCGCCGGCGCGACGCTCCCCCGGACAGCCCGCGAGCGCGCCGAGGACACCGGCGTAGCGGTGGTCACACCCGGTGCGCTGGTCGACGAACTCGACGGCCACGAGGTCTCGGTCCCCCGCGACGGAGCCGAGCGGTGAGCGACTGCGACGACACGGGGCGAGGCGGCCCCGACGAACCGAGGGCGGCGAGTGCGACGCGTTCGCACGAGGTCGAGCGGGTTCGAAGGCTTTATCCACCCGCTCGGACTCGTTTACGGCAAGACTATGTCGGACAAACCTGCCTCGATGTACCGGGACATCGACAAGCCCGCGTACACCCGACGGGAGTACATCACGGGTATTCCCGGTTCGAAGATCGCACAGCACCAGATGGGCGACAAGAACGCGGACGGCGACGACTACCCGGTCCAGATCAGCCTCGTCGTCGAGGAGTCGGTCCAGCTCCGCCACGGCTCGATGGAGGCCTCCCGGCTCTCGGCCAACCGCCACCTGATCAAGGAGTTCGGCGAGGGCAACTACAAGATGGTCCTCCGGAAGTTCCCCCATCAGGTCATCCGAGAGAACAAGCAGGCGACCGGTGCGGGTGCGGACCGCGTCTCCGACGGCATGCGCCAGGCGTTCGGCAAGATCGTCGGCACCGCCGCCCGCATCCAGGCCGGCGAGCGCCTCTTCACGGCCTACTGCGACGTCGACCAGGCCGAGGAAGTCAAGGAGGCCTACCGCCGCGCGTACAACAAGATCACTCCGCCCTGCCGCATCAAGGTCGAACGCGGCAATGAACTGCTGATCCGGTAACGCAGTCTTCCTCTCGGTTTCTTCCCGTCGCGAGTGACGAGTTCGAGCGGACTCGTCGGGCGTCGACCGGCGGCGCCCGCCGCCCTCGTCATTCGCGACCACGGGTCCCACACGCGCGACCGCTGGTAGCGGAGGGGCTAAGTGGGACTCGTCGCAACGGACGGGCATGCTCCGGCTGGCGGTCGCCACGAACGCCGAAACGTACGAGCGGATGGGCGGGCCGCTCGGCGACCGCGGCATCGACGTCGACCACGTCCGCACCCGCGAGCGGACGGTCCACCTGACCGACCCCCCGTGGGACGACTTCGACGCCGGGTTCGTCTTCCCGCCGCGCCTGATGGAGGGCGGCGTCGCCGACGCCGCGCTGGGCGTCCCCTGGGTCAACGACCGCGAGGCGATCCTCCGCTCGCGCAACAAAGCGGGCGTCGTCGCCCGTCTGGCCGCCGCCGACGTGCCCGTCCCCGAGACGGTCGTGGTCTCGAACCCCGTCGACGAGTCCGAGGTCGTCGCCGCCTTCGAGCGGCTGGACCCGCCGGTCGTCGTCAAGCCCAACTCCACGACCCGCGGCGTCGGTGTCGCGAAGGCGAGCGATCTGGACTCGCTGCTCGGCGTCGTCGACTACCTCGACCTCGTCCACGACTTCCGGGCCACCGGCGACAAGTCCTTCCTCCTCCAGGAGTACCTCCCCGGCGCGACCGACTACCGCGTGATGGTGCTCGACGGCGAGTACGTCGGCGCGGTCGAGCGACGGCTCCCCGACGACGCGCTCGCGGCGGGCCAGTGGAAGCACAACGTCCACCGCGGCGCCCAAGCGAGCCGCGTCGATCTCGACCCGGAACTCCGCGAGCTGGCCGAGCGGACCGCCGACGCGCTCGACATCCCCTTCCTCGGCGTCGACCTGCTCGTCACGGACGAGCGGCGGGTCGTCAACGAGACCAACGCCCGCCCCACCATCGACGACGCCGAGAAGTACGCCGACGGCTTCTGGGACGATCTGGCCGATCTGGTCCGTCGGACCGCCGACGAGTAGTCGATATCAGTCCCGACCGTCCGCGGCGACCCGCTCCAGCTCGGCGAACTCCTCGTCGGAGTAGGCGATCACCCGCACGTCCGAGAGCCCGTCCGCCTCGTAGCCGTCGATGGCTTCGCAGACGATCCGCGCTCCTTCGGCGAACGCGAAGCCGGCGGCGCCGGTACCGAGGACGGGAACGACGACCGACTCGCAGCCCAACTCGTCGGCGCGGGCGAGCGCGTTGCGCGTCGCGTCGGCGATCGACTGTTCGGTGGCGCGGCCGTCGCCGTAGTGGGGCATCGCGGCGGCGTGGATCACGTGGTCGGCGTCGAGCGCGTAGGCGTCGGTGACGGCCACGGCGCCCAGATCGACCGGTCCCTCGGCCATCGCGTCCTCGTTGATCGGCCCGCCCGCCGCGCGGCGGAGCGCGCCGGCGACGCCGCTGCCCATCCGCAGGCTCGTCCCCGCCGCGTTGACCAGCGCGTCGGCCGACTGGGCCGCGATGTCGCCCTGAACAGTGTCGAACTGCACGTCCGGAGCTCGGAGCGCGAACGGCTAAAAGGCGTCCCCGGGCCGTGGGGCGCGCGAACCCGGTAGGCTAAAGGGCTGGCACCCAAAATCGTGGGACGCGAGGGCCCGTATCTCAGTCTGGTTAGAGAGAGCGGCTCATAACCGCTTCGTCCTTGGTTCAAATCCGAGCGGGCCCACTCAACTTCTCGGCGTTCTGTGTCCGTACAGAATCGTCTCCTATAGCCGCTCGGGAGGTGATTTTCAGGCGCTAAGTGGAATCGAGAGCGGCCCGCTCAAATCGGAGTCCAACCAAGAGCTAACCGGCCACCTCTCACGTCCGGCGGTTACCGTAGCCGGAGGTGATGCGGCATGAGCCGCTCACACCCCGATGCGGATGGGAAAGACGTGCCCGAGACGGCCGTTCGGAACCGCTCGCAGTGGGCGGACACGCTCCACCGGCCGGACCCGGACAGTGACGAGCCAAAGCCGGCGTGCGTCGAGCCGGATTACCGAGAGGACGCGGACTTCACGGACGTTCCCGTCGCGGCATATCCGCACTACAAGCTCTGCGGGAACCCGGAGTGTTTCGGGAGTGAGTGGTGGTGACGTTCCAGTCGTCGCTGTTCCACTACGAAGAAGACCTATCGCCGCTCTCTGAAGCCGAGAGAGAGGTGTACGAGGCGGTTGAACAGGACGGTTACGGGATGCGCGAGTACGCCCGTAAGACCGGGCGTTCGCCCGGCACCGTCGGGAACCTGCTCCGCCGCGCTCGCCGCCGTCTCGACGGGGGTGAGCACGCGTGAGCGACGGGCGAGATCTTGCTTCGACCGAGCAAGAGTTCTGGGCCGGTGCGGCCAGTGGTTCCTCGCGGAAGATGCTGGCCCGGGCCCAGCGGTGGCTCGAAGGCCCCCGACCGTCGCGGATCATGGTCAACTACCAGACCATGCTGAACGGGCGGGACTCCCGCTGGCGGGACTACGACCTGTTCATCGACCCCGGCGCCTACTCGATGTTCGCCCCGCCCGAGAATGGCGGCCAGGGTCTCGCCGAGTACCCCGAATCGACGGAGTTGTACCTCCAGGCCATTGGGACGCTCCAGCCCGCGAAGTACGCCTGGCGGGATTACGTCTGCGAGGACGACGTACGGAAGTTCCACGATTGGAGTGTCCACGAACAGCAACAGCGGACTCTGGAAGCGCATATCGAGTGTGCGGAGCTACACGATATCCTCGATATCAGCGCCGAACCCGTTGCTGTGGTGCAGGGCTGGGAACCCGAGGATTACCAGCGACACGCGGAACTACTCCGTGATCACGATTTGGTGACTGAGCGGGTCGGCATCGGAACGATGTGCGGCCGGGACGACGTGGAAGTCTGCGAGGAGATCGTCGCTGCCGTCCGCGAGGTACTCCCCGACGTAGAGTTGCACGCGTTCGGATTGGACAAGCGGTGCTACGACAGCGAATTCATCATCGGCGAGATCACTTCGACGGACTCGTTGGCGTACTGCTACCGGTATCAGCGACCCGCCGGGTGGACTCGGTGGGAGTACATCTTCAAGCTCTATCTGGACCACCGTGCCGCCTGGGACGACGCGGTCGGAGGCACCGAGTACCAGTCTCGTGAGAACCGCGATCGCGGGCAGTCTTCACTGGAGGGGTTCGCGTGACCGGGTTCGTCCGAGCGTCCCGACTCTACGACGTAGAGGCGGGCGAGCGTGTCCGCTGGGACTGGAGCGGTCAGCAACCAATTGCCGAGAGTGAGCGCCGTGTCGAGCGCGCGGTAACGGAGGGTGCCGGGGATGCGGGCGGTTGATCCCTCTTGGCACGAGTACGCGGCGAACCTCCTGTTCGCGGAGGACGGTCTGGGGCCGTACTTCGCCGCGGACGCTCGGGTCAAAGACGGCGGGGGGAGCCAACACGCCCGCTTCGAGGTGGCCGGCGAGTCATGGGTCGTGAAGCTCTACTATCAAGATTCCGGCATCGTCCATCCCGGCCCATCTACGCCCACGGGGACGGAGTTCCGCCTGGATGAAATTCGGGAGTTCCGCCTACACGTCGCCCGAGACTCCGGCGAGGACCCGGTCGGCGAGCAGAGCTTCAACGCGCATCTCGCGCCGCGCTGGCAGGGGATGCAAGTCGAGAGCGACGACGGGCAACGCTTCGAGATGGACGTGCCCGACGAGATGGACGAGGGCGTGAACGTCCGCATCCAGGGGAGCAACATCAACGCGTTCCGATACTCCCGCCTGCTGAAGCGCGCCGCCGAAGCGGTCGGGATCTCGATGGGATACTTCGAGAACCCACTGGAGTTCAGCAACACCCAGGACGCCGAGCGGTACGTCCGGGTTCACACGGACGAGAGCGGCCCCGTCCACGCCCGCGACGGCCCGGTAGCGACGATGGGCCACTTGCTCGAAGACGACCGCACCGGATACCGCAAGATCGTGCAGAACGACGACGACGAACACGGGCGCAACCTCCCTGGCTACTATCACACGGTAACGCTCGGTCCTCAGCGCGTCCGAGAGGCGTTCCCCTCGCACGAGTTGCCCGTGGAGGTCAAGCACTACTACTCCCGCGAGGCGCTCGCTCGGGACCCAGACGATCCCCTGGCGCACCCGAAGGTCGGTGTGTCGTATCAGGTGAGTCGCTGGGACGATACGCTCGGCGCCGATGAGGAAGCGCTGGCACAGCTCGAACGCGAGTTAGACCGGGTACTCCATGCGGTACTTATCGACGCCGGTCTGGACGTAGCGCCCGACCACGGGAGCGGCCCGTTCGTCGAGGATGCGTACTTCGACGCAGAGGTGAGCGACGGCTTCGAGGAGCCGCCGACGCTGGACATGGCGCACATCCACCACGAACAGGAGAGCGTCGTGTTGAAGCACGTCAAGGACGGCCTCTCACCGGTCCAGTGGGAATCGCTGGAAGTCCTGGTTACCGACGGTGGTGAAGTGGCCCCGGCCGATATCGCGGAACAGAAGGACCGACACGTCGATAGCGTCCGCGACGCGCTCCGGAAGATGGACGAACTCGTGGAGCGCGAGTACGGGAGCGTGTCGCTCCGGTCGACCTACGTCGCCGAACTGGTTCACGACGCCGTACAGCGGGCGGAGGAAGCCCTGAGAGACGCCGCGTCGGCGACGGCGAAGGCCCTGGAAGCGGCCGAGCGGGGTTTGGACGAACGGACAAGCGCGCTGCTGGCGTTCTGCGACCGCTACGACATCGATTACCGGGACAAGGGCGACGCGCGGATGAAGATCCGCTTCGGCGAGTTGGACCCCGATGAGGACCCCTCGCCGGCGTTCCTGGCGAAGCAGGCCTTCTCGATGTGGACCGACGCGAAGCAAGACGCCGAGCGGTTTCGCTCTGCCGTGGTGAAGTGGACACGACCGGGCGGAGAGAACTGTCGGGTGGACGCCTGGCGGCTACTGGCGTAGCGGTCGGCCGCCCGCGGGCCGGGAAGGTCCCGGTTCGCGGGTAGTGGCGACGCTCTCGAAGTCTCTATTTTCCGGGTATTTTCGCCTGGTTTGCGGGGTGTAGGCCGGGGTGCTGGGGGAGATCGATGGCGTCGAGCCGGGGAGCGATGGGCTGTGGGCGATGGGCTGTAGCCACCGCCCGAACGGAAACCCGACCTGGGCGGTCGCGTTTCCACTTAGGGGTGTGGCTAAGGCCACATCATCAAAATACACCGCATACCTCTGAAACCCATATGGTTTTACAAGCACTTGATGCAATACATCCATCCTGAATTATGAATAGCCTTCAGTCTCTCAAAGAGCATTCTCCCGGAGTCCTGTTTTTATTGACATATAGCAGTATTATAGGATTCACAGAGTTTGCGTCTACCCCTCCGAAAATTCTACTGTTCGGCATTCTGTTGCCCGTGATATCTGTTGTCGGTATCTCAGAGGCAGTAACCAGTTACCTAATTAAAGAATTCTACGAGCCTGTTGGAGTGGAATCCTATCTTGAGGCTCTCGATATCGTTTCTGAAGACGAAGAAGCATTACAGGAGATCGACGACAGGGCTATCCTTGATCAACTGCCCCACGACTCAGAAGACGTAGTATCAGTCTCTGAGACAAATGTTGAGCTTTTCAATAAAGTTCCCGGCGAAGTTTACGATCCGATTGACAAACGGATCCGTGGTGAAGTTACAACGCTCATTTGTTGTCTATTGATTGGACTTTCTGCTCCTGTTGTTGGACACTTCTACTACAACCAAATTATCGCACTAGGGGGGATCCTACTGACTATTTTAGCGTTGGCAACAGCTTTACATTACTACAATGATCTAATAGAGATCATCCAGTACTCACCTAAACGGGTCAAACATGAGAATTAATTCGCTGTCAATCTATGACTTTGCTCGGGAAGAATTCACCTTCGGAGGGAGTGTGGAGATCCCCCAAACTGATGGGGAAGACTGGTTGATAAAAGGTGAAAATCAGAGTGGAAAAACGCTCACATTTAACGCAATCAGGTACGCAATTTTAGGCGATACAATAAGTCTGCAGACGGGGCACGGTAATTCTGTAGAATCAGAGTTAACTAATGGAACTAAGATTCATCGGAAGGAATCCGGCCTGTCAGTAAAAACAGAAAGTGAGGGAGAATTTGGGCCAGAGACCGGTGAAGAGGTTATATCGGGTGCGATTGGGAAGCGAAATCTAGTTGGCCTAAGCTTCATCCATTCTCATTTTGATCAACTACCTCTAGAAAAGCTAAATCGGCCGAAGAGGATTGAGGTCATTTTAAAATCAACGGACAAGGGGCTAGCTGAGGAAATTGAATCTGAGAAAAAAGAACTAGAGAGGATTGAATCGCAGATCGATGAAATGGAGAGCGACAGAACTGCATTGAGCAGCAAAATCTCAGACCGGAAATCTTTGATCACGGAGCTTGAGAGGCAAAAAGAAAATTGGGAAGAGGTATTGAGATTAGCCGAAAGAGACGATCTGAGGGCAATAAGCGAAACACTAAGAGAACATCCTGATTTAGAGCAGAAAATAAATGACTGCATCTCTAGGAGAAACAGTCTTCAAACCGACCTTCAGGAATTAAGGAACGAAAAATCAGTAGCGGAAGACAGAGATCGAGAAATAGATGAATTAATTCTAGATGCCATGGACGAATTCATTTGTCCAGTATGTGATGGAAGGGTGGGAAAAGGAAAATCGAAAAATAGACTGAGTAGTGGCTGTTGTCCATTCTGCAATCGTGAACGCGATCTAGAGAAAGTCCGCCAAGACCTCAAAGATGAACAGAATGTAACAGAGAAGGACTTAGACGAGATCAGTGAAGAGATCCAAGAATTGGAGGAAGAACTCGAAGGTACGACTGAAAAGATTGAATCGCTGAAGCAGGAACGAGAGGAGTTAGATGAAGTTAACAATAAAGTAATAGATGTTCTCCATGACTACGATCATGAGATAGATGAAATCATAGATATTGCGAGAGAGAGGGTGGCAAATATCGAATCAAAATTAGGTGAATATGGTGATATGGTGATCTCTTTAGAGGAAAGAAAAGCCGATAAAGTCGCTGAAATTGAGGAATTAGAATCATTGAAAAGGTCAAGTATGGAACAATTGCGCGAGTTGGAAGAGGAGTCTGCCGAGCGAAATATCGAAAACTTTCGGCAAAAGTGGCAGGATTATCACTCCAAGCTGGCTCCCGATCTTGCCCGTGAAATCAAAATTCGAAGAGAAGGGGGACAAAGAGGAGAAATCGCGCTTATCGATGATGGGGGTCGTAACAGACTATATGATCGGAGAGGTGACCTAAGTGATGCAGAAATTGTTCTCCTGAATATCTCGTTTGTCTGTACAATCCTCGATAAAGCTTCTAAGATTGGAGAAATCGATTGGGAGGTTTTGGTATTAGATGAACCCTTTGCACGCCTTGATCCTCAAGTAAAACAGAAATCTCTTGATTTCCTTGTAGAGACGCCTTTTCAGATAATTCTCACTTCCTCGGATCCGGAAGTCTGGAAAGAATTCCAGGCATCGGAGACTACGGAGCTAACTAGACAACAGCAATCAGAACTAAGCCAGTTCTCATAATATGTCCGAAGAAAGCCAAGATCCGTTAAATGAAGAAGAAGCACGAATTCACCCTAGGATTTTGCTTCTTGATGAATTTGGCGGCGAGATAATCAGCAAACAGAAGTATTTCAAATCTTTATACCACTATCGCGAAGAAGTTGATGATATCGGGATCGAGGAGTGGCCGTTCCAGCACAAATCGTTCGGACCGACAGAAGAAGGGTTGTCTAAGATATTAAAGACATATGATGATTGTGGGTTGGTAGTCGTAGAGAAAACAGATGAATACTATGTCTACAAGCAGACTGAGAAGGGATCAAGGTTTGCAGAGGGACTGCGCAGGGGACTTCGAATGCTAAGAAAAGACTACACAAAAGAGAGGGAGAAATCACTAGAGCTTGTTGCTAAACTTGATAAAGATCGTTCAGGGAGCGAAATAGCTGATGATATCGACATTCAAAAGAAGAAGTCTGAGCCTTTCGGTATTGATCAATAGAATTCTTGTATAATCGTATACTA
The DNA here is from genome assembly GCF_013415885.1 of Halosimplex rubrum. NCBI lineage: Archaea > Methanobacteriati > Methanobacteriota > Halobacteria > Halobacteriales > Haloarculaceae > Halosimplex > Halosimplex rubrum. The sequence goes on from NZ_CP058910.1 coordinate 4,061,261, forward strand.
TTCTAATTACTGGTTTATAGGGTCTACCAATATCCCAGGACGAGAAGCATTCGCACGTCGCGCGCCTTATATATAGACTCCTCTGGCCACTTTCGAGCGCGGCCCATGGCGTGCGTCGCTCGCCATCGAGGCGAGCGGACGCGATGGGCTGTAAAGGGGAGGCGGTAGACGCCGACAGATAGACACTCGCTTGCGGTCTGGTGATTTTCTGTCGAACAGTGTCGATGAAAATTCGTCGTTCATCACTCTAATTGGGGTATAGTGTCGGCGGAATCGGTTAGAGTGGATACCTGCTGTCGGTGATTAATATAGGGGGGACGGTTTCCGTTTACATCTTTCCACCCCTCCGCTGTCTCTCGATTACTGGTTGCTCGATGGAAAGTAGATCTGCGGCTCCTAACTGACCTTCCTCGGCATACCGATTGATTCGCCATCGACAAGCCCTCTTAGTGGAGAGTTATACGGTTTCACACCTGAGAAGGCCACCCGAATCGGGGGTTCTGCGATGCGACCCCCAGCGGTCGCGCGTCGAGAGAAGCGTTTGACGCGATATGCACACGAACGAGATCGCGCCGTGTGCATATTCGAGCCTGAATCGACCACGAGGGAGGAGTATCGGCTACTGTAGACAATGGGCTGAGATGGGCTTTAAGAAAAAGTAGCTCTCCAGTTGCTCGCTCTGACCGGAAATGAGGTGTCGTGTGTACGAGATACGAACCTATTGTTCGTCCAGATATCGACCGAAATCGTCCACCTCGTCGTATTCATCGCGGTGTTGGAGTGCCAGTACGCCGCGCTCCGTGATCTCGTACAGTCCCGAGTTCTCTGCGGGACCGACCTTCTCGACCAGGCCGAAGTCTTCCAGCACCGGGAGTCGGTTATTGATGTTCTTCCGACTCTTGTCGGTGTGGTGTTCCAAGTTCGGTGCTACGTTCCGACCGTGTTCGTTCAGAGCTTCGAGGATCAGGAAGTCAGTAGGCTGTACGAGGCGCACGTTTTGGACCTTGTTGCACATCTCCATTGCCATCGGTAATCAGTCTACTTTAGTCCATTAGTAATTGCTTACAATAAGTGTGGATAGGAATTGCCAACGGTAATTACAAGTAGCTACTGCCTAAATCGTGCTGGCAGAGCGAGACACCCGCCGCTGGGGAAGTTGGTCAGAGTGAGGAGGGTGCCGCCAGCCGAGGAGGTTCCCCGCCGGCTGGGTGCCGCTCTTGCGAGCGAACACATGCACAGGGAACGCCCGCCACATCAAAAGTCAGGTGACGTACAGAATTGCCCGCGACCCGGTTTCACTTTCACCGCCGATATAGCGAAAATTCGGGGGACGGGTCTGGTTACCAACTACTTTCACTTTCACCACACGCGTCTGGATGAACTCTTTTACAAGGGCGACAGAACGTGCCGACTGGCTCGTGGTCGCCCGCCGCAGATGCCGAACCTGTCCAAAGTGCGGGCATCTGCGGTGTGCGTCCACGGTGCCCCCAACAGAGTGAGGTACACCATGCGATGGAATCAGCGGTACGACCGTAAGCCTGCGCATTGCGCCGAAAGTAATCAGTCTGATAGTCGGAGGTGGGCCGCGTGAGCAACGGTCTGGAGGCGATGGCTCCAGACGCCGCGCTCGATATGTATCTGGAAACGCGGCGCGGCGAAGCGTCCGATAACACGCTCCAGAGCCACAAGTATCGAATCGGCAAGTTCGTGGAGTGGTGCGAGGAGGAGAACATCACGAACCTGAACGACCTGAGCGGCCGGGATCTTCACACGTTCCGGGTGTGGCGGCGCGAGGAAGGGGATCTGAAGATGGTTACCCTCCGCGGGCAATTATCCACGCTCCGGTCGTTCCTCCGGTTCTGTGCGTCGGTGAACGCGGTGCCGGAGGGCCTTCGCTCGAAGGTGATGCTCCCAACCGTCAGCACCGACGAACAGGTGAGCGACACGTCCCTTGACGCCGCGAGGGCCGAGAACATCCTGGCCTATCTCGACCGGTATCAGTACGCATCCCGGCAACACGTCATCATACTCACGCTGTGGCACACGGGGATGCGAGTCGGTGCGCTTCGAGCGCTCGACTTGGACGACTGCCAGCTCGATACGCGCTCCCCTGGCATCGAGTTGGTTCACCGGCCAGAACAGGACACTCCGCTCAAGAACAAGGAGCGGGGTGAGCGGTGGGTCGCTCTTTCGGAGCGTATCGCTCGGGTGCTACAGGATTACATCGAGGGACCCCGTGAGGATGTGACCGACGACTACGGGCGCGAACCCTTGGTGACGACAAGCCACGGCCGCCCGACCACTTCCACCCTTCGGGACGCGATTTACTGCGTCACTCGCCCATGTGCGGTCGGCGAGGGGTGCCCGCACGACCGCGACCCGGACGACTGCGACGCTACCCACATCCACCGGGCGAGTACGTGCCCGTCAAGCCGGTCACCCCATGACGTTCGGAGCGGGGCGATTACCGCCCACCTCTTGGAGGACGTTCCGCACGAGATCGTGAGCGACCGGATGGACGTGAGCCGGAAGGTGCTGGACAAGCACTACGACCGGCGCACGAAACGCGAGAAGATGGAACAGCGACGCGACTACCTCCCAGACAACTGAAACAGACATGACCGCAAGCAAGGCTTACGTTTCGACTCGAATGCATCGACTAGCAAATACTAACGTCCCGAGCGGGCCCACTCTTCTGCGAGGAGCGGACGCGATGAGCGAAGAGTGGAGCGCACGGATTTGAAGTAGACCTGACGCGCACAGCGAAGCGAGCACGTCAGGGCGTGGTTCACAATCCGGGCGGGCCCACTCGAACTTAAGCGAACACGACCGCCCCTGATCGTTTGCGACCGCCACATCCCGGCGAGATCACTTGTACGATTCGCCGGGTGCCTCCGCGGCGGCGTCCTCCAGGCGGGCCCGGACCGCCCGCTCCGGATCGACGAGCGCCAGCGTATCCTCGTCCTCGTCGTAGGTCACGATGCCGGCCGCCTCCATCGGGGGAATGCGTTCCTCGACGAGTTCTGCACGGACCGTATCGAGGGTGATCGCGTCGATCGTCTCGCCGTCGCTGGCGGCCTTGAACCGGGCGGCCTCGTTGACCAGCAACACCATCCCGCGTTCGCCGTCCGACTGTTCGAGGAGCGTCCGGACGACCAACCGAGCGAGCGGGTGGTCCAGGCCGTCGTCGCGGTCCCGCGAGAGCCAGCCGTCTTCCTGCGATCCATCCATGCGGTGGGTGAGCGCTGCCCGGTAATAACGGTATCTCCCGAACCCCCTCGGAAGACGGACGGTCGCCTCGAACGCCACTTCGGGTCGCGCTTCACGGCGTCCGGTCGGCGTCGACCCGCCGAGCGGTGTGGGACAACCCGTCGACGCCGTGACCGACCGGTTTTAGTCGGGCGCTGGAGGCTCGCGAAGCCCCTTTTCCCGTCGCTCCCACCGTCGGCGATCGCTCACCTCGCGGATTCGGTATCGCGGAATAGAGTTTACGACACCGGTCTCGAACGATGGACACCCGCCGCTGTCGGGAGTGAGAGCGACCGTCGCTGGCGGTGAAAACGAGGGTTTCAGGCGATCTGGTCGCGGTACTCCTCGGCCGAAAGCAAGTCGTCGAGTTCGGACTCGTCGCTCAGTTGGACTTCGATCAGCCAGCCGTCGCCGTAGGGGTCCTCGTTGACGAGTTCGGGGCGGTCGGCCAGGTCGTCGTTGGCGGCGACGACGGTGCCCGAGACGGGGGCGTAGATGTCGGAGACGGCCTTGATCGACTCGACGACGCCGAAGTCCTCGCCGGCGGTGAGCGCGTCGCCCTCGTTCGGGAGGTCGACGAAGACCACGTCGCCGAGTTCGTCCTGAGCGAACTCGGAGATACCGATGCGCACACTGGTGTCGTCGACCCGTGCCCACTCGTGGGAGTCGAGATAGCGCAGGTCGTCGGGAACGTCGAAGCTCATCTATCGAGGAATGGGGTCGCGGTGGTACGTGCTTTCTTCGGTTCGCCCCGCACTTCGACGCGGACCGATTCGTCGAGGCCCACGCCGACGGGCAGGTACGCCAGGCCGATCCCACGGCCCAGCGTCGGACTCATCGTCCCGCTGGTGATCTCGCCGAGGCGCTCGCCGTCGGTCGACGCCACGGGATAGCCCGCCCGCGGGACCCCGCGGTCGACCAGTTCGATCCCCCGCAGCTTCTCGTCGACGCCCTCCACGTCGACCCCTTCCAGCGCGTCGCGACCGACGAACTCGCTGTCCAGGTCGACGGCGAAGCCGATGCCCGCCTCGTAGGGGTTGCGCGGGTTCTCCTCGGGGTCGAAGTCCTGCCCCGAGAGGAGAAATCCCATCTCCAGCCGGAGCGTGTCCCGTGCGCCGAGCCCGCAGGGCGGGCAGTCCAGCGCCGACCAGACCGTCTCGGCCTCGTCCCAGGGGTAGATCAGCTCGTAGCCGGGTTCGCCGGTGTAGCCGGTCCGGGAGACGAGCGTCTCGACGCCCGCCACGTCTCCGACCGTCGTCTCGAACCGACCCAGCTCGCCCAGATCGGCGTCCGTCTCGGCCGCGAGGAGCTCCCGGGCGTCGGGACCCTGGAGGGCGACCATCGCGAACGACTCCGTTCGGTTCTCCACGGTGGCGTCGAGCTCCCACGACTCGCGGTGGTCGACCCAGCGGTCGGCCATCTCGTCGTCGTGACCGGCGTTCGGAACCACCAGATAGTCGGCGTCGACCGACCACGCCTCGGGCGGGCGGTAGACGACGGTGTCGTCGAGCATCGCACCGCGGTCGTCGGTGACCGCGGCGTAGTTCGACTCGCCCGGGTCGAGGTCGGCCACGTCGTTGGTCACCAGCCGGTTCGTCAGTCGGCGGGCGTCGGGGCCGGAGACGGTCAGTTGGCTCATGTGCGACACGTCGAAGCGACCCACCGACTCGCGGACCGCCTCGTGTTCCGCCCGGATGGAGTCGAACTCGACGGGCATCTCCCACCCGCCGAACTCGGTCAGCGTCGCGCCGCTCGCCTCGTGAGCCGCCGTGAGCGGCGGCTGTCTGAGCGTCATACCCCGATTTCCGCCCGCCAGCGACGTAACGTTGTCGTCGCCCGCGTGCGCGCTCGCGAGCCACGGCTTCGCCCGCGCCACCCCCAGCGTCCGATGCCACCAACCGAATATCGCTATATCGAATACCGCCTCCGGCTTCGCACGCTCGCGACCGCGTCGCGGGGACCGGCTCGCAGCGGAGAGGCTCGCCCGGCCGTTTGCCGGTCGGTTTCGCACAGTTTCCGACCCGGAAACCGTGATCCCTTTTATATGTCCTATCGGGCTGTCGTGTCGAACGCGATGGTTCCCGAACCGCACCCACGCCGAATCGCCCTCCCGCCCGGCCAGCGCGAACCGCCGGGCGGCGCACCGCGCGCGCCCGCGGAGGTGGCGCCGTGAGCCGCTTCGACCGCCCGTTCCGGTTCGTCACGGAGCACAACCTCGTCGTGCTCCTGCTCATGCTGCTGGTGACCGCCGGCGTCGTCGCCGGGATCGGCCAGCTAGAGACCCAGAGCCGGATGAACGGCTCCGACGCGGTCGGCGACACGGAGGTCGCACAGAAACTCGACTACATCCGGGCGAACTACGGAGCGAACGACAGCGAGTCGAACGCCACGTCGGTCAGCCCCGCACCGGTCTACGTCCGCAGCGACGGCGGGAACGCCCTCTCGAAGGCCGCCCTGCTGGACTCGCTTTCGTTCCAGCGCCAGGTGGTCGACAACGAGTCGGTCGCCGCCGCACTCGGCGACCGGGAGCCGTTCGGCGTCGCGAACCTCGTCGCGAAGCGGCTCGCGGGGAGTCCCGCCGCCTCCCTCGCCGACCAGGTCGCCGCGCTCGAATCGGCGAGCGCGACCGAGGTCGAACGCGCCGTCGAGTCGACGGCCACCGAGAACTCCTCGGCCGCCGCGTTGCTCCCCAGCGACTACGAGCCGGGGACGGCGACCGCCGAGAGCCGTCGAGTGCTGTTCGAATTCGAGAGCGCCGACGACGGCGACGCCGCGGCCGAACGGCGTACCGCCGCGACCGCCGCGCTGTACGAAGCGGCCCGGGACCGCTCGGGCCCCGAGTACTTCACGCTCGGCGAGCACGCGGCCGCGACGGCCAACGCCAACTACAGTCAGCAGATGATCGAGCTGATCCTCCCGGTCGCGCTGCTGGCCATCCTGTCGGTGCTCGCGTTCGCCTACCGCGACCTGGTGGACGTGATCGTCGGGTTCACCGGCGTCGTCCTCTCGGTGCTGTGGATGTTCGGCATCCTCGGCTGGATGGGGATCCCCGCCGGGTTCACGCTCATCATCGGTCCCGTCCTCGTCGTCGGCCTCAGCGTCGACTACGGGTTGCACGTGTTCACGCGCTACCGCGAGGAGCGCGAGGCGCGGAGCGCCTCGCGGGAGCAAACGGGGAGCGCGCGGCGCGACACGACCCGTGAGCAACGCGGTGACGGCGAGGAGATCCGCGAGCCGATGGCCCGCGGGCTCTCGTCGGTCGCCGTCGCGCTCGGGCTGGTGACGCTGACGGCCGCGGTCGGGTTCATGTCGAACATCACGAACGAGTTCGGCGTCATCAGGCAGCTGTCGATCGGCATCACGCTGGGCGTCGTCTCGACGTTCGTCGTCTCGCTGACGCTCGTCCCGGCGCTGAAGGTGACCGTCGACCGCCTGCTCGAACGCGTGGGCCTCGACCGTCGCAAGCAGCCCCTCGGCGAGACCCGTCTGATCGAACCGCTGCTCGGGAGCGGCGTCCGCCTCGCCAAGCGGGCCGCGCCCGTCGTGATCGTCCTCGCCCTCGTCGCCGGGTCGGCCGGCGCCGTCGCGTGGACGGATCTCGACCGCCAGTCGGTCCAGCAGAACCAGGACGACATCGCCGACTGGAAGCAGGATCTGCCCGGGCCGCTCGCCTGGGAGACGAGCGAGTTCGACGCCCTGTCCGCCTACGTCGACGACAACTACCGCGCCGCCGACGAGGACGCCCGCAGCCGGTCGCAGGTGTTGCTGGAGGGCGACGTGACCTCGCCGGCCGCGCTCGCCGCCGTCCGGACCGTCCACGACCGCGCGGCCGAGGAAGGAGCGGTGTTCCAGCGGGCGGGCTCGGTCCCGGCCGTCTCGCCGCTGTCGGTGATGGGATCGGTCGCCGCCGGAGACGACGAGTTCGCGGCGACGCTCGCCGAGGCCGACACCGACGGCGACGGCGTCCCCGACCGGAACGTCGAGAACGTCTACGACGCGTTCTACGCCGCCGCGCCCGAGCAGGCGAGTCGGGTGGTCGAGCGCACGGACGACGAGTACCAGTCGCTTCGGGTCGTCGTCCCGATCGCCGAGAGCGCGACCATCGCCGAGCAGGCCGACGCCATGCAAGCGGTCGCCGGGGGCGTGAGCGCCGACGGTGTCGACGCCACCGCGGTCGGCACCGGGACGCTCAACGAGGCCGAGCTGTCCCAGACCACCGACAGCATCCTCACGACGCTGGTGGTCGCGCTCGCCGCCGTCGCCGTCCTGCTGACGCTCATCTACCGGCTCGCCACCGGGAGCGCGACCCTCGGCGCGGTGACGGGCGTCCCCATCGTCCTCGTGACCGCGCTGGTCGTCGGCGCGATGTACCTGCTCGCGATCCCGCTGACGCTGCTGACCTCGCTGTTGCTCAGCCTCGTCGTCGGGCTCGGTATCGACTACAACATCCACGTCAGCGACCGGTTCGCCCAGGAACTGGAACGGGGCCGGACCGTCACCGGCGCGCTGCGGACGGCGGTGACCGGCACCGGCGGCGCGTTGCTGGGCAGCACCCTCACCTCCGTCGGGGCGTTCAGCGCCCTGCTGCTCCACCCCCACCCGCAGATCACGAGCTTCGGGGCGCTCGTCGTCGTCGCCCTCTCGCTGTCGTTCGTCGTCGCCGTGTTCGTCCTCCCCAGCCTGTTGCTGGTGTGGGCCGACTACGGCAGCGTCGACGCGGTCCGCAGCGAATCCCCGGCCCGCGAGGGGCCGATGGCACAGGACTGACCCGACCCCCGGACTCCCCCGTTCAGTTCTGCCGCGAGCGCGCGACCGCGCCGACGACCGCCGCGACGACCGCACCGACCGCGAGCACGGTGCCGAGCGGCGACGGTCCGGAGCCCGAGGTGGGCGTCCCGAGCACGCTGTCGCCGTTCGAGTTCGACTCGGTGTCGTCGCCGTCGCCGCCGTCGGCTCCGTCGCTCACGGTCCCCGCTCGGTCACTCTCGGTTTCGTCGCCCTCGGTCGCGGTCGGCGACGCCCCGACGGCACCCACGTCCTCCTCGGGGATCAGCCGCGAGCTCTCGAATCCGGTGAGGTAGTCGTAGCAGGCCTCGATGTCGGCGGTGTCGAAGTCGGCGCCGCCGGTCGATTCGACGACGCCGCCCTCGCCGATATCGGCCATCGTCGGACCGGTCGACTCGTCGCCGGTGCCCACGCGCTCGACGTCGTAGGGCTGGTACGGCGAGTACACCTCCCAGACCACCTCGCCGTCGGGCGTCACCTCGACGATGCGGTGGGCCCGCCGGTCGGCGATCAGCGTGTTGCCGTTCGGCAGCCGGTCGGCGTCGCGAGGCTCGCTCAGCCTGCCGCCCCGAACCGCCCACGTCCGGTTCCACGAGTCGCCCTCGCGCTCGTACTCGACGACGCGGTCGTTGAGGCTGTCGGCGACCAGCACGGTCGCGTTGCCGCCCTCGCTACCGAGGTAGTCGGGGTTGTGCTGCTCGTGGAGGATCGAGGTGTCGTCGTCCTCGCCGAGCGTCCACTCGACCTCCTTCGTCTCGCGATCGATGGCGACCACCTTGTCGAAGTTGCGGACCGAGACCATGACGACGCCGTCGCGGATCTGCTCGACGTCGTTGTTGTGGGTCCAGTCGCCGCCGAACTCGCCGCCGCCCGACTCGGGGTAGTGCTCGCTGTAGTTGGCGAAGTAGTACTCCCAGGTGACCCGCTCCTGGGTGAGGTTGTAGATCAGCACGCGGTCCTCGCCGTCCCGGCTCATGTCGTTCATGAGGAGTTCGTCGCCGTTGATCAGGTCCACGTCGTGGGTGTCGTAGGCGTTCTCGAAGCGGCGTTCCGAGACGTGCTCGCCCGTCTCGGGGTCGATCTCCTCGATCAGCGTGTCCCGGCTGTCGGTCGTCGCCTGGAGGATATTGCCGTTGTCGAGCACGTCGATGTCGTAGCTCCACCAGCGGCCGGCCGCCGTGTCGTTGTGGACGCCGACGATCGACCCGTTCGGCCGAGCGCCGACGACCATCGCGGAGGTCTTCTCGCCGCCGCGGGCGCCCTGGATCGAGAACAGGGTCGACCGCTCGGGCGTTCGTTCCATCGTTCCGACGCAGGGATTCGACGCCTGTTGGAGGCCGGTCGCCCCGAGGTCGACGGCGGGCGCGGCGCCCGCGCCGGAGCGGTCGCCGGCCGTCGCGACGCCGCCGGTGGCGCCTGCGACCGGGACCGCCAGCAGCAGCGCGACGAACAGAGTAGAGAGGACGGTTCTGCGCATCTGCCACGAGTATCGACCGAGGCGGTTAACTCGGTTACGACTCCCAGCGGAGTCGCCACCGACCGCGACGGCGACCCCGATACCGCTACGGCGACCCGCGGTAGAACTCGACCAGCCGTCGCGTGTGGGGATGGGTCGGGTCGTCGAGTACCCGGTCGGTCGACCCGGCTTCGACGACGTGGCCGTCGTGCAGGACCGCAAGCCGGTCGGCGAGCGTCGCCAGCGCCGGGAGTTCGGTCCCGAGCGCGACGAGTGTGGGACCGCCGGCGCCGGTGGCCCCGCCGCCGGTTCCGACCGCCGATTCGAAGCTACCCAGGCGGTCGCCACGGGCGAGGTGGGCGACCGCGGCCGGGCAGTCGTCGACGACCAGCACCGCGGGGTCGGCCAACGCCGCCCGTGCGAGGTCCGCGAGCTGGGTCGCGGCGGCGTTCAGTTCTCGGGCGCGCGCGTCGAGCACGCGGTCGGCGTCGAGGCCCACCGCCGAGAGCAGCCGCTCGGCTCGCGCCTCGTCGGTTCCGGTCGCTCGGAGCGCCGGCCGGAACTGCCCGCGGAGCGTCGAGGTGGGGTCGAACCCACCCGCGTCGCCGCCGACGACGGCGACCGCCTCGCGGCGGAACCGCTCGCGTTCGGCGTCGTCGAGGTCGAAGACCGAGACCGGGTCGCCGCCCTCCGGGCGGTAGCCGACCGACCCGGAGACGCGAGCCGACGCCGGGAACCCGTCGACCAGCGCCCGCGCGAGCGTCGTCTTTCCGCTCGCGCCGTCGCCGACGACCGCCAGTCGATCGCCGCGCTCGACGGCCAGGTCCAGTCGGTCGAGGACCTCGTCGCCGCCGTACGCGACCGAGAGGCGTTCGACGGCGAGGACCGGGTCGTCGGGTTCGTCGACGGGGGCGTCGACCGGCGCGGCGACCATCGTGGCACGACGTTCGGGCTTCGGCCATCTATGGGTTCCGGCGGTTCCCCGAAGCGTCACGCCTATACTCGGCGGTGGGGAATCGCGGGTATGAGCTGGCTGCGGGGGCTGTTCGGCGACGGCGAGTCGGCGGGCGCGGACGACCCGAGCGATGCGACCGCCGCGGGCGCGACCGGGAACGACCGCGACGCTCGCGGGCACGACCAGCCGCGGGTGGGGCTGTTCGTCGACGGGCCGAACGTCCTGCGCGAGGAGTTCGACGTGGACCTGGACGACGTGCGGGACGCGGCCGAGCGCTACGGCCACCTCGCGTTCGGGCGCCTCTACCTGAACGAGAACGCGCCGGCGGGGCTGATCCAGGCCGCCGAAGCGCGGGGGTTCGAGGTCGTCTCGACGAGCGGCGACGTGGACGTGAAACTCGGCGTCGACGCGACGGCGGCGACCGTCGAGGAATCGATCGACGTGCTCGTCGTCGCCTCCCGGGATACGGACTTCAAGCCGGTGCTGGAGGCGGCCGCCGAGCGCGGGCTGGCGACCATCGCCGTCGCGCCCGGCGAACACGGCCGCTCGGACGCGCTCCGCAACACCGCCCACGAGTCGATCACGCTGGAGTAGCGGCGGGCCGACCCGACCCCCTGGCCCACCGGCCGTAGTACAACAGTTAACTCGGCGGGGGCGCATCGGTCGGTATGCGCAGGATCGACGGTCGGAAACTCGCGGCCGGGCTGGTGACGGCGCTACTGGTCGGACTCCTCGTCGGATACGTCCTCGCGGTGGTCCTCTGACCCGCGGGGTCGCCCCACCGCGCCGACCGGGCGCCCCGCGGCCGGTCTCGCGTTCAAGGCGTGATAATCGGGGCCGAGTCTTTAACCGGGCGAGCGGAAATCGTCGGACATGCTCCGGATCGACGGACGCGTGCTCGCCGCGTCCGTGCTCGGCGTCTTCCTCGTCGGCGCCATCGTCGGATTCGCGGTCGGCGGCGGAAGCGGGCAGCCCGGCGGCCCGACGACGCCGACCGACGCCGGGCCGGGCGACGGCGCCGCGCCGACGCCGACGCCCTCGCCGGTTCCGACGCCGACGGGGACGGCCCTCCCGACGACTGCGGCGACCGCTTCGCCGACCGCCTTCCCGACGGCGACGCCCCCGTCCACTCCGACGGCGACGCCCTCGCCGGTTCCGACGCCGACGACGACTCTCGCGCCGACGGTGACGTCCGAACCGACGCCGACGGCCACGCGGACGCCGACCCTGATCCGCCGGTTCGACACCGCGGAGATCGAGCGACAGCTGCGACGGCTGATCAACGACTGGCGGGAGGACCGGGGACTCGAACCGTTCGGCTACCCCGACGGGACGGTCGTCCGGAAACTCGACCGGATGGCGACCGCTCACAGCGTCGACATGGCCGACCTGGGCGAGACGGTCCACCGGATCGACAACCGCTCCAGCGCAGGCCGCTACCGCGCCGCCGAGCTCTTCGAGACCTGCCAGTTCAAGAAGAGCGACGCACAGTACATCGTGACGCCGACGCGCAACCGCCTGGAGGTGCTGGGCAAGACCTACGCCGGGAAATCCTACCGGGGGCCGAACGGCACTCGCTACAACGAGAACGAGTCGATGGTCGCGCGAGCGGTCTTCGAGAACTGGCGGACCGACTCGGTGTTCCGCGACCGGCTCGCGTACGCCAACGCCACCCGGATCGGCATCGGCATCGAGACCACGGAGCGAAACGAGGTGTACGTGGCCGGGAACCTCTGTGGCGTCTACGGGAGCGCGTAACGCGGGCCGTTCCCCGGCGGCCCGCGGTCGCCTCGCCGACCCCACAGCGAACGGTTTTTTCGAGCGCGCGCCGGAGGCCCGGACATGAACGCGGAGATAGCGGGTCCGGTCCTCGACGACCACATGCACTTAGACCCCGTCCACGGCCGCGGCGTCGACGCCGCCCGCGAGTTCGCCGACAGCGGCGGCACGCACCTGCTCGTCGTCAACAAACCCTCCTGGCACCTCCTCGATTCGCTGCCCGAGGGCGCCGACGACTTCCGCGAGGTGTTCGACCTGACCGTCGACGCGGTCGAGCGGGCCAGCGAGGCGTTACCGGGACGGGCCTGGCCGGTGCTGGGCGTCCACCCGGCGCTCGTCTCGCAGCTCGTCGACGAGGGGCTCGACCCCGAGGAAGCCCGGGACCTGATGCAGACCGGGCTCGACACGGCGGCGGAGTACGTCGCCGACGGGCCGGCGCTCGCGCTCAAGTCCGGTCGGCCCCACTACGACGTGAGCGACGCCGTCTGGACGGCCTCGAACGACGTGATGAGACACGGGTTCGGCCTCGCGGCGGAGACCGGCTGCGCCATCCAGCTGCACGCCGAGAGCGGCGAGGACTTCACGGAAGTCGCCGAGTGGGCCGAAGCGCGGGGACTCGCGCCCGAACGCGTCGTCAAGCACTACTCGGGCGGTCGGCTGGACGGGATCACCAAGAGCGTCATCTCCCACAAGGACGAACTCGAACTCGCGATCGAGGAGGACGAACCGTTCATGATGGAGACCGACTTCATCGATGATCCGGACCGGCCGGGGGCGGTGCTGGGCGTCGGGACGGTCCCTTCGCGGGTACGCTGGCTGCGCGAGCGGGGCTACGACGAAGCCATCGAGCGCGCCCACGTCGATACGCCGGCGGCGGTGTACGGCATCGACACCGAAGGGACGCTGGAGTGAGCCGGTACCTTTTCGATTCGCTGAGGGGAACGGGTGGGCATGGACGACCATCGCTGTCCAGACTGCGGCGTCTCGATGGAGGAAGTCGAGTTCGGCATGAGCGACGCCTGGAACCCCCACGTCAGGACCGGCGAGAAGCGCGAGGGCCTGCTCGGCAAACTCGGGATGAGCGAAACGGCGGACGTGACCACGCTGATGTGCCCCGAGTGCGGGCTGTTGCGGTTTTACGCCGATATCGACGAGGGCGAAGAGGACGCCTACTGAGGCCGGGCTGTGTGGTCGTGGTGCGGTCGCTGTGGCCGCGAGCGCGTGCCCGCGCAGGGGCGCGGGCCGCGAGACCTCGGGGAAGGGCAGGCTTGCCGCGGATGTCCGGCGCCGGAGGCGCCGGTTCACCGGCCGCGAGGCGGAGCCGAGCGGTCGGCCTTTTTCGCCCACGTTTTTGCGCCGAGCGGTACCCGCAGGGCCGAAGGCCCGAGGATACCCGAGGCGGAAAAAGGTGGGTCGAAAGCCATATCACCGGAGCGACGAACGACGTTGTATGAGCAATCAGCCGGGGGAGTACTACACGCCCGAACGCTGGCAGAACTGGCTGGACAGGATCGACGAGGAGGACCTCGACCCCGAGGACGACGACACCGCGCAGTTGCTCTGGAACATGCAGGACGACACGGCCATCGCCGTCGTCAAGGTCGTCTCCGACTTCGAGGAGGGCGTCCTCGACGAGGACGAAGCCCTCTCGGAGATCGAGGAGATGCGCGAGGTCGTCCTCGCCGAGCCGGAGTTCGACGACGAACAGGCGCTGATGCTCGTCGACAGCGTCCAGACCTCGCTGGTCTGTGTCTTCTACGCGGCCGAGGAGTTCGTCGTCGGCGGCACCGCCGAGGACGCGCCCATCGGCGAGTACGTCGGCGCCGCGGCCGACGCCGAGGCCGAAGAGGACCTGGACACGGCGCTTTCCTACTGCGTCCAGGCGGGGACGCTCGTCATCGACGGCGCCGAGTTCGACCCGTCGATGGCCGAGGAGGTCGACCCCGGGCTCGTCGTCCAGTGGGTCAACGGGCTCGACAGCCTCCAGACGGCGATGAAAGACCCCGAAGTCGTCGAGGAAGACGACGAGTAACCCTCCGAGGCGCACGCGACGGTCCGCGGCGGCGTCCCCGCCGCCGCGACGGCCCGCGCGGCCGCCGTCGACCGACCCCGGCTCGACGGGCGAGCGGTCGTTATCAGGGTGGAAAATCGGGGACACAGGTTTTTGCACGCCGAGGCGGTAGTCCGGCGACATGGAGCCGTGGGACGACAGGGGCCAGTCCATCCAGATCGGGGCGGTCCTGGTCTTCGCGGCGCTGATCCTCCTGTTGTCGCTGTACCAGGCGACGATCGTCCCACAGCAGAACGAACAGGTCGAGTTCGACCACAGCCAGCAGGTCCAGGGGGACCTGCTCGACCTTCGCAACGCCGTCACGTCGATGTTCGGCGAGTCGGCGAGTCGGTCGGTGTCGATCCGGCTGGGGACGACCTATCCCTCGCGAGTGCTGGCGGTGAACCCGCCGCCGGTGTCGGGGCTGTTGCGGACTGATGGGACCGCCGACGGCGACGTGTCGTTCGCGCTCTCGAACGTCGAAGCGCTGGACGAGGAGACGGACGATTTCTGGGACACCGGCGGGTCGCCGCGGGAGTACCGGACGGGTGCGATGGTCTACCGGCCGAGCTACAACGAGTACGGCCAGCCGCCCCGGACCGTGTACGACTCGACGGTGCTGTACGACAACTTCACCTTCGAGGGGGCGACCATCGCGCGCAGCGACCAGACGCTCGTCGACGGATCGACGGTCTCGCTGGTCGCGCTGAACGGCTCCCTCCAGCGGTCCTCGTCCGGCGCCACGTCCGTCGACGTGCGACCGGTCAGCGCGTCGAGCACGACGGTGGCGGTGACGAACCGGGCGCCGAGTGACCCCCTCACGGTCCGGACCGCGACCCGACTGCCCGAGTCGACCTGGGAGGAGTTGCTGGCCGACGAGGCGAACGTGACCGACGTGCGGACGAGTTCGCTGCCGGTCGACGGGTTCCGGACGCTGGAAGTCGACCTGCGGCCGGGCACCTACGAGCTTCGGATGGCGAAAGCGGGCGTCGGGACGCGGGTGACGGGGACGGACCCGGCGTACATGACCGACCTGGCCGCGGACGGGTCGACGGTGCCCGAGGGGGGATCGGTCCGGCTGACCGTCGAGGTGCGCGACGCGTTCAACAACCCGATTGCCGGCGTGAATGTGACCGGGAACTCGACGGATCCGGCGGTCGGGACGCTCGCCTCGAACGAGGTGACGACCGGCGACGACGGCCGGGCGACGTTCCGCTTCGACGCGAAGTCGGTCACCGCGGAGACGGACGTGCCCGTCGAGTTCAACTTCACGCTCGATTCGTCCCCTTCGGCGTTCGATCCGCGCGACCCGGAGGACATCGAGGCCGTGGTCGAGGTCCAGAACACGCAAGTCCCCGGGGGGTCGGGCGGTGGCGGCGCGGGCTACTCGCTCACCTGGACGGACGCCACCTCGCTCCCGGGGACGACGAGCGGCGGTGAGCCCTGCACGTCGGCGCCCGACCCGTGCGAGGTGGCGATGCAGTCCGAGACCTCGACGAGCCAGATCGGGGCGCCGGTGGGCTTCGGATCGAACGACACGGGCGTCGCGCGCGTCCTCCAGCGGTCGACCGCGACGGACTCGGACGGCACGGCGGAGACGACGGTACGGTTCGAGCGCGCCGTGGGCAACGCGACGCTGTGGACTCAGAGCGCCGGCACCAACGACACGCGGCTCGTCTCGACGCCGTCCTACGAGAGCTTCGAGTCGGGCTTCGGGAAGTACGGCGTGTTCGGCTCGTTCCAGGGGTCGGGCCCGGAGTTGACCTCGGCCCAAGGATCGAACAGCGGGTCGTCGGCGATCGTGTTGCACGGTGGCGACGACGGCGGCATCGTCACGACCGGGTACGACACGACCGGCGCCGAGATGGTCGTCGTCCAGTACTGGGCCAAAGAGAGCGACGAGGGCGACCTGAACGACGGTAACGGCGCCCTGTACGTCGAGTATCTGGACGGTGCCGGGACCTGGCAGACGGCGGACACGCTCCCGCTGACCGGGACGAATCCGGGACAACAGCGGATCGTCAGACTCGGAGCCGACGCGATCCACGGGAACTTCTCTCTTCGCTTCCGCCAGCAGGGCGCCGACGACGCCAACGACGAGTGGCTGATCGACGACCCCCAGATATCCGTGATCGGGAAGGCCGTGGGCGGCGGCGAGGCCGGCGGGCGGGCGCCGGAGAACGGTGGTGGCGGTCCGGGCGACGGACCCGCAGACACGACCCCGCCGACGATCTCCGAGGCGGAGGCCACTCACGACGATAACTCCTTTTTGCCGTTCGGCGATTTCGACGACGAAGTTTTATTTACCGTCGATTCAGAGGACGCTTCGGGCGTGGAAAGCATCACTCTCACCGTCCAGCGGTCCACGAACGGAAATCAGTTGGCCCAGCGGACGGTCCAGTCACCACCGGGCGGTGACCTCGACGGCGAAGCGCTTGATCTCGGCACCGAGGTGAGTTTCAACGGGAACAACGGCCTGGACATCACTATCGAGGTGGTCGACACCGTCGGTAACAGCAGGACCTGTACCGGGAAGATCGACTCCGAGGACGGAACCGTCTCACTGGCGGACGGAAGTCTCTCGTGCAGTCAGACCTCGGTCGCCTCCGTTCCGCTCGTCGCGCCGCCGGGCGGCGGAGCTGGTGGTGCTCTTCCCCCTTCCGTTGCCGTCTTCGGCGTGTTGGTCGCCCTCGCTGCGGCCGCGGTGATGGGGAGCCAGTTCCCTTTGCCCGTCGTTCGACACCCGTCGATACGATAGTCGACAGGCACTTGTAGGAGTCTCACGGAATTCGACGCATGACATCCGTCGGTATCGACGCCATCGAGATCCGGACGGGGAAGCTGCGACTGGACCTGCCGGAGACGTTCGCGCCGGCGCAGGGCGACGACCCCGGCAAGTACACGAAAGGGCTCGGTCTGAACGCGAGTTCGTTCCCGGACGTGTACGAGGACATCGTGACGATGGGGGCCAACGCGGCCCACGACCTGATGGAGCGCAAGGGTCTGGAGCCGGAGGACATCGGCCGCATCGACGTGGCGACGGAGTCGGCGTTCGACAACTCCAAGCCCGTCTCGACGTACATCGCGGGCTGTCTCGAACAGGTGTACGACGGCGACTTCCACCACGCCAACAAGGGCGAGCGCAAGTTCGCCTGCATCTCGGGCACCCAGAGCTTAGACGACGCGTACAACTGGATCCGCGCGGGACGCAACCGCGGTCGCTCGGCGCTGGTGATCGCCACCGACACCGCGCTGTACGCCCGCGACGACCCCGGTGAGGCCACCCAGGGCGCCGGCGCCGTCGCCTTGCTCGTCAGCGAGGACCCCGACGTGGTCGAACTGTCGACCGATCAGGGCTACGGCAGCGCCGACGAGACGGACTTCCTGAAGCCCCAGCAGCAGTTCCCGAGCGTCGACGGCAAGCGATCCGTGCAGGTGTACCTCGCGCGGATGCGCGAGGCCGTCGAGGACTTCGAGTCCGTCGCGGGGACGATCCACCCCGACGACGCGGCGCTGATCCCCTTCCACACGCCGTTCCCGGGGATGGTCCGCAAGGCCGCCGCGCTCGCGTTCCGCCACGTCAGCCGCGACACGGAGATCGAGGAGGACCTCGCCGGCGAGATCGGCCGCCAGCCCCGCCGCGAGGCCTTCGACAGCGAGGAGGCGTTCCGCGAGGCCGCCGCCGACTACACCGACGATCTGACCGACACCGACGCCTACCGCGAGTGGTACGCCGAGACCGTCGAGCCCACGCTGACGATCTCCCGCGAGGTCGGCAACTGGTACACCGGGTCGGTCCACGTCGCCCGCCTCTCCGGGCTGAAGGCCGCCTACGAGGACGATATCGACATGACCGGCGAGACACTGATCGTCGGTTCCTACGGCTCGGGCGCCCAGGCGGAGATCCACGCCGAGACCGTCCAGTCGGGCTGGGCCGAGGAGATCGAGGCCCTCGATGTCGACGAGCAGTTGGCGGCGCGCTACGAGTTGACCTTCGAGGAGTACGAGGACGTCCACGACGTACACAACCACGACGAGGACGCCGGCGCCGCCGACGTGGACCAGTTCACCGCCCCCGAGTCGGAGTTCGTCTTCGACGGCTGGGGTCGGATGGGCGAGCGCAAGTACACCTACGTGGAGTGATCGACTGAGAGCGACGGCGTCGCTCGAAGTCGCTTTTTTGGTCCAGATTTTTTGGCCGAGCGGGTCCCGCAGGCCCCGGAGGGGCCGAGGAACCCCGAGGCGAAAAAAGGTGGTCGCGAGTTCGTCTTCGACGGCTGGGGTCGGATGGGCGAGCGCAAGTACACCTACGTGGAGTGATCGACTGAGAGCGACGGCGTCGCTCCCGAATCGCCGCCCCGCAGTTTGATAGTGGTCAGGCCGAAACGGGTAGCCGTGAGCAACTGGTTGTTCCCGGACCGCGACGTGTCGGGGGCGCCCGACGACGGCGTCGACCCGGCCGACCCCGACGTGGACCCCGCGGAGGCGAACCTGGACACCGAGGCGACCCACGTCGAACCGCTCCGGGTCGACGCCGTCGACCCGGGGACCAGCATCCTGATCGCGGGACCGGCGATGACCGGCAAGCGGCGACTGCTGTTCGACCTCGTCGGCGGGTCGGCGTCGAAGACGGCCGCGTTCGTGACGACGAAAAAGCCCGCGCGAAAGGTGGCCGCCTGGTTCGCCGCGACCCGCCCCGAGACCGAGGTCTGGGACCGCTCCGTCGTCGACTGTACGGGCAGCGCCGGCCGCGAACGACGGTCCCGCACCCCCGAGATCGACGATCTGCGCGTGGTGTCCAGCCCCGGCGACCTGACCGGCGTCGGCATCGAGCTGACGGGCGTCCTCCGGGAGTGGCACCACGACTCGGTCGCGGACCCGCGCGTCGGCCTGCACTCGCTGTCGACGCTGCTGATGTACACCGACCTGAAGCGCGTCTACCAGTTCCTCCACGTCGTCACCACTCGCGTCGCCAGCGTCGACGGCGTCGGCGTCTACACCCTCGACGTGAGCGCCGGCGGGTCGGCCCACGACGCGCTCAAACAGCTGTTCGACGCCATGGTCGAGGTCCGCCCCGGCGACGACGGCTCGGAGTTCAGAGTCCGGGGCGGCGACTTCGGCCCCCGCTCGTGGACGACGTTCTGAAACGCAGATAGCTGACCGTCGAACGCGGTCGCCGCGGTCGCCGTCCCGGCGGCGGCGCGAGACCGCGTCGGTGTCGGTACAGGCAGAAGATACTTGTCACGGTGTACCAAACCCGGCGGTGAAGCCATGACGGACCACGCGACGCGACCCGGCGAGGCGGACAGTGCCGAGAGCCAGCCGTCCGCGGACGTGCGAGTCGCCCCCGCCGACACCGAGGGCGTCGCCGCCACGGACGCCTACGAGGTCGACGGCGGCGTGGTCCTCTTCGATACCGAGAACCCGCTCGCCTGGGTCGAGTCCGACGACGCGCTCGCGCTCGGGCGGATGGCCTGAGCGGCGACCGCGGCGACCGACCGAGTGGGAACCCTTTTGCACGCGAGCGCGCAACTCGCGGACGTGTTAGGCGACGGTGACGGCGACGACGACCCGTTCGAGGACCCCTTCGAGGAGGGACGCTCCGAGTCCTCGCTCGGGCCCGACATCCCGGAGGTGGACGTGCCCGAAGTGGAGGTGCCGTCGGTCGAGACGAGCCACGACGACTTCGACGCCGACGTGGACCCGGAGCTCAGGCGGACGTTCTGGCGGCTCGTCGTCGTCTTCGACGTCGCCCTGCTCGCGCTGTCGCTCGGGCCGATGTTCGTCTACTTCCGGGGCGACTGGGAGACGGGCGGCCCGCTGTTCGCGCTCGGCGCGATCTCCTTCGCCTACGGCGTCTTCACCTACCGCCGCTATCGCGCCGACGACGACGCCGGCGAGCCGGACGCCGTCGGCGAGTGACCGCGTTCCCGCCCGGCGGCCTCGCCGACCGGAACCGCTAACCCCGCGAGGCCGCTACCGCCGCCCATGCGAACGGTCCGCGACGAGTCCGGGCGGCGTCTGGTCCTGCTGAAGGAGTCGAGCGACGCCTCGCTCGTGCGCGACCCCGAGACGGGCGAACAGCGCCACGTCCCCAACGGCCGGATCGAACCCGTCGACGGCGAGTCGCCGCTGGAGACGGCCAGCCGCGCCGTTCCCGAACCGGTCCGGGCCGTGGCGAGCGCCGTCCACGACGACCGCTCGCTCGGGCTCCTGGTGGAGATCGACGCCCGCTCACCCGTCGACGTGCGGACGCTGACGGACGCGGTGGACCTCTGCGAGAGCGACCTGCACGGCCACCTCTCGGAGTTCCGGGCGGCCGGTCTCGTCACGGAGACCGACGCCGCCGGCGTCCGCGGCTACGAGACGACCGAGCGGGCGAGCGACGGGCTGGCCGCGATGCGCGGCAGTGCCCGCGGCGACGGCGACGACCCGGGGGCTGATGACGACCCCGCAATCGGCGACGCCTGACCAAGACATTTACCGGAGCGCTCGCCACGGGGAGGTATGAGCCGGGACCGGCTGCGGGCGCACGTCGTCGGCGAGCGCCCGAAGCGGATCCCGGTCGCGTTCGGGGTCGGCGTCGCCGCCGCGGTCGCGCTCGAACTCCTCTTGGCGGCACTGGGTGCAAGTGGCGGATTCGCTGTGGTGACCGTCGTCACCTACGTCCTCGGTGCCGCGGGGCTGACTCGCCTCGTGCTCCGGTGGTCCGGCGGACTGGTCACCGTCTGGGGCGGCGTGTTCCCCCTGATGTTCGCGTTCGCCTGGCGGTTGTTCTCGTACGTCGGGCCCGGGCCCAGTTTCGGTCAGATACTCGGCCCGGCGGTCGCGTACACGGTCGGTGTCGGGACAGTGTGGTACGCACTCGGGATCGCTCTCCTGACGCCGCCCGGAGACTCGCTTGCGCGCCCCACTCGGTAATACGGGGTCGCCCGAAACCCGGGCCTGTCCGGGCGTGGCATCCGGTCTCAGTCGTCGGCCTCGACGGCCTCGGCGAGGCGGTCTTCCGGGCTCTCGCGGCGGACCGACGAGCGATTGGTGGTCGAGTCCTTCTCGACGCGGACCAGGTCGTCGGCGGCGCCGACGAGTTCGTCGTCGTGGCTGACGACGAGGATCTGCTCGACGCCGTACTCGCGCATCGCCTCGACGAGTTCGACGAGCTGGGAGACGTGGCCCGAGTCGAGGAAGACGGTCGGTTCGTCGAGGATGAGCGGCGGCATCGGGGCCGCGCCCTCGATACCCTCGGCGAGCAGCCGGTAGATGGCACACCGGAGGCTGAGGTTAAAGAGGGCGCGCTCGCCGCCCGACAGCTGTTCGGGGTCGAGCGGCTCGCCGTCCTTCTGGTAGACGGTGAGTTCGTACTCGCCGGAGAGCTCGATGCGGGCGTACGAATCGTTCTGGTAGACCAGATCGAATATCTCGTTGAGCATCGCCTCCAGGCTCTCGACGTTGCGCCGGCGCAGCTCGGCGCGCAGGTCGCCGTACATCCGCTGGAGTTGCTCGGCCTCCTCGTACAGCGAGTCGAGGCGCTCGACGGCGTCGGCCAGGTCCTCACGGCGCTCGCGCAGGGACTCGAGTTCCTCGATCTCCGCCTCGACGCCGCCGATCGCGCTCTGTAGCTCGTCGCGCCGTTCGCGCAGCTCCTCCAGCTTCGCGTCGGCCTTCTCGATGTACTGCTCGGCGTTCTCGCGCTGCTCGCGCGCCCCCTCGATCCGGTCCTCGTCGAACGCCTCCTGCAGGTCCGACCGGCGCTCGCGCTTCTCGGCGAGGCGTTCGCGGCGCTCGTCGTTGGTCTCTTTGAGGTGCTCGCGCCGGTCGCGCAGGCGCTCGACGGCGTCGGTCGCGTCGGCGACGGCGTCAAGCAGCTCCTCGACCCGTTCGAGTCGTTCGCGGCGCTCGCGGATCGTTCCGACTTCCTGGTTGATCTCACCGACGCGTTCGCGCGACTCCTCGGCGGCGTCCTCGCGGTCCGCCGCCGCTTCGCGCTTGTCCGCCGCCTCCGATTCGAGGTCGTCGGCCTCCTCGCGGAGCCGCTCGGCCTGCTCGACCTTCTCTTCGACAGTCTGTTCCTCCTGTTCGAGTAACTGCTCGAACGTCGATTGGTCGGACCGACACTCACGGATCTCGGACTCGACCTCGACGAGCCGTTCGGCCTCTTCGAGCCGGTCCTCGAGGTCGTCGCGGCGCTCGCGGGCATCGTCGAGGTCGTTTTCCAGCTCGGCCAGCCGCTCGCGGTCGTCGTCGATAGACTCGACGTGGGGCGAGTCGTCGACGTCCTGGCCGCATTCGGGACACTTCCCCTGCTCCAGCAGCGCCTCGGCCTCCTCGATCCGCTCGCGCTGGTTCTTCACGTCCGATTCGAGGCTGGCGACGGTCTCGCGGACCTCGCTCAGATCGTCGCCGACCTCCTCGCGGAGGGTCTCGGCCTCGCCGAAGTCGACGGGCGCATCGTCGAACTCGCTCTCCAGGGAGTCGATGCGCTCGGCCAGCCCGTCGATCTTCTCGCGACGGTCGCCGAGCGCGTCTCGGGTCTCGGCCACGTCGGATTCGAGGTCGTCGGCCTGCTCGCGCTTCGCTTCGGCCTGCGATTCGAGGTCGTCGGCGCTCTCCCGGAGGTTCTCGGCCTTGGTCGTGTGCTCGGACACCGCCGCGGTCACCTCCTGCAGCGTCTCCTGTAGCTCGTCGTCGCGCTCGGCGAGGTCGTCGAGCCGCGACTCGACGGCGGCCGGCTCGGGCAGGTCGTCGGCGCTCCCGTCGAGTTCGGTCTCGGGGAGCAGATCGCCCAGTTCCTCGCGGTGCTCCGTCCTGGTCTCCCGGTGGTCGGCGATCGTCTCCGCCAGCTCCTCGCGGTCGCGCTCGGTCTCGGAGATGGTCTCCCGGAGCGCCTCGATATCCGATTCGAGGTCGTCGAGTTCCGCGCGCTTCTCCTCGTGGCTGTCGAGGATCTCCGCGGCTCGGTCGCGCGTCTCGACGGCCTTCTCGCGCTGGCCCTCGAAGCGTTCGATGTCCGAGGTGACCGATTCGAGGTCCGTCCGGTGGTCGTTGAGCCGCGCGTGGAGGTTCTCGTCTTCCTTGGCCTCGATCTGGTCGTCGAGCTGTGAGAGCGAGCCGCGCTTGTCCCGGCGGACGCGGTCGACGCCGACGCGGGCGTCGCTGGCGCGCTCGCGGTACTCCTCCAGTTTCCCGAGTTGGAGCAGCGAGTCGAGCATGTCCTGGCGCTCGTCCGGGCTGGCGTTGATGAGTTTGTTCACCTCGCCCTGGCGGACGTACGCGCAGTTGACGAACGCCTCGGCGTCCATCCGCAGCAGGCCCTCGACGTAGCCGCGCACGTCGCGGGCGCCCTCGACGGTCCCCTCGGGTCCCTCCAGCACGCACTTGGCGGTCTGGGCCTGCTCGCCCGTCGCCCGCACGCGCCGTTCGACGTGGTAGGCGTCGCCGTCGTGGGCGAACCACAGCTCGACCTCGGCGTCGTCGGCACCGATGGTGACCACCTCGTCGAGGGTGTTGTCCAGCGCCTTCGAGCCGTACAGCGCGAAGAAACAGGCCTCCAGCAACGAGGACTTGCCGCTGCCGTTGAGCCCGTGGATGACCGTCACCCCGCGGTCGAGGCGCACGTCCGCATCGTCGTAGCACTTGAAGTTCGACAGCCTGACGCGCTCGAACCTCACTGGTACTCACCCCAGGTGGCCTGGCCGTCCTCGTCCTCGTCCTCGTCGGGCGCTTCGGTTCCGTCGTCGGGCGTCACGTCCGCATCGACGGGCCCCTCGTCGCCGTCACTGCCTTCGTCTGCAGCGTCGTCGTCCCCAGCGGATCCGGCGGACTCGAACGCCGCGGGGTCGCCGTCCGCGACGAGGTCGGCGACCGTGTCCTGGACGACGTCGTCGACGTTGGAGTCGGCGACCTTGCTGGCGCGGACGGTCTCGTCGATCGAACGGGCCGCGTCGCTGAGGCCCAGGTCGCGGACGCGCTCGCGGACGGCGTCGTCGGGGTCGGCGAAGGAAACCTCCCGCTCGCTCTCCTCGGCGGTCTCCCGGCGGTCGGTGACGCGGGCGACCAGCGCCCCGCGGTCCAGCGCGAACTCCTCGACGGCGGCGGGCGTGACCGGCTCGCCCTCGCCCTCGACGGTCACGACGACGACGGCGTCCGCCAGGTCGTACTCGCCGACGCGCTGGCGGACGCGCTCGACGCCCTCGCCCTCGCCGAGTTCGAGGTCGACGAAGACGAACTCCCGGGTGTCCAGCCCCCGACGGCGCACGTCCACCTCGCCGTCGAACTCGACGACGTTGTACCCGCGTTCGTCGCGCTCGGCGGCGCTGGTGCGCTCGGTCGACCCGCAGTAGGTGACCCAGGTGTCGTCGACCTGCGCGGTCTCGGCGTGGTGGTTGTCGCCGAGCAGGAGCGCGTCGAACTCGACGTCGGTCGTCGCGAAGATCTCGCTGGGGTCCCACTCCCCGAAGTCGAACGGCTCGAACAGCCCGTGCGTGACCAGGGCGGCGTGGTCGGCGTCGTGGGCGTCCAGGTCGAGTTCGAACCCCTCGCGCTTCGAGCGCGGGACGAAGTCCAGTCCGTAGAAGGCCGTCGCTCCCACCTCGACGGGGTCGGGGCCGAGTCGGGTGGCGAGCCCGAGCGACTCGAACAGATCGAGCCACTGGCCCTCGCGTTTGGCCTCGTGGTTGCCGACGACGGCGAGGAAGGGCACGTCGGCGTCGTCGAGCGTCCGCAGGACCGAGAGAGTGCCCATGATGTCGTCGAGGGTCGGCCGCCGGTCGTGAAAGAGGTCGCCGGCGTGGACGACCGCGTCGACGTCCTCGGCGGCGGCGTCGTCGACCACCTGGCGGAACGCGTCGAGGTAGTCCCGCTTGCGCTCCGGCCGGTGGTACTGCCGGTAGCCGAGGTGGGTGTCCCCGGTGTGTATCACGCGCGTCATCTGTCACCGGGTACGAAACCCCCGCCTAAAGAGGTGTCGCGAGCGCGGTGAAAGTGTTCTCGCGCGGTACGGTCGACGTGCTCCCCGGTTCGGCGGTCCCGGCACGGCGGGGCGGTGAGAGAGCGACGAGAACGCGTGGAGAGCGGCTCGGGCGGAGGACGGTTCGGGGGCGAGACTATTCGATCTCGAGCGTGTAGATCCGCTTGCGGGCGTCGGCGAAGGAGAATCGCGAACTGACCACGTCGACGTCTTCGAGTCGGTTCAGCGCGTAGCGGACGGTCCGCGGGGGCAGCAGCGTCTCCTCGGCGAGCTGGCTCTGGGTCAACGCGTCGTTGTACTCCAGGGTCTTGGCCACCAGTTTCGCGCTCGGCGGCAGGTCGCGAACGGCGTCCCAGCCCTCTTCGGCCGCCGATTCCGCCTCTGCAGTTTCGGACGTGCTCATGCTGTCTTCCGCTTCTGGATACAGCCTAATAATATTTCCCGTTTCGAATAATTACCTCTGTGAATCTATCGGCAAGAACCGCGGCCGCGGTCAGCGGGACGGGATCTCGGTTGTTTCGAGGTAACGTACCACATAATTTTCCCAGAGAATCGGCCGACAGCGTCGGAGACGAGTGAGACATCTCGGATCGGCAAGTGACCCGACCGACCCGAAACCTCTTATTATCCCATCCGCTAGCAGGGGTGTAATGACCGACACCGTGGACGAGGTGGACCTGCCGTACGACGACGACGCGTCCCAACAGGACAAAATCGAGGCGCTGGAGGAGCGCCTGGAGGTGCTCGAGTCGCAGAACGAGGAGATGCGGGACAAGCTGCTGGACGCCAACGCGGAGAACAACAAGTACCAGCAGAAACTCGAACGGCTCACCCACGAGAACAAGAAGCTCAAGCAGTCGCCGCTGTTCGTCGCCACGGTGCAGGAGCTGACCGACGACGGCGTCATCATCAAACAGCACGGCAACAACCAGGAGGCCATCACCGAGGTCACCGACGAGATGCGCGACGACCTCGAACCCGATTCGCGCGTGGCCGTCAACAACTCGCTGTCAATCGTCAAGAGCCTCGAAGACGAGACGGACGTGCGCGCCCGCGTCATGGAGGTCGAGGAGTCGCCCGAGGTGACCTACCAGGACATCGGCGGTATCGAGGACCAGCTCGAAGAGGTCCGCGAGACCGTCGAGATGCCGCTGAAGAACCCCGACATGTTCGAGGAAGTCGGGATCGAACCGCCGAGCGGCGTCCTGCTGCACGGCCCGCCGGGCACCGGCAAGACGATGCTCGCCAAGGCCGTCGCCAACCAGACCGACGCGACGTTCATCAAGATGGCCGGCTCCGAACTCGTCCACAAGTTCATCGGCGAGGGCGCCAAGCTCGTCCGCGACCTCTTCGAGCTCGCCCGCCAGCACGAGCCGTCGGTCCTGTTCATCGACGAGATCGACGCCATCGCGGCCAAGCGGACCGACTCCAAAACGTCGGGCGACGCCGAGGTCCAGCGGACGATGATGCAGTTGCTCTCGGAGATGGACGGCTTCGAGGAGCGCGGCGAGATCCGCATCATCGCCGCCACCAACCGCTTCGACATGCTCGACCGGGCCATCCTCCGTCCGGGCCGCTTCGACCGCCTGATCGAGGTGCCCAAGCCGGACATCGAGGGCCGCGAGCAGATCTTCAAGATCCACACGCGCAAGATGAACCTCGACGAGGAGCTGGACTTCGCCCAGCTGGCCGACATGACCGGCGAGGCCTCCGGTGCCGACGTGAAGGCCGTCTGCACCGAGGCAGGCATGTTCGCCATCCGCGACGACCGCACCGAGGTCCGCATGCAGGACTTCCTCGACGCCTGGGACAAGATCCAGGCCGAAGACGAGGAAGAAGACATCTCGCGTACCTTCGCCTGAGCGGCGCCCACGGTCGTCGGTCACGACCGCAACC
Organism: Halosimplex rubrum; assembly: GCF_013415885.1. Taxonomy (NCBI): domain Archaea; kingdom Methanobacteriati; phylum Methanobacteriota; class Halobacteria; order Halobacteriales; family Haloarculaceae; genus Halosimplex; species Halosimplex rubrum. The sequence goes on from NZ_CP058910.1 coordinate 4,088,397, forward strand.
GTTTTTTCGCTTTCGCTGTCAGTTTCGGTATGCCCTCTAGACGAGACATGCTCCGCGCGACGGCCGGAGCGGCCGCGCTGTCCGCGACCGCCGGCTGTCTCGGAACGGGCCCCTCGGCCCCGGTACTCAACTGCCTGAGCGCGACCAACGACACCGCGGAGAGCCAGACCGTCCACGTGCTCGTCGAGCACGAGGGCGAACTCGCCGCCTGGGAGACGGTCGACCTGGCCGGGCAGGAGGAGTCCGGGGCGTCCCGAAAGTGGGTCGAGCGGACGTGGCCCGCCGAGCCGGCGCCGTTCCTCGTTCGGGCACGCGTCGAGGGACGCGACGGTCGGAAGCGGGGCGATTCCGCCGAGCTGGCCGACGGGAACTACATCCACTACGATTTCGAGGTCGAGACCGCCTCCGCGACGCTCTGGAAGAACTCGGTCCCGGACCCGGGCGACCAGTGTGCGGGCGCACCGGTCGCGACCGACACGCCCCGTCCCACCCGCTGAGGCGGGTCACCGGCTCGCGTCGCGCTCGTCGACCCGCGGGAGCGAGACGGTGACGACGTTCCCACCCGGTTCGTTCGCCGCGAAGGAGAGTTCGCCGCCGAGCGAGTTCACGCACCACTGCATCACCCAGAGGCCGACGCCGGTGCCGTGGTAGGTGCTGCTGGCCGCGACGGTCTCGTCGAGCACGTCGGTCTCCACGTCGGGGATCGGCGGCCCGTCGTCGGCGACGCGGATCACGCACTGGCCGCCGTCGTCCGCGGTCACGGTCACCTCGACGGTCGGTGACTCGCGGTCGTTGTGTTCGATCGCGTTCTCGACGGCGTGTTCGAGCGCGTAGCGAAGCCCCTCGTCGGCCATCAGCCAGGCGTTCTCGTCGACGACGAGGGAGAGCTCCGCGTCGGGATAGGACTCGCGGGCGCCCTGGACGACGGGTCCGACGACCGCGCGGACGTTCGTCGGCTCCCGCTCGGTCGCGTCGGGTTCGGCCATCTCCTCGATCTGGGTGACGGAGTCGCTGAGGCCGCCGACCTCGTCGGCGACTCGCGCGATCGTCTCCGCCTCGGCGGACAGCGCCTCGTCGTCGACGGCCCGGCCGACGTGGGCCGCGCGCCCTCGCACGAGGTCCATCCTGTTGCGGAGGTTGTGACGGACGATCCGACTGAGCAGGCGCAACCGCCGCTCGCGGGTCCGGTACTCCGTGATGTCGTCGATCTCCGCGAGGACGCACTCCTCTCCGTCGATAGTCGTCGGACTCAGACGGACCCGAACCCAGCGCAACTCCCCGGTCGCGCGCTCGATCTGCCACTCGAAGCTCTGGCGCTCGCCGGCGGCGGCCGCCCGGATCCGCCGCGTGGCCTCGCTCTCCGTGTACTTGGTCGACGGTGCGGTGTACTCGCCGACCGACATCTCCCGGAGCTCCGCCGCCGAGTAGCCGTACAGCTGCTCCAGGCGCTCGTTCACGTCCAGAATCGCACCGCTCTCGGGGTCGTGAAGGGTGATCCCGGTATCCAGGTCGTCGAACGCCGACGGGAGCGTTACGCCCCGGAATACACTCATTACCCGATCGTTGTGATTCCAGTCGCTTACCAGATGGGCCTAAAGAATTTGGCCGATAGCTACGACCGCGGGACAGCGGTCGGGCTCGACCACTGTCCCGTGGGAGCGACGGGGACGGGAGGGTCCGAGTCGGCTACCCCAGCCGGAAGGTCTCCAGATTCTTCGGCGCGACGGTTCGCATGCCGAACTCCTCGTAGAGCGCCGACGAGAGGTGGTCGGTCGACGACTCGTCGCCGTGGACACAGAGGACCGTCTCCGGACGGGGGTTCATCGTCTGGACGAACGTCTCCAGGCCCTGACGGTCGGCGTGGCCGGAGAAACCGTCGACCGTCTCGACGCCCATGTTCAGGGCGACCCGGTCGGCCCCGCGCCCGCTCGTGTCGTTCAGCGAGATCTCGTCGCGACCCTGCTGGATCTGGCGGCCGAGCGTCCCCTCGGCCTGGTAGCCGACGAACACCAGCGTGCTCTCCGGGTCGCCGCCGAGCAGGCGGAGCCAGGACATGATCGGGCCGCCGGTGATCATCCCCGAGGTCGTCAGGACGATCGCGGGCTCGTCGTCGGTGATGTCCCGGCGCATCTCCTCGCCGCCGTCGACCTGCCGGAACTGGTCGGCGAGGAACGGGTTGTCGTCCTCGTAGAGGATCCGCTCGCGGAGCCGTTCGCGGAGGTGGTCGGGATAGGCGGCGTGGATCGCCGTCGCCTCGCGGATCATCCCGTCGAGGTACACCGGCATCGTCGGGATCCGGTCTTCCCGCATGGCCTCCTCGAGCACGAGCATGAGCTCCTGTGAGCGCCCGACGGCGAACGCCGGGATGAGGATCTTCCCGCCCTTCTCGTGGGCCTCGTTGATCACCGTCTCGAGCTTGCGCTCGGAGTCCTCCTGGTCGGTCTGGTAGTCGTCGCGGCCGCCGTAGGTCGACTCCAGTATCAGGGTCTCGACCCGCGGGAAGTCGTTGACGGCGCCGTCGAGCAGGCGGGTGTCGCGGTAGTGGATGTCCCCGGAGAACGCGACGTTGTAGAACCCCTCGCCGACGTGGAAGTGCGAGACGGCCGACCCGAGGATGTGCCCCGCGTTGTGCATCGTCAGCTTCACGTCGGGGGCGATGTCGGTGACGTTGCCGTACTCGACGGGGATCGTGTGTTTGAGCGCCTCTCGAACCATCGCGCTGTCGTACGGCGGCGTCCGTCCCTCCTTCGAGGCCACGTCGAGGTAGTCGAGCTGGAGCAGTCCCATCAGGTCCCGCGTCGGCTCGGTCGTGTAGATGGGGCCGTCGTAGCCGTACTTGAACAGGATCGGGATCAGCGCCGAGTGGTCGAGGTGGGCGTGGGTCAGCACGACGGCGTCGATCGAGTCCGGGCCGGCCGCGAGCGCTTCGGGCGCCTGGAGGTACGGCACCTCCCCCTCGGCGCCGGGCTTGTCGCCGCAGTCGATCAGGATCCGCGTCTCCGGGGTCGAGAGGAGGAACGAAGCGCGGCCGACTTCGCGACAACAGCCCAGCGTGGTGACGCGGACCCACTCCTCGTCGGTCGTCGTCGGGCTGTGGATCTGCCGCCCGACGTCTTCGAGGATCGTCTGTCGCTCGTCGCGCTCCCCTTTGAGGAAGTTGCGGACGTTCGAGACCGTCGAGGACTCGATCGGGGGCGTCCGGACCACCTCGGGCGTCCAGCCGACCGCCGCCCTGATATCCTCGAGCGTTTCGCCGTGACGGCCGATCACCATCCCCGGCTTCTCGGCCTCGATGTGTACCTCGCCGGTCGAGCTGTCGAAGTCGAGCGACTGGACGCCGGCGTCGTCCGGGATCGTGTCGCGGATCGTCCCCTCGGCCTCCCGCTCGGGGACGAGCGCGTCCGCGGTCGGACGGACCGTGATGCGTTTCTTGAACGTACTCGCCAGCTTCGGCACGAGCCGGTCGCGCTCGGCGAACGTCTCCACGTCGGGCGAGTAGATGACCAAGTCCGGCCCCTCGAACTGGACGCTCGAGATCTCGATGTCGTCAGGTGTCTCTTCGTCGATCTGCGCGTGGATCTCGTCGATCGAATCGTGTGTCGTTTTCATGCGTTTCCTTCGAATCCGGGTCCGCGCCGCGAGAACCGCCGAAAAACCCGACGGCTACCGGGTCGATACCTAGACTCAGTTCGAGCGCGAGTAAGAATCTTCCCTTCCGGACCGAGCGGAGTCGACGCGAACACGCGGGTCGTTCGTCTCCGCGCCCGGGCGACGGAGACGCGCTCCGAGCGATCGGAGCGAGTAATAGCCTTTAATAATTGTTGACGCGTGTGTTGTTATATGAGCGTCGTAAGCGTCTCGATGCCGGAGGAACTGCTCGAGCGGATCGACCAGTTCGCGGACGACCACGGTTACACCGGTCGGAGCGAGGTAGTCCGGGAGGCCAGTCGGAACCTCCTCGGCGAGTTCGAGGACAAGAAACTCGAAGGTCGCGAGCTGATGGGCGTCATCACCGTCGTCTTCGACTACGAGACGACGACCGTCGAGGAGAAGATGATGCACCTCCGCCACGAACACGAGGACCTCGTCGCCTCGAACTTCCACAGCCACGTCGGCGGCCACCACTGCATGGAGCTGTTCATCCTCGAGGGGTCGCTCGAAGACATCTCGACGTTCGTCGGCAAGATCCGGGCGACGAAGGACACGCTCACGGTCGACTACTCGGTGCTGCCCGTCGACGACTTCGGGCCGCTCGCCGATATCGACTGAGCCCGTTCTCTCTCCTCGCCGAGTTCAGACCGTAGCAGCGACGGCTGCGGACTCCTCGGAGTGATATTAAGATTCCATCTACAGACCACAGATAGTATTATAATTAACCTTAGAATTGGTACCGCCGATGGTTCGAATGTCGCGCCGAAGACGAGATAATCAACGCCTCGAACAACCTCGCGATGGCCACCAGCGTCGCCTACATGGGCCTGATCAGCCTGGCGTTCCTCTGTATGGACGGCGGGACCTCGACCGGCCGAACAGCTAAGTCCGCGGGCGTTCACGTTCGGTCGTGAACGCGCTCGACCGCTTCGACGAGCCCGCGTGGGTCACTGCCGCGGCGACGCTGGTCAGCTACGGCCTGATACTCGCGGTCCTGTTCGCGCTGCTGTTCGTCGTCCCATTTCTCGTCTACTCACAAACGATCGCCTGACCGACCGCCGGGGATTCGACGGACCGGGACCGACCGGTCAGTACGCCCCGGTGGTCACGCTCGTCCCCGCTTCGTACACCGAGCAATCGACGAAGAAGTCGTCCGCCGGATTTCCGACCTCGACCCAGACGCCGATCCGCTCGCCGTGGTCGGCCGACGCCTCGACGTACAGGAGGCCGGTCGCGCTCGACGATTCCAGCGGCGCTGCGGCGGCTCCCGGCTCGATCGTCAAGTCGTAGCTATCCGTCCACTCGAACCGAGACTCGTCGACCTCCCCGTCCGCCGCGGCGGCCTCGAAGTCGTCGCGGAACGAGTCGGTTCGCTCCTCCAGAGGGTCGACCGCACCCACCTTCCAGACCCGCAGGTCGACGCTGCGGGGCGCCCCGCTCTCGTTTTCGACGGTGTACGGCGGACGGTCCTCGGACTCGGTGCCCGAGACGAGCGAACAGCCGGTGACCGCGACCGCGGCCGGGACGGCGGCGAGCAGGCCGCGCCGCGCCGCGTCCATCAGTCGACGAGCTCGGCGATCTGTCGCGCTTCGCCGGAGGGCGAGGCGTTCTTCTCGACCATCCGCAGGACCTCGTGGTCGGTGATCTCGGGGTAGGGCTTGTCGATGGCGTCCTCGATGAGCGACTTCTCCAGGCGGAAGTCGTGGCCCTCGTAGACCACGTCGACGCCCTGTTCGTCGAACGAGAGAGCGGTCATACGCCGGGGGTAGGCCAGCGCCCCTTAAATATCTGGAGGTCACGGGAGATCCGCCGACCTGGGTCGCGGACCGCCCGGGGAGCGGATTTATCCGTCGGGGCCGAGAGTGCGTCGGTACGGATGACAGGGGAGGCGGGCGACGACGGCGACGACCTCAGCGGCCGCGACCTCGCCGGGACGAACTTCCAGGGCGCCGACCTCGCGGGCGTCGACCTGAGCGGGACGGACCTCTCGGGAGCGGCGCTGACGGGCGCGAACCTGCGGTACGCCGACCTGAGCGGGGCGGATCTGACCGGTGCGGACCTCAGAGGCGCCGACCTCGTCGGGGCGGATCTCTCCGACGCGGACCTCTCCGACGCGAGCCTGGTGGGTGTCGATCTGGACAGTACGAACCTCGACGGCGCGGAACTCGCCGGCGCGGACCTTCGCGGGGCGAGGGCCGGCGACACCGGCACCGGTGGCGCGAGCGGGGACAAGTCGCTGTCGTCGACGGTCGCTTCCGTCGCGGGCGTCGGGACGCTCGTCGCCGGTCTGGCGGCCCTGGCCCTCGGCGTGTCGTGGTTCTGGTTGGTATTCGTGGTCGGCTTCCTCGTCGTCGCGCCGGTCGCCGAGTGGCTCGCGGGTCGCTACGACTCCCACGCCGACGATGCCGGCGACGCCGAGCCCGACGAGGCGGCGGACGCCCTGGCCGAACTGCGGGACCGCTACGCCCGGGGCGACATCGACGAGGCGGAGTTCGAGCGCCGTGTGGAACGCCTGCTCGAAACCGAGTCGGTCGACGACGCCGAGTCACACTACGGCGCGGACGACACCACGGATGCCGACGGGACAGTCACGGCCGGCCGGGGCGTCGAATCGGACCGTGACGGGGACGCCGATCCGGAACGCGAGCCCGAGTGAGCGCGAGCCCGGCGACCCCGGGACACGGCTGCAGTGTCACCGTCAGACGTGCGTCAGACGCGCGTCGTGCGCGGTGTGAGGCTTTATTACGACCGAAATCGCTATAGACGGTGTGCCGATCCGCTCGGACCCGCTCGACGAACTGACGATCCCGGACGGGACTACGGTCGAGGAGCACGACCTGGTGACCGACGGGGACGTGATCGTCGGCGGGCAGAGCACCGTCGAGTTCGGTGTCCGCGGCGACGACATCATGGCGGGCGAGCGGGTCACCTTCGACGGCCACATCGAGGCCGAGGGCGACTGTCGTCTGGACATGTGGAGCGAGGTGGAGGAGGACGTACTCGTCGGCGGCGACGCCTACCTCGGCGAGCGGACCCGGGTCGGCGGCGAGCTCAAGGTCGCCGGCAACGTCGACATCGGCGACGACGTGGACATCGAGGAGAGCTTCGAGGCCAGCGGCCACATCGTCATCCGCAACCCGATGCCGACGGTCGTCTTCCTGGTCGTTTACCTCTCGCAGCTGCTGCGCATCGGCGAGGAGGAGGCCGCCGAGGACCTGGCGAGCCAGCTCGTCGACGCCGAGGACGAGGAAGACGAGCCGGTCGTGATCCCGCGGGGCGCCCGCGTCAGCGACGACGCGTGGCGCGTCTCCACGCCGGCCACCGTCGGCGACGACTGCCGGCTCCACGGGAACGTCCGCGCCGAATCGCTCGAGGTGGGAAGCGACAACACGATATTCGGCAGTCTCCGCGCCCGCGGCGACGTGACCGTCGGCCCCGACAGCGAGATCAAAGGCGACGTGACCACCCGCGGCGGCGACGTGGCCGTCGCGAGGGGCGCGACCGTCTGGGGCGACATCTCCGCCGAGGACGTCGAGCTCCACGAACACGCCGTCGTCGAGGGGAAGATCCGCGTCAGCGGCGAACTCACCCAGGTCCGCGACGCGCTCGGGCCCGACCCCGCCGACGACGGGACGGACACCGACGCGGACGCGGCGGACGACGCCGAATCCGAGTCGGCCGACGAGCTCGATTCGGCGGACCCCGAATCGACCGAGAGCGAGACGGACGACCCGACCGAGACCGAACCGGACGACCCGACCGACGCTACCGGAGACGACCCGGCCGACGCTACCGGAGACGACCCGGCCGACGCGGACGGCGAGTCCGAGGGCGAACCCGACGACGACCCGCCGGCGGTCGAGAGCCGCGAGACGGTCGAGGCGGAACTGGACGGCGTCGTCCCGATGATGGGCGAGGACCCGGCCCACAGCGAGAACGGCCACGACGAGGACGCGGAAGTCGTCCCGGACGCCGACTGACCGAACGCGGGACGAGCGACCGAAAGCGGCTTTTCCCGGCCGACGGTACCCGGTAGCATGCTCTCTATCGCGCTCGCCGGCAAGCCCAACGCCGGCAAGTCGACCTTCTACAAGGCCGCGACGATGGCCGACGTGGACGTGGGCAACTACCCCTTTACGACCATCGACGCCAACCGCGGCGTCACCCACGTCCGTACCGATTGCCCCTGTCTCGACCGCGAGGAGCGCTGCGGGCAGGAGAACTGCCACGACGGCAAACGCTTCGTCCCCGTCGAACTGCTCGACGTGGCGGGGCTGGTCCCGGGCGCTCACGAGGGGCGCGGACTGGGCAACCAGTTCCTCGACGAGCTCTCGAACGCCGACGCCATCCTCCACGTCGTCGACGCTTCTGGGGGGACGGACGAAGAGGGCGAACCGGTCGAGGTCGGCGAGCACGACCCGGTCGAGGACCTGCAGTTCATCGAGGAGGAGATGGACCTGTGGCTGGCGAGCATCGTCGACCGCAACTGGGAGGGCGTCGAGCGGGCCTCGCGCTCGCCCGACTTTGACATCGACGAGGAGCTGACGGAGCTGCTCACCGGCGTCGGCGCGACCGAGTTGGACGTGGCCCGCACCCTGCGGGACCTCGACTATCCCGACGACCCGATCCAGTGGACCGACGAGCACCGCGAGGAACTGGCGAGCGAGATCCGCGAGCGCACGAAACCCATCGTCGTCGTCGCGAACAAGGCCGACGTGGCGCCGCCCGAGAACCTTCAGGCGCTCAAGGAGCGCAACGAGGCGACCATCCCGACGACGGCGGACGGCGAGCTCGCCCTGCGGAAGGCCGCCGAGGCGGGCGTCGTCGACTACGACCCCGGCGACGCCGATTTCGAGATCGTCGGCGACGTGAGCGACCAGCAGGCGGAGGGCCTCGAACAGATCCGCGAGGTGATGGCCGACCACGGCGGCACCGGCGTCCAGCAGGCGCTGGACACCGCCGTCTACGACGTGTTACAACAGATCACGGCCTACCCCGTCCAGGACGAGACCCACTGGACCGACGGCCAGGGCAACGCGCTGCCCGACGCCTTCCTCCTCGGGTCGGGGTCGACGCCGAAAGACCTCGCCTACGCCGTCCACTCGGACATCGGCGACGGCTACCTCCACGCCGTCGACGCGCGGAAGAGCATGCGCATCAGCGACGAGGAGGAACTCGACGAGGGCGACGTGATCAAGATCGTCTCGACGGCGAACTGAGCGGGGAGGCGACCGAACGGTCCGTCACCCCGTGATTCGCGTCCAGAGTCGCGCGAGCAGATCCGATCCGGCCGACCCGGGACCGCCGTCGTCGCCCCCGAGCGACCAGCCGGCGGCGTCGGCCACCTCGGCGGGCGTGCGGTACTCCCAGCCGGTCGCGTCGGCGATCCGGCGGTCTTCGGGCGTCGTGCCGACGAAGACGTGCCGGGGCGCGTCGCTGGACTCGCGGATCCCCTCCATCGTCAGCCAGATGTCTCGATCCCCGAGTTCGAAGTCCTGCGCGAGGTCGTGGTCGGCGACGAACTCGACGACCGCGTCGGTGTCGTTGGCGACGACGCCGACGTAGCGGCTCCACTCGCGGGCGTCGGCGAAGACCCGCTTTGGGTCCGCGAACTGCTCGATGGCCGCGAGTTCGAACGCGAGGGTCATCTCGCTGCTCCGGTCGCCCTCGGCGGCAATGCTCATACGCGTGTATTCGGGCGCTTCGGGTAAAGCACCTGTCCGCGTGACGTTCAGTTCGGAGCGTGTGCTGGCCGCGATACACCCTCGATTTTCACACACTTCTCGAAAGGCGTACAAGGTGACAGTGCGTCTCACTGCGTGGCAGATCCCACAAAAAGCTGTGAACCCGTTCCAAGCGGTTCCCACAAACAAACTCTAAATGAGAGAATATCCGTGCTAAGTTTTAACAGACAGTCGAATGATGGATCAGAAGTAATGCCAGACCCAGAGTTGCCGATGCTCCCGGACGGCACGACGCTTCGATGGCAATACCTTGAAAAAAGCGAATATTCCGCGATTACGATCTTTGCGGAAGTTCAAGATGGCCGGATCCAGTTCCAAGGCGAACCGAGGAGTCCCTCGGGCGCAACACGTGATTTTGACACCCTGATTAGAGGGGAAGACGGTTACGCGTGGGACTATCCGTGGGAAGAGTGGGAGTGGAACACGGGCGAAGAATGGGTTCCGATCAAGAGACTCAGAGAAGGAGATAGCTGATCCATCGACTCACTCGAAGATGGTTAGACGCCGCAGGATCGGGAGATTATAAGAGCGACTCTCCGAGTTCAAGGCTGTATCAACACTCCGAGTCTTGCAGTGACGTTCCGATTAGAGATTGATAAGACGAGCAGGCTCCGGATACTGATTTACCTGCCTTTACTGTCCGCTCACTTATAATTCAAGCTGGCCGTTGACATCAGTCGTCGACGACGATCGTCTCCCAGTCGTGGTCGCCGTGGGCGCCCTCGCGCTCCTTGGCGGCCTGCTCGACGCGGATGAACTCCGCCTTCTCGCGGGCCGCCTCGATCGTGTGGCCGCCGCAGTAGGAGAGCCCCGATTTGATGCCGGCGCAGAACTCCGCGGCCACGTCGGCCAGCGGGCCCTTGTACTCGGTGAACCCCTCGACGCCCTCGTCGGCGTCGACCTCGGCGCCGGCGTCCTCCTTGTCCGAGCGCTCTTCGGCGGCGGCGGTCGTCGCCATGCCGCGGGACTTCTTGTAGCGCTCGCCGTCGACCTCGACGATCGCTGGTGGCGTCTCCTCCGTGCCGGCGAAGAGGCTGCCCATCATCACCGTGTCGGCGCCGGCCATCAGCGCCTTGACGGCGTCGCCCGACGAGCGGATGCCGCCGTCGGCGACGATGGGGATACCCAGTTCGTCGGCGGCGTCGGCGCAGTCGTCGACGGCGGTGAGCTGCGGGACGCCCGCGCCGGCGACGCGGCGGGTCGTGCAATGACTGCCGGGGCCGATCCCGACTTTCACGCAGTCGGCGCCGGCGGCCGCCAGGTCGCGGACGCCCTGCGGCGTCGCGACGTTGCCGACGACCAGGTCGGTGTCGGGGAACTCCGCGCGGAGGCGTTCGACGGTGTCGAGACAGCGGTCGAGGTGGCCGTGGGCCACGTCGACCATCACGCAGTCGACGCCCGCGTCGACGACCGCCGCGGTGCGGGCGACGGCGTCCTCGGCGATGCCGACCGCGGCGCCGACCGGCTGGCCGGCATCGACGACGCGTTCGACGGCCGCGGCCTGTTCGTCGACGGTCATGAACCGGTGGATCGTGCCGAACCCGCCGGCCCGGCCGATCGCGACCGCGGCGTCGGGACCCGTCACGGTGTCCATGGGGGCCGAGAGGAGGGGGTTGTCGAGTTCGATATCGGCAGTCAGGCGCGTCGAGAGATCGACGTCGCTCCGACTGTCGACGGGCGACCGCTGTGGGACCAGCAACACGTCGCCGTACGAGAGCCCGGTTCGGAGGTCGTTCATACCGCCACAATCGTAACGCGTCCGACCGTAAAGCGGTGACGGTCCGCGGAGAGCGTAGCCGGTACCTACTCCCGTCGCCGAGCGGGCGGGTCCGGCGCGGCCTCGCGCCGTCCGGTCAGCCCAGCGGGCGGAACCACACCGCGGCGACGAGGACGGCGAGGAAGAGGTACGACCCGCGGATGAGCAGCATCGTCGCGAGTTCGGGCTCGGCGCGGCGGGCGACGAGCGCGACCGCGCCGAAGACGAGCGCTGCGAGCCCGGCGCTGGGGGGGATCGCCCGTAGCCCGAGCGCGAGTGCGACGACGGCGACCATCCCCGTCGCCATCAGCGCGTAGGCCGCCCGGTAGGCGCCGCGTTCGCCCAACACGACGGCGACCGTCCGCTTGTCGATCGAGCGGTCGTAGTCGAAGTCCTGGGCGTCGTCGACGACCTTGATACCCGAGAGGACGAGGAGAAAGACGCCGGCGAGCCCGACGATCGCGGGCGTGAGCCGGCCGGTCTGGACGTAGAATCCGCCGACCAGGGCGAGCGCGATCCCCGCCGGATAGCCCGTCGTGGCGCCGACGGTGTTGGTGTCGAGCTGCGGGGCGTGGAAGTACCCCAGCGCCCACGTCGGCGCCGTCAGCGCGGCCGCGCCCGGCCCGGCGAGCGCCCAGACGGCGGCGAGCGCGACCAGAAACCCCGCCGTCGACCCGGCGAGCGCGCGCCGGCAGGTCGAGGCGGAGAGGGGATGGCTGTCGTCCTCGTCGCGGACGTGGAAGTCGACGTAGCCGTCCTTGACGTGGGCCGTGTAGACGGCGAAAAAGAGCGCGGCGACGTGGGCGCCCGCTGTCGCCGGGTCGACCGCGCCGGCGAAGACGCCGCCGAACAGCGACGCCGAAAGCGGCGGCAGCATGAACACCGGGTGGACCTGCGAGAGCAGCGCTCGAACGACCGGAACTCCACCACTGGCGTGCGTGGCCTCCCCCATGGGGTCCCGTTGGGCCGGGAGCGACAACGTTCTTTCGCAGGATCAGGTCTCGCACCCCGACGACGCCGACGATACTAACAAACATGCCAAACCACTATGGTCCAACAGCCCCAACATTGGTCTATGTCGAGCGGTGCTATCGATATCGACGAGTTCGAAGACGCTGACGCCAACGAATTCGAGGAACGGAATGATACCGAGCGAATCGTACTGTTCCTCGACGAGAATGACGACCGGGCGTGGAAGGCTGCGGTGATTGCCGAACGACTCGGGCTGGAGACCGACGCTGTCAGTGCGATCCTCTCACGATTGAAGGAGCGTGAACTCGTGCGACACAAGCGCCCGTACTGGGCGATCACGGCCGACAAGGAACGACTTCAGTCGGCCTACCGGCTCCACCGACATCACGAGACGGCAGACGATCAGTGCGGTGAAGAGCGTCTCGAAGCCCTCCGAACCGAGGAGATGGAAGAGGTACAGTGACTGCGTTCGAAGAACTGGAACGCGGTGACATCGTCTGGGCGGCCGATCCGCTCTCGGAGAAAGGTCGCCCGATGCTCGTGCTGGGAACGCCTCGATTCCCGAATCACGGCGGCAACTCATCACGGTTCTGATTTCCACGAAGACCTATCACGAAGCGACACTCACGCTCAGAGACGACGACTACGAGGGCGACCCACTCGGGGAACGAGTCACGTTCTCCCGTGGTCGCTCGCGACTCTCACCAGTGCCGCGGACATTGACCACTACCTGACATCGCTCGTGGACGACCGCACCGAGGATGTGGCGAGTCAGGTGATCGAGTACATCACCTCGTGACATCCTCTCCGCGACGGACGGAACAATTCCATCTTCGAAGCAAGACAGGTCGAATACCGCTGATTCGCTCGCGCGCTGTATGCAGCCCGCTCAGAGCGACAGCTATCGGAACCGGAAGTACATTTCACGACCAGTTCCCAGGAGAAGCGAACACCCTCCGGAAGCGGACCCCGACCGCTCATGTGCGTGCGACGACGATACCATGGTATGGATAGCGGTCGCGTGGCTCAGTTCGTTGCCGGCACCTTCGCCCTCGGTATCGTCACGCTCTGGGCGACCGTCGCGGGCGTCGCGCCGCCGAGCGGCGGTCTGGCGACGGTCGTCTGGCTCGCGACCGCTCTCGTCGTCGCCGCAGGGCCCGTCGAGCGGGCGCCGAACCGGCTGGTGCTGGGCGGCGCCGCCGGCCTGGTCGCGCTCGCCGCTGCCGTCGCGGCCGAACCGCTCGCCGCTGCTCCGCTCCCCGACATCGGCGTGCTCGGCGCCTACACCTACCTCGCGACAGAGGTGGTCTTCGGGTCGCTCGCGCTCGCACTCCTCGTCCGGGCGGGCCGAGCGGCACTCCGCCGCGCGGCGGTGACCGTCGCGGTCATCTACCCGCTGGCGTACGTCTGGGACTGGTACACGCTCGAGGTCGGCGTGTTCGCCGTTCAACTGCGGACGGGCGTCGAGTTCGTCGGGATCCCCGTCGAGGAACACCTGTTCATGGTCGTCGTGCCGGCGCTGGTGCTGGGCGTTCACGAGACGCTGCACGGTCGGTCCGAGACGGAGTGACGCGAGGGCGAAGGGCCGACACGCGGGGGCGGAACCGGGGCGGCGCCTAAACGAGGTTGTCGTCGTCGAAGACGAACGCGGAGACGTGCGAGGCGAGCCGCCGGGCGTCGTCTTCGGTCTGGGCGTGGAGCTCGCCGGCGACGTGGCCGGTCTCGCCGCCGACGCCGGCGGTCTGGGAGTCGGGGTCGACGCGGACGGAGTACGAGCGCAGCGAGCGCACGTGCTCGCGGAGTTTCCGCAGGGCTCGCTCGGAGAGCTGGCCGTCGAGGTGCTGCAGGTCGTAGCGGACGACGTAGCCGCGCTCGCCCTCGCGGACGGCGACCACGGGGAGCCCGCGGTCGGCACAGCGGTCCCACAGCGAGCGCCCCTCCGCCTTGGTCTCGTAGGTCGGGACGTTCGACGGCGTCAGTTGGTCCATCGCCCGCCGGTAGGGTCGCGAGACGTTTCTACGTTCCGCACGCGAATGTCGGCCGGGCTCGAACCGCGACGGGTCGGTCCGGCGGACCACCGGAGCGCGCCGACGCGTCAGGCCACCGCGTCGTAGGCGTCGCCCATGATCGAAAGCGCCTCCTTCAGCGTCTCGACGTTCACCGCGTAGGAGATGCGGGCGTAGCCCTCGCCGTGCTCGCCGAAGGCCTCGCCGGGGACGACGACGACGCCGCGGTCGATGACCTCGTCGACGAAGCCCTCCGGCACTTCGGGCATCGCGTAGAAGGCGCCCTTCGGCGTGGGACAGTCCAACCCGATGTCGGCGAGGCCGTCGAGGAGTACGTCGCGCCGTTCCTCGAAGGCCGCGACCATCTCGTCGACGGGCTCTTGCGGGCCGGTCAGGGCGGCCTCGGCGGCGTGCTGGGCGGCGGCGGTCGCGCAGGCCTGGCCGTACTGGTGGACCCGCAGCATCCGCTCGATCCGGCGGTTGGAACCGGTGACCCAGCCCAGCCGCCAGCCCGTCATCGAGTAGGTCTTCGAGCAGGCGCTCACGACGACGACGTTGTCGGTCTCCGCGAACTCGATGGGAGAGCGGTGTTCGCCCTCGAAGACGATGTGTTCGTAGACCTCGTCGGAGATGCAGAGCACGTCGTGCTCGTCGGCGATGCGGGCGAACTCGCGCATGTCCTCGGGCGACTGGACCGCGCCCGTGGGATTGGCGGGGCTGTTGACGATGAACGCCGCGGTGTCGTCGGTGATGGCCGCCTCGACCGCCGCGGGGTCCATCGTGAGGTCGTCTCGGAGCGCGACCGGCTTCGGTTCGCCGCCCGCGAGGTGGGTGAGCGCGTCGTACGAGACGAACCCCGGGTCGGGGAAGACGACTTCCTGCCCCTCGTCGACGTGCGCTTCGAGAGCGATGTGCAGCGCCTCGCTCCCGCCCGCGGTGGCGATGACGTCGTCGGGGTCGACCTCGATGTCGCGGTCCGCGGCGTACCGATGGGAGATGGCCTCGCGGAGCGACTCCGTGCCCTTGTTCGAGGTGTACTCGTCGGCCTCGCCCGCGCGGATGGCCTCGATGGCGCCCTCGCGAGCGTGCTCGGGCGTCGGGAAGTCCGGCTGGCCCAGCCCGAGGTTGATCGCGTCCTCGCCGGCGGCCTCGAAGACCTCGCGGATCCCGCTTATCGACACCTGCTCGACGCGTCGGGAGAACTCCGTCATACCACATTCGCGGGCGCGCTCCCCGATAACTGTTGAGGGTCCGCGCCGTCGCGCTCGGTCGAGCGGAGCCACCGAGTCCGCCGGCCAGTCCCGTCGACGCGCCCGACCCGACCACCAGCAAGCTTACCCGCGTCCCGGCACGACGAGGAGACCATGCACGCACGACAGGGGCTGGCGGCGCTGGCGGTCGTCCTCGTGACGGTGACGGCGGGCTGCGGGTTCATCACCGGCCAGAGCGCGCTGGCGTTCGCCGCCTCGCCGGCGACGGCGAGCGACGACGCCCTCTCGGAGACGGGCTACGAGGAACTCGCCGTCGCCAACTCGACGGTCACGCGCAACTTCAGCGCCGCGGGTCAGACCCGGCAGGTCGAGGTGACCAACCAGCAGGCGAGATACGAGCGCGCGGTCGACCTGGGACCGCTGGGCTCCCAGCGGGCGGCCGCGTTCGTCACCTTCGCGAGCCCCGAAGTGGAGGTCGCGACGCGGACGTTCAACCCCGTCTCGGACATGTCGACCCAGGAGGTTCTGAGCCAGTTCGAATCCCAGTACGAGGGGCTGTCCGTGGGCAGTCACGTCGACAACCGCAGCGTGCGAGCGCTGGAGGGCCAGCGTACCCTCCAGCAGTTCGAGGGGACGGCGACGCTCTCCGGCAGCGAGGTCGACGTGTACGTCCACGCCGCGAAGTTCGAACACGAGGGCGACTACATCGTCGCCGTCGGCATCTACCCGCAGCGCCTCGACGGCGAGACCGAGAGCGTCGTCGCGCTCACCGAAGGCCTCGAACACGACACCGAGGAGTAGCCGGAACTACTCGACGAACCCGAACGTATTTTCCGGGCCGTCCGCCGACCGCGTGTACTCACCGGCCGGACCGGCGCAGCGCGTCGAGCAGGACGGCCCACGCCAGCGCCGAGAGGCCCACGTCCCGGACGAACACGTCGACGAAGAAACCGCCCTCGACGACCGCCGCGAGGGCGAGATAGGCGGTCGTGGCCGAGAGCGAGACGGCCGCGACGCCGGCCGCGAACGCGGTCGCCCGGTCGGCGAGTATCGCCGCGCCGAAGCCGACCTCCAGAACACCGTTGACGAGCATGAACGCGACCGGCGAGACGACCAGCCACGGCGCCAGCCAGTCGGTGACGTAGGCGGCCCAGACGCCGGGCGCGAGCAGTTTGTGGACGCCGGCGAGCAACACCATCGCACCGAGCCCGGCGCGGGCGACCGAGAGCGGCGCCGGTGTGCGGTCGACGAGCCGAGTCACCGGCTCGTCGCCGACGAGGCGGCGGAGGTCCATCGACCCGTCGTTGGGGGCGCTGGTCCAAAACGGCACCGGGCCGACCCCGGGATCGGAACGTCACGACGCGTTCGACCGCTCTCGCCGTGACCGCTCGCTCGTCGGCGGTCTCGGGCGAGCGTGTCGTGAAACGGGAGCGAGCGACGGCGACCGCGCTCGACGGCGCGCCGCCGCAACCGCGAACCGCGTCGCTCGCACTGGTCGGTCACACGTCGAAAAGGCCGGTCCGCGAAGGAGTGGTAGCCGGGCGGCGTTACATGTAGCCGAGGTCGCGCAGGCGCTCCATCAGGTCCTCTTTGTCCTGGGCGCGGCCGGCGCGTTCGGTCGTCGAGTCGAGATCCTGCTGCCAGGCGGGCTCCTCGGCGGCTTTGTCGGTACTGACCTCGCTACCGAGCGAGCGGAAGCCGGCGAAGTACTTCGGCGAGACGGGGATGTCGTCCTGTGCGACGCCCTCGGGGAGGTCGTCGTCGGTCTCGGGGACGTAGCCCTCTTCGGGGAAGTCCTCGACGGTGTCGGGGACGACGAAGTTCCAGAAGGCGTCCCAGACGGCGGCCTCGTCGAACTGGAGGATGGTCTGGACGCGGTCGTGGGGCGGGTAGATGTCCGGGTCGTGCCGGGGCGAGAAGAACGTCTCGTCGGCGCGGGACTCCTGCTCGTCCCAGCGGATGCCCGAGATGATGCCGTCGACGTCGTGCTCCTCGATGGCGTCGTTGAGCGCGACGGTCTTGAGCAGGTGGTTGCCGACGTAGGTGTCCAGCAGGAACGGGAACGAGTCCTCCTCGTACTCCAGGATGTTGCGGACGTGGTGCTGGTTGTGCTCCGAGAGGTCGTCGATCTCGATATCGTCGCCGGGCTCGAGCCCCTGCTCGTCGACGATCTCGCCGACGTCCTCGTTGCGGGCCCAGATCACTTCGAGGTCCCACTCGTCGGCCCAGTGCTCGACGAAGTCGATCAGCTCGTCGAAGTGCTGGTAGTGGTCGATGAACACGACCGGCGGCACCTCCAGGTCGAACTGGTCGGCGACCTCCTTGACGAAGTAGAGGGTGAGCGTCGAGTCCTTGCCGCCCGTCCACATCACGACCGGGTTCTCGTACTCCTCGAGGCCCTGTCGCGTGACCTCGATGGCCTTCTCGATCTTGTCGTTGACGTGCGGGTAGTCGGCCGGGTCTTCGCCTTCGCCTTCGCTGTAGTCGACGTCCAGGTAGTCGGGGAACTCGGCTGACATCGGTAATGAGATGTAATTACCGGGTCGGTTAAGTTCTTTTTGGAGGACCAGTCGTCTGTCGGATGTGGCCAGTTGGCACGGGGCGAGCGGTGATCTGGACCGGCGGTCGGGGCGGGCGATCGGAGCGGGCGGTCGGGGCGGGCGTTCGTGTCGGTCGGAGGACAGAAGGGGGTCGGGGTCGAACGGGGAGGTGATGAGTGCCGGCACCGACCAGCGCGGCGGAGCGGCGGACGCACCGGATTCCGAGGAGGGCGCCACCGGCGAGAGGCGGTCGATCCGGGAACTACACCGGGAGGCGCGGTTCACGCGGTGGTTCCGGTGGCACCTGGTCGCGGCGCTGGCCGTCTTCTTCGGGAGCGCGTTCGCGGCCTACGCGGTCGTCGGGTCGATCCCGATCGCGCAGCTGGAGGCGCTGATCGAGGAGGTTCAGACGGGGATGCCGGCCGACAGCCCGCTGCCGGAGCTGGCGTTCGCGCCGCTCTTGCTCAACAACCTCAGGGCGCTGCTGTTGATCGCCCTCGGGACGATCACCGGCGGGCTGCTCTCGCTGTTCGGGCTGGTCGTCAACGGCGCCCTCGTCGGCGCGGTGGTCTCGGTCGTCGTCCGCCAGACCTCGTGGGCGGTGGTTCTCTCCCTGTTGATCCCCCACGGAGTGATCGAGCTCTCGGCGTTCTTCGCCGCGGCGTCGATCGGGCTGCGGGTCCCCCACCGGATCGTCCGGTATCTCCTGGGCTGGGACGAGACGCCGCTGTCCCGGGTCGAACTGTACGAACTCGCCGTCATCGCGGCGCTCCTCGTCGCCATGATCGGCGTCGCCGCCTGGATCGAGGTGTACCTCACCCGCGACGTGGCCGAGTGGCTCCTGGGTCCCGGCGCCCTCCCGGAGTGACGGGCCCGACCCGGCGTTCAAGTTCGTCGATCGTCGTATGAACCTTCGGTGGAGTTATACGTGGGACTGGAGAACCCGCGCTCAATGAGTACGACCGCACCAAGTCACAGCGACGATAGCCGGCCGCCGAGCGAGGTCGTCGTCTCGTCGGTCGCGGCACACAAGGGTGTCGAGCAGGTCGCGCTCCCGCCGCTGTACGAGGCGCTCGACCCGGACGCGCTCGACGCGCTGTTCACGACGCCCGGCGGGGCCGCCGGGCGGGTGACGTTCGACTACGCGGGCTGTACGGTCGAGTGCGCGAGCGACGGGAGCGTCGACGTGCGCGACGCCGCGGCGTAGGACGGGGACAGCGGACCAGCGGCCGGTAGACCGGTGGGTACGGGAGAGCGAACGGGAACCGATAGGAACGACGGCTATCCGCTGATGAACTCGTTGTCGCGCCAGTTGACGCCCTCGGAGTCCTCGTCGTCGCGGGGGTCCTCGACGACGTTGATCGAGGCGGGCCGGTCCTCGCCGTCGACGATGCGGACGGCTTCCAGATCGTCGTCGGGGCACGTGATCGCGGTGAGCGTGCCCTTTTCGGCCACGCGGGCGATCTCACAGAGCACGAGGAACATCTCGTACTGGAGGGTACTGTTCTGGAGGACGGTCTCGCGGTCGCCCTTGAAGCAGGCGTACTCGACGAGCTCCGAGGGGGGTTCCTCCTCCTCCTCTTCGAGGGCGCCCCACTGCGGGCCGCCCGCCGTGTCGGTGGTGTGGACCGGTGAGCTGTCCTCGTCTTCGTCCTCTTCGATCTCCTCGTAGACGCGGTTCTCCGTGACGCTGGCTTTCAGCTGTGCCGTCGGCGTGTACTTGCTGATGCTCTCGTCGGCGGAGACCGCGCTGATGATGAGCGTGTTGTTCCGGCGGGTGATGTCGACGTCTTCGATGTCCTCGGGTAGATCCGGGTCATCGAAGAAGTCGTACACGTCCTCCAGGGGCAGTTCCAGTGTCGAGTGGAGTCTGTATACGCGGGACATAGTTGATGGAATCGCCGGCCGTCCGCTGACGACGGTGCTACACCTGCGTAGGACGCCCACCCATATAGGGCCTACCCTTCCGATTCGGCACAGACTTGCCCGTCACCGGCGGGCCCCGGTCCGTCCCCACCCCGCGAATCCACCGCGGACGGCGGCATCGCGTGGGTTTTTCACCGTCGAGACCGGATCCCCGACCGTGCAAGAGTACGAGCGCAAACAGCTCCTGGAACGCATCGGCCGCGAGGGAGCCACCGTGGGTGCGACGATCCCCGAGCGCATCGAGATACAGGGGGAGCACATCGACCTGCGGGAGTTCGTCTTCGAGATCAAGCGCCGCGACACCGTCCCCGCCGGCGAGCGCGAGCGCGTCGATCAGGCCAAGAAGAACCTCCGGCGCGAGCGCCGCGAGCGCAAGGAGATGATCGAGGACGGCGACATCTCCCGTACGGAGGGCGAGGAGTTGACCGAGGCGATCGTCGGCATCGACCGCGCGCTCAACGCCCTGGAGAACCTCGGCCCGACGAACCTCGAAGCCGAGATCGAGGCCCAGGAGACCGCCGACAAGAAGCGCTGGATGAACTTCCTCAAGAAGGCGCTGGGCCAGGACCAGGACAGCCAGGGGAGCCACCGGTCGAGGTCGCCATGAGCCGCAACGACGAGATCGCCGACCGCCTCGAGGAGTTCGCCGACCGCCTCGAAGCCGACGGCGTCGAGTACAAACCGCGCGCCTACCGTCGCGCCGCCGAGAACGTCCGCGACTCGCCCGCCGACGTGGCCGGCCTCGCCGCCGACGACGGCGAGGCCGCCATCGGCGAGATCGAGGGCGTCGGCGACGCCATCTCCGCCAAGATCGTCGAGTACGTCGAGACCGGCGAGATCGAGGAGCTGGAAGCCCTGCGCGCGGAGATGCCCGTCGACATTGGCGCACTCACCCGCGTCGAGGGCGTCGGCCCGAAGACGGTCGGCAGCCTCTACGAGGCGCTCGGCGTCGAGACGCTCGACGACCTCGAGGCGGCGGCCGAGGCCGAGGAGATCCGCGATGTCAGCGGTTTCGGCGCCAAGACCGAAGGGAACATCCTGGAGAACATCGAATTCGCCCGCGAAGCGACCGAGCGCGAGTTACTGGGCGAGGCCCGCCCCCGCGGCGAGGGTGTCGTCTCGTATCTGGACGGGCAGTCCGGCGTCGAGCGGATCGACCTCGCGGGGTCGCTGCGGCGCTGGAAGGAGACCATCGGCGACGTGGACGTGCTCGTCGGCAGCGACGACGCCGAGGCGGTGGTCGCGGCGTTCGTCGACTGGCCGGAGGCCGACGCCGTCATCGAGGCCGGCGACCAGAAGGCCAGCGTCCGCTCGGGGGAGGTCCGCGTCGACCTCCGGGTCGTCGACCCCGCTGAGTTCGGGAGCGCGCTGCAGTACTTCACCGGCAGCAAGGACCACAACGTCAAACTCCGGAACGTCGCCATCGAGGCGGACCTGAAGATGAACGAGTACGGCGTCTTCGATGTCTCCGACGTGGACGACCCCGACGCCGACCAGCGAGCGGGCGAGCGCGTGGCGGGGGAGACCGAGGCGGGGATGTACGAGGCGCTGGACCTGCCGTGGATGCCCCCCGAGATCCGGGAGAACTGGGGGGAGATCGAGGCCGCGCAGGCGGGCGAACTGCCGGATCTCGTCGAGCCGTCGGCGATCCGCGGCGACCTCCACACCCACACGGGCTGGTCGGACGGCGACCACACGGTCGCGGAGATGGTCGAGGGCGCCGCCGCCTTCGGCCACGACTACGTCGCGATCACCGACCACGCCACCGGGCCGGGGATGGTCGGCGGCGTCGGCGTCCCCGACGAGGAGTTGCGCGAGCAACTGGAGGAGGTCCGAGCGGTCGCCGACGAGGCCGACATCGAGGTGTTCTCCGGCGTCGAGGCCAACGTCGGCACCGACGGATCGGTCTCGGTGGCCGACGACCTGCTGGCCGAGCTGGACGTGGTCGTCGCCTCGCCCCACGCCGGGCTGGACGGCGACGGCACCGACCGGCTCGTCGCGGCCGCCGAGCACCCCGAGGTCGATATCATCGGCCACCCGACGGGCCGATACATCAACCAGCGGTCGGGGCTGGACGTGGACGTCGAGCGGCTGGCGTCGGCCGCGGCCGAGTCCGACACCGCGCTGGAGGTCAACTCGAACCCGGCCCGGCTGGACCTGGGCGGCGGCGCGGTCAAGGCCGCGGTCGATTCGGGAGCGACGATCGCCGTCGATACCGACGCCCATCGGCCCGAGAGCTACGAACTCGTCCGCTACGGCGTCCACACGGCGCGTCGGGGCTGGGCCCAACAGACCGACGTACTCAATACGCGAGGCGTCGAAGGCCTGCGCGAGTTCCTCGAATGACCGGCGACGAGTCCGACACCGACGAGCGCGCGAGCGACCGGCGAGCGAGCACCGCGACCGCCGACGCGGTCGCGGACGAGGGCGCGGACCGGGGCGACCGCGGTGGTCGCGGCGACGGCGACGGGGGCGAGTTCCCCCAGGAGCCGGCGGGCGAGACGGCGCTGTTGCTCGACACCATGCTCGGGAAGCTGGCGACGTACCTGCGGATGTGCGGGTACGACGCCGCCTACGCGGGCGAGCGCGGTATCGAGGCCGACGACGACGTGCTGGCGCTCGCCCACACCGAAGGGCGGGTGCTGGTGACCCGCGACCGCGAGCTGGCGGCCCGCGCCGAGCGGTCCCAGCCCCTCTCGACGCGGGAGGTGACCGAGCAACTGCTCGAACTGCGGCGGTCGGGATTCGACCTCGAACTCGCCGACGAGCCCGCGCGCTGCTCGGCCTGTAACGGCCCGCTCGAACGCGTCGACCGGACCGAACCGACGCCCGACTACGCTCCCGAGACTCACGAGGAGACCGTCTGGCGCTGCCGTAACTGCGGTCAGCACTTCTGGAAAGGCAGCCACTGGGACGACGTGGCGGGCACGCTCGACGACCTGTGAGCGAACCGTCGGCGTCCGGCAAGCAACACGGATTAATAACCCGGTGAACCTACCCTCGGAGGAATGACGCTATCGGACGAGGCCCGCGAGCGACTCGCGGACGTGGTGGCGCTCCAGCCGACGAAAAACGCCGAGTTGCAGGCCCAGTGGGACATGGACAGCGGGAGCGACGTCCACCAGTACCTCGAATCCGAGCTGAAAGACTACTACTACCGCGACGAGGACAGTCTCATCTGCGCCACCCCGGAGGCCAACAGCCTGGTCGGCGACGACGTGGAGGGCGAGATCGACGAACAGGTCGTCACCGTCCCCGCGTTGCAGGCCGCGGCGATCGACGCCCTCCCCGACCACGACGACGAGCCCCAGAGCGTCGTCGCGACGCTGCACGACCTGCGCGACGCCGGTCGCGACCCCGAGGTCGACGAGGTGCGCTCGGCGCTGCGCTCGCTCGCCGAGAAGGGCGTCGTCGAGCGCGTCCAGAAGACCGTCCCGACCTACCGGCTGGCCGTCGAGCGCGACGCGCTCGAAGTGCAGCGGCTCGACGACGAGAGCGACTGACCGACGGCGACGACCGACGGCGAACGGTGCGGCCCGCTCGCACCGGTCGGCCCCGTCGAACGGAGTCGTTTACGGGCTCGCGGCCGTACGGCCGGGCGATGACCGCCTTCGACCCGGAGAAGTTCGAGGACAAGTACGTCCACTACATGGACGAGCTACAGGCCGCGTACAAGAACGCCTACCAGCACTTCCACGGTCGATACGACTCGACGCTGCTCAAAGCGATCGACCGCCGCGTGCTCGACGAGAGCGAACCGCTGTACCAGGGTGACGGCGAGTTCCGGGTCGAACTCCCGGAGAATCCGCGCGAACGGGCGGGAGACCTGCCGGTCGACGACGAGACGTTCGACGCCGTCCTCGACGAGTTCGTCGAGCGAATCGAACTGGAGTTGCGGCGGATCTTCGGGTTCGAGGAGGACTGAGTGCGGGTCGCGCGCCGTACCGAACGGTCGCAGCCGCCTACGCTCTCTCGTCCAGCTCGGGTCGCTGACGCCGCCGCTGGCGCTCCAGCAGTCGCTTGATCCCCTTGCCCGGCCCGCCGGAGATGGGCCAGTCGCCCGACCGCCACACCGGCGGTTCGGGTTCGAACTCCGAGCAGGAGCCCGAGCACTCGCCGGCGGTGGGGTGACATTCCTTCGCGGCGCAGTACGGGAGAAACCCCGCGGACTCGTCGGTGAGCCGGAAGTGTCGGCAGTCGGGGCGCATCGTGTCGGCGTAGGAACGCCAGCCGCGGCCGTAGGCCCGCTCGGCGAGTTCGAGCCGCTTGTCGGCCTTCCACTCCGGATCGGCGTACTCGAAGCGGGCTGCCGAGGCGTCGCGGTCCCCACCAGCCGGTCGTTCGAGAATTCTGGTACCGGGGTCGTCGACGGGCAGCGAGCGGGGGTGCCAGGACACCGCCGCGTCGCCCGCCGCGTCGACCGTGAGGACGCCCGCCTCGACGGGCACGTCCTCGATCAGCGCCGGCTCGACGGTCCCGCCTGTCTCGGTCGTGGCGACCCACACCTCGTCGGCGAGCGAGATCGCCACGTCGCGCTCCAGTTGCGGGCCGAGCGCGCGGGCGGCGCTGGCGTCCAGATCCGGCTTGTTCTCGATGGCGACGATCCGCTCGACCCAGTCGGGGTAGACCCACTTTCGCCGGATCTCGACGCGGTTGTTCGACCGGCGACGGGTCTCGACGACCCCGCGGTCGGCCGCCTCGTGAACCGCCTCGCGGACGTACCGCCAGGGGTAGCCCGGATCCGGGAGAGCGTCGCGGTACCAGGTCCACTCCGCCGGCGCGTTGCGGACGACGTGGAGCAGGTCCGAGTCGAGTTCGTCGAGCCCGAAGTTCGCCCGCAGGGCCAGTCCCTCGGGGTCGCACTCGACGACGACGGTGTCCCATCGGCGCCGCTTGGTCCCGATCTGTCGGGCGACGACGGCGACGCTGTCGCCGTCCCCGGTTTCGGTCCCCGCTGGCGGCCACGCCCGCTCGGCCCACTGACAGACCGCCAGCTCGAAGAGAAACTCCGAGTCGTCGACCGCACCGCCGCCCGTGGGTGACACGACCCGACGTAGGCGCCGCCGGGCGGATATACGTTTCGCGAACCGGTACCAGTGCGACGGGTCGTCGACCGGTGCTCGACCTCGATACCCGCGGCCGAACGTCGGAGTGTCCCTACCTGTCACTGGTACGTAGTTTTAAATGAGGACGCGCCGCAGGTGCGACCATGGTCGGAGATCCACAGGGGGTCGGAGTCGGAGCGGTGCTACAGGCGGGTCCGAGCGCGGGCGAGGCGTTCTTCTCGACGTTCCTCGTCCTGTTCGGCGCGGTGCTGCTGGTGACGCTGGTCAGTGTCGCGGGGGTGTGGAAGACCTTCGAGAAGGCGGGACAGCCCGGCTGGGCCGCCGTCGTCCCGGTCTACAACGTCTACGTCCTCGTCGCGGAGATCGCCGACCGCGACATCCTGTGGGTGCTGTTGAGCATCTTCGTCCCCATCGCCGCGGTGATCCCGATGATCGACGTGGCGAAGGCGTTCGGCAAGGGGACCGGCTACGGGGTCGGGCTCGCGTTCCTCGGGTTCGTCTTCTTCCCGTTGCTGGGCTTCGGCGACGCTCGCTACCGCGGCGCGTCTCCCTACTGAGACCGGCGCGGTCGCTACCGACGCGGCTGGTCGCCGACAGCGGTCGACCGTCCCCGCGCGGGCGGCTCCCGCGACGCGGCCGTCGTCACTCCTCGTCGTCTTCGTCCTCGTCGTCGGCGAGTTTCTCGTCGAGGAACTCGTGGGCCTCTTCGAGTATCTCGCGGGGGCCGTCCTGCGTGACGGTGTTGATGGCCTGTTCGTAGTCGCGCCACTGCAGGTCGCGGTGCTCGTGGGAGAGCTCCGCCGACGCCTCGAACGAGCGGGCGATGAACAGGTGTACGGTCTTGTGGATCGTGTTGCCGTTGGCTTCGAACACGTAGTCGTAGTCCTCTCGGAAGCCGTCCAAGAGCCGGAAATCGCCGATCCCGGCCTCCTCTTTCACTTCGCGGATGGCGGTCTGCTGGAGCTCCTCCTCGCCCTCGACGCCCCCTTTCGGGAACTCCCAGTCGCCCGGGCGACTCTTCAGGAGGAGGTACTCCCGCCGGCCACGCGTATCGCGAAAGAGGATGGCTCCCGCGCTCGTGGCCTCTATCATTGCCACTAAGTACTCTATCACTCCTTAAGTGAATATCGGAGCGTCGTCACGGTGACCACTCGGGTTCCCAACATGACCTGGGGGCAAACGCATGGCTTATCCCGGTGCCCGGCGACCGGACGGACATGCCCTTCGTCACGAAGCTCACGTTCACGAGCGGGGACCGACGGCTCCTCGACGACGTCGTCGACGGGGTCAAGGCCGCCGCCGAGCGCAAGGGCGTGGAGCTGAAAGGGCCCCATCCCCAGCCGCCGACGGACCACCGCGTCCCCCAGTCCAAGCGGCTGGCCGCCGACGGCGGGAGTTTCGAGCCCTGGCAGTACACCGCCTACACCCGCACCGTCGAGGTCCACGGCCACGACGACTTCGCCCGCTCGGTCGCCGGCGACGACTACCCCGACCGCATCCACGTCGAAGCCGAGATCGAACAGGTCCGCTGAGTTCGAGCCGGCGACGCGTCGCTGTTTTCGAAGGTCTCGCGGCCACGGCGCCGTCCCGGCGATCGAAACCGCCGTCGCCGAAACCGACACGTTCTCGCGGCGCCCACCACCCCGTATGAGCGCGCCGAGTCGCGAGCGACTGGTCGAGTTACGCAGGGCGTTCCACCGCAGGCCCGAGCCAGCCTGGCGGGAGTTCTGGACGACCGCGCGGATCGTCGACGAACTCGAAGCGATGGACGTGGACGAACTCCTGGTCGGCCCGGAGGTGCTCGCCGACGGGGAACGCATCGCCGTCCCGGACGACGAGGAACTCCGGCGGTGGTACCGCCAGGCCGAGGAGGCGGGCGCGAACCCAGAGACCCTGGAGCGACTGCGCGGCGGGCACACGGGCGCCGCGGCGGTCCTCGAACGGGGGTCGGGTCCGACGGTCGCCCTGCGGGTCGACATCGACGGCCTCCCGCGCGCGGAGTCGGACGACGACGCGCACGTCCCCGCTCGCGAGGGCTTCCGGTCGGAACACGAGGGGGCGATGCACGCCTGCGGCCACGACGCCCACGTGACGATCGGGCTCGGCGTGCTGGAGGCGGTCGCCGGCAGCGACTTCTCGGGGACGCTGAAGGTGTGCTTCCAGCCCGCCGAGGAGGCGATCGGCGGCGGGAAACCGATGGCCGAGAGCGGCCTGCTCGACGACGTCGACTACCTGCTGGCCGTTCACGTCGGCCTCGACCATCCGACGGGGGAGGTCGTCGCGGGCGTCGAGGGGTTCCTGGCGGTCCACCAGTTCCGGGCGGACTTCTCGGGCGAGTCGGCCCACGCCGGCGGCCGACCGGGGTCGGGGCGCAACGCCGTCCAGGCGATGGCCGCCGCGGTGGGGAACCTCTACGCGATCCCCCGTCACGAGGACGGCGTGACCCGGGTCAACGCCGGGAGGGTCGGGGGCGGGAGCGCGACGAACGTGATCCCGGAGACGGCGTACATCGAGGGCGAGGTCCGCGGCGAGACGACCGAACTCATGGAGTACATGCGCGACCGCGCCCGCTCGGTGATCGAGGGCGCGGCGGCGATGCACGACTGCGACGCCGAGTTGACGCCCGAGGGCGAGGCGCCGGGCGCCGAGAGCGACGACGCCGTCGTCGACGTGGTCGAGGCGATCGCGGGGCGGACGGCGGGCGTCGACTCCGTGGTGCGCAACGACGACCTGGGCGGGAGCGAGGACGCCACCGTCCTGATGAACCGTGTCCACGAGCGGGGCGGGCGAGCGGCGTACGTCGGCGTCGGCACCGACCATCCGGGGGGCCACCACACCGCGACCTTCGACGTGGACGAGGACTCGCTGGTCCCGGGCGTCGAGGTGCTGGCCGGGACGATCCTGGCGCTCGCGCGCGACCGGCCCTGAGCGGGGGAAGACGAGCCCCGAACTCAGGCCGCGGGGCCGCGCCAGCGGTAGAGGACCCGTCCGCTCGCGGCACCGGGTTCGACCCACGAGACGGAGATCTCCGTCCGCGAGAGGTCGAGCCGGCTCGCCGCCGCCGGACAGACCGTCCCGACGGTGACCTGCGCGTCCGTCCCGGCGGCGACGGTCGACCCCGGGAACCCGAGCTCCCCGAGGTCGTAGCGGTCGGTGACCGACCCGACGCCCCGACACCCCGCGTTAGCGACGTGGACCTCTACGTTCTCGCCGGCCACGACGTCGCCGCCGGTGAACTCGACCGTGAGTTCGTGACCGCCCCTGTCGACGTCGAACTCGCTCTGGACCGCGACGGTGGGCGACCCCGACAGCGATCCCTCGAACCCCATGAAGAACGTCGCCGCCGTGGCCGCCAGCAGGACGGTGATCGCGACCATCAGGATGACCCCGATGACCGGTGAAACAGCTCTCGACGAGTCGCTCCCTATCATGCTTGCCTTCCCCACGCGCGCCTGAACGCTGTCCGGACGCCCCCACGGGGCGGCGACCCCAGCCGACGCCCCGTGCTCGCCCGGACCGTTCCCCACCGCGCGTTACCGATCGGTACATCGAGGAATACATATAAATATTCGTCATCATCTACGGAGTAGTCACCGCTTACTGTCCAGAATGTCGCGAGTTCCCGGTCGATCCGGCGGCTCCGGGGTCGGTGGGAAGCGGTCGGGACGGGGACGGCGCGAGCGCTCAGTACTTCGGATCGGCGCCGGTCGTCTCGTACACGTCGTCGAGGATCTCGTCGCGACGGGCCTGCCAGTCGGCGAAGCCGGCGCGACGCTCGGGGTAGTCCTCGTAGTGGTCGAGCACGCGCTCGGCCAGCTGTTTCGTCTCGTAGAGGTCGTAGATGGTCCCCCAGTGGCCGACCGACTTGACCGCGGTCTTGAGCTTGAGCCAGAGGCCGATGTCCGTCTCGCCGGCGTACAGTCCCTCGGCGATCTTCTCGGCGGGCAGGGCCGCCAGCATGCCCATCAGGCTGTCGATGTCGTAGGCGGTCACGAAGATGTTGTACACGTCCAGCGTGGCGAACCGCGCGCCGAAGTGGTCCATCACCCGCTTGTTGTACTCCCAGAGGGCGTCCTCGCCCGCGTCGCCGTCCTCGATGGCCGCGATCGCCTGCTCGCCGGCGTACTGCCCGGAGTAGGCCGCGCCGCCGATGCCGCCGCCGGTGGTGGGGTTGACCAGGCCCGCCGCGTCGCCCGCGGCGATAAAGCCCGGCGCGACCGCCGAGTCGTAGGGGCGACGGGTCGGCAGCGCGGCGCCGAGCTTGTCCTCGACGGTGGCGCCGTCGAACTCCTCGCGGCCCCGCAGGTCGCGCTTGAGGTCCTCGACCAGATGCATCGGCTCCTCGTTCATCTGGAAGCCCAGCCCGGCGTTGATCTCGGTGTCGGTCCGCGGGAAGTACCACAGGTAGCCCGCCGCGCGCTCGGTCGGCTTGAACACCAAGGCGTCGTCCCACTCGACCGGTTCGTCGACCGTGACGACCTCGCGATAGGCCGAGCAGAACTGGCTGTAACTGACGTTCGTGTCGAAGGTCGTCCCGTCGAAGTCGATCTTGTCCTGGAGGATCGACAGCGCGCCCGCGCCGTCGATCACCATCTCGGCCTCGTAGTCAACGGGGTCACCTTCGTGCATCGCGCGGACGCCCGTCACGGTGCCGTCGTCGGCCTGGGTCACGTCCTTGACGAGCGTGTCGAAGTGGATCTCCGCGCCGGCGTCGAGCGCGCCCTCGATGACGGCCTTGCCGTACTCCCAGCGGTCGATGACGGCGAGTTCCCCGGGGACGGGGATCTCCAGCACGGTGTCCTCCTGGGGGATCTCGAAGCGGCCGTGGTCGACGCCGGTGTTGGTCATCGCGGGCTCGATCTTCGACTTCGGGATCGCGTCCGGGAAGGAACTCGCGCCCTTGAGGGCGTCGCCGCAGGCGATGTGACCCCCTTCCTCCTCGGGCTTGCGCTCGAGGACCGCGACGTCGTAGCCCTCGCGGGCGACGGTCGCGGCGGCGTATGAGCCCGCAGTCCCCGCCCCGACGACGACGACGTCGTACTCGCGTGTAGTCATGCACTCCCCTGATACGCCCACGGAAAAAACTCTTTACCAACCGTATTTTCGTCCGGAGGGTTCCTCGGTCGCTGTTCCGTACTGAACGGCGCGGACCCGGACGGGTCTCTCCCCCGACCGACGGGCTACCGCGCGGTGTCGGCGGCGTCGAGGTTCTCCAGGGCGATGCCGGTCCCGGCGGCCGTCCCGAGGATCGCCGTCCCGACCAGACCCAGGATCACCACGGTCGGGTCGGCGTCGGATCCGGCGGTGTCGGCGACGAGCAGCGTCGTGAACGTGAACAGGCCGGCGAACGCGCCCGACCACAGCGACGGCCGCTTCCACGAGTCGACACGGGATTTCAGGTCGAAGTGGACCCTGCAGAGCAGGCCCAGACCGACGGCGTACACGAATCCGAAGCCGACGGCACCGAGGTGGAGACCGGCGAACTCCCAGGCGACGGCGGCCACGCCGACGCCGGCGGCGATACTCACCGGCCAGTAGCGGAGGGCGCGCATAGCTCGGTGTCGTGCCCCTCACCGAAAAGCGTTCCCGAACGGACGGTTCGTGCGGTCTCCGGCCCCGGTCAGTTCCCGTCGGCGCCGACGGGGAGCGTGACGCCGTCGCCGTCGAGGCCGTCCGCTTCGGCCTCGATCTCGACCCGGCCGCCGTCGCGGTCGGCGCGGACGACGGCGATGCAGGTGCCGTGGTAGGCCGAGCGGGACTCGCCGACCCACGGCTCGTCGCTGTCGAGGTTCCCGTTGTCGACGCCGGCGATCTCGCCCGCGCCGGAGACGGCGAAGTCGACCTCGTGGTCGGCGCGGGGGACGCGCACGCCCTCGTCGTCGACGACGGTCGCCTCGACGTACACGAGGTCGCGGCCGTCGGCGGCGAGCGTCTCGCGATCGACCGAGAGTTCGACCGCCGCGGGCTCGCCCGCCGTCTCCAGCTCGTGTTCGTCGACGACCTCGCCGTCCTCCTTCGCCACGGCCCGGAGCGTCCCGGACTCGTAGGGGACGTACCACTCGATCGGCCGCGGGCCGTAGTCGTCGGCGTGCTGGGTCCCCAGGTACTCGTCGTTCTGGTAGAGTTCGACTTCCTCGGCGTTGGTGTACGTGTAGACGTTCACGAAGCCCTGGGAGTCCTCGCGGTCGGGGAAGTTCCAGTGCTCGGAGAGGGGCGGGCCGCTCCACGCCGGGCGACAGGCCGGGCGCTCGCGGTCGTGGTCGACCGCGGCCGCGAAGACGACCGGTTCCTCCGACCAGGCGGCCTGGTGGAACCGTCCCGAGGGCTTGATCGCCCCGGTCGTGTCGATCAGGCCGGTCGGCCACCCCTTACTGGGCCACTCGCGGGCCTCGCCGAGGTAGTCGATGCCCGGCCAGAGGAACTGGCCGCAGACGTCGTCGCGCTCCTCGACGTCGTACCAGGGGTTGCGCGGGACGAAGGCGAGAGGTTCGTCGTCGGCCCCGCGGAAGAAGCGGCGGTTCTCCGACCCGAGGACGGGCAGGTCGATGCCGGCCTCGCGGTAGTCGTCGTACCAGTGCTCCTGGTAGTTGCCGACGAGCACGTCGACGTGTTCGGCGACGCGCTCGATGTTCTCGACGACGCCCTCGGTGCCGTCGCCCCACGGCGGGTTGCCGTAGGTGACGGGGCGAGTGGGGTCCATCTCGCTGGCGGCCTCGGTGAGCATCGCCAGGTCCTCGATCATCTCGTCGGAGCCCTGGTCGAAGTTCTCGTTGCCGACGCTCCAGAGCACGATGGACGGATGGTTGCGGTCGCGGTCGATCATCGCCGACAGGTCCTCGTCCCACCACTCGTCGAACCACTCCTCGGCGCCGACGTGGCGCCACTTGTCGTACACCTCGTCGACGACGAGGAAGCCCATCCGGTCACAGAGGTCGAGCAGTTCGGGCTGGGGCGGGTTGTGCGCCGTTCGGATGGCGTTACAGCCCAGCTCTTTGAGCGTCTCCAGCCGGCGCTCCAGCGCGCGCTCGGTGACGGCCGCGCCGAGACAGCCGGCGTCGTGGTGGAGGTTGACCCCCTTCATGTCGACGGGCTCGCCGTTGAGGAAGAAGGCCTCGTCGGCCGTCCACTCGAAGGTGCGGACCCCGAAGGGCGTGACGGAGTCGTCGACGGCGAGGGCGGCGGAGCCGCCCTCGTCTCCCCCGTCCTCCCGGTAGACGACGCTGCGGGCGAAGTAGCGGGTCGGGTCGTCCAGCGTCCAGCGCTCGGGGTCGGCGACGGAGAGCCGCTGCTCGAACTCGTGGAACGCGCCGGGTTCGACGGTCGCCTCGTCGCCGGCGGTCGCGACGATTTCGCCGTCGGCGTCGAGGATGTCGGTCTCCAGCGCCACTTCGACCGCCTCGTCGTCGTCGTTGGTGACCTCGGTGAGCACCTGCACCTCGGCGCGCTGGCGGTTGACCGCGTTGGTCCGCACGTCGGTCCCGAAGGGTGCGACCGAGACGGGGTCCGTCTCGGTGAGGTGTACGTCGCGGTAGATGCCCGAGCCCGTGTACCAGCGGGTGTGGGGGTGTTCGTCGTTGGCGACGCGGACGGCCAGCGTCTCGCCGCCGGTGACGCCGAACTCGCTCAGGTCGTAGTTGACCGTCGAGTAGCCGTAGGGGCGGCTGCCGACGTGTTCGCCGTCAACGTACACGTCGAAGTCGCGGTAGACGCCGTCGAAGCGCAGCGTCGGTTCGCCCTCGATGTCCTCGGGGAGGTCGCGGCGGTACCAGCCGACGCCCTCGGGGGCGAAGCCGCCCGCGGCCTCGCTGGGGTTGTCGGGGTCGAACGGACCCTCGATGCTCCAGTCGTGGGGGACCTCGACGGCTTCCCAGTCGCTATCGTCGAGCGCGGGGTCGGCGCCGTCGTCGACGTCGCCACGCGTGAACCGCCAGCCGGTCTCCAGGCGGCGGCTCCGTCGGTGCTGCTCGTCGGGACCGTCGGCAGTCGACATACGCGCAGGTCGCCCACACGAGTCAACTAGCTTGCGGCATCGGCGGAGGGTTCCGGAGTCGACAAGGCGAGCCCGGCGGCGGCCATCGTCCGGTCCCGGCCTCGCCGTCACGCAAAGCTTTAGCCCGGGCTCACCCCTACGCCGGGGTATGGTAACCGCTCTGTCCGGCGGGACGGGCACGCCGAAGCTCCTGTCGGGCGCCGACGCCGTGTTCGAGCCGACCGAGACGACCGTCGTCGGCAACACCGGCGACGACGTGGAACTGAGCGGCCACCTCGTCTGCCCGGACGTGGACACCGTCCTCTATCTGCGGGGCGACCGCCTCGACCGCGAGACGTGGTGGGGCATCGCCGACGACACGGCGACCACCCACGGGGAGCTCGTCGACATCGCCGAGGCGGCCGGGCTGGGCACCGAACCGCGCTACCTCGCCGACGACCGCCAGACCGCGGGTCGCGATATCGCCCGGTGGCGCCGCTTCTCCGGCGTCGGCGAGTTCATGCTGATCGGCGACGCCGACCGCGCCGTCCACCTGACGCGGACGAGCCTGCTCGACGAGGGCCACACGCTCACGGAGGCGACACGGACGCTCGCCGACGCGTTCGGCCTGACCGTCGATTTGCTGCCGATGAGCGACGACCCCGTCGCGACCATCGTCCACACCGAGGAGGGACCGATGCACTTCCAGGAGTTCTGGGTCGCCCGCGGCGGCGAGCCGGCGATCGAGTCCGTCGAGTTCCGGGGGAGCGAGGACGCCACTGCTACAGACGCCGTGCTCGACGCGCTGGCCGACCCGGTCGTGGTCGGTCCCTCCAACCCGATCACGAGTCTCGGGCCGATGCTCGCGGTCGACGGGGTCGCCGACGCGCTCGCCGAGACGCCGGTGGTCGCCGTCTCGCCGTTCGTCGAGGACACCGTCTTCTCGGGGCCGGCGGACGACCTGATGGAAGCGGAGGGCTACGAGGCCAGCACGGCGGGCGTCGCCGAGGCGTACCCGTTCGCCGACGCGTTCGTCCTCGACGAGGCCGACGGCACGGACCTCGACCGGCCGGTCGTCCGCACCGACACGCGGATGGGCGACGAGGCCGACGCCGAGCGGGTCGCCCGCGCCGCGTGCGAGGCGCTGGAGGCGGTGCGATGAGCGGTCGCGGCCCCGGTGGCGACGCACCGTTCGCGCCCCGACTGGCGCTGGCGAGTCTGAGCGGGCAGTCCGACGCCGAGTGGGCGCGGGCGGCCGGGGAGTTCGCCGGCGCGGCCTTCCTCGGCGGGATCGCGCTCGACGGGCCCACCCGGGAGGCCGCCCGCCGCATGGTCGGCCGCGACCGCGAGGAGTTCCTTCCCGACGAGCCGCTGGCGTTCGTCGACGAGCAACTGGCCGCGCTGGCCGACGCGCCGCTCCGGCCGGCGTTCAACGTCCGCGCGAGCGAGCCGGGACCGATCCGCGCGGCCGCCGCTGTCTGCGCGGACCACCGCGCCATCCTCGAAGTCAACGCCCACTGTCGCCAGGACGAAATGTGTGCCGCCGGCGCCGGCGAATCGCTCCTGTGCGAGCCCGACCGACTCGCCCGGTACGTCGCGGTTGCGGCCGAGACGGGCGCGACGGTGAGCGTCAAGGTCCGAACGGAACTCGCGGGCGTCGACCCCCCGGCGGTCGCCGCGCGGCTGGACGACGCGGGCGCCGACATCGTCCACGTCGACGCGATGGACTCGGAGGGCGTCGTCGCCGAGGTGGTCGACGCGACCGACGCGTTCGTCGTCGCCAACAACGGCGTCCGCGACCGCGAGACGGTGCGAGAGTACCTCGACCACGGCGCCGACGCGGTGAGCGTCGGCCGACCGAGCGACGACCCGCGCGTCCTCCGGCGAGTCCGCGCCGCCGTCGACGAGCGGTTCGGCGGCCGCAGCGACCCCGGCGGCGGGTTTCGCGGCCGTGCGACACCGGCCGACACGGGAGGGCGCAACTCGTGAGGACCGTCGCCCAGAACGCCGAACTCGCACTGCTGCTCGAAGTCGCCGGGACGCCCAAGCCCGGCAACGTCGACCGCCACCGCGACCACGACGACCTGCGTTTCGAACACTTCCTCGCCGGCGCGGTGGGCGCCCGTGACGGGCTGGACGCGGCCGCCCGCGGCGAACCCCTGGGCGAGTCGTTCCGCCGCGCGATCGAGGGGATGAGCGCACAGCGCGGCGGCAACACCCAGTTCGGTGCGATCCTGCTCCAGGCACCCCTCGTCGCCGCCGCGGGCGCCGAGGACCGCACGCTCTCGCCCGAGGGCGCTACTGCCGTGGTCGACGCGACCACCGTCGCCGACGCGGCGGACTTCTACCGGGCGTTCGAGGCCGTCGACGTGGCCGTCGACGACCCGCCCGAGGACATGGCGGCGCTGGACGTGCGCCGCGGGAGCGACGCCGTCCCCGCCCTGAAGGAGCGCGGACTGACCCTCGCCGCCGTCATGGAGCGGTCGGCCGACCGCGACGGCGTCGCCCGAGAGTGGGTTCAGGGGTTCGACCGGACGTTCGCCGCCGCCGAGTCGATCCTGTCGGCGGACTCCGAGCGGCCCGTCGCCGACCGCGCCGCCGACGCGTTCCTCGAACTGCTGGCCGCCGAGGTCGACACCTTCGTCGTCACCCAGCACGACCGCGCGACCGCCGAGCGGGCGACCGAGCGCGCGCGGGCGGCGCTGGACGGCGATATCGACCCGGAGGAGCTGGCCGAGGAGTTCGCGGCGGAAGATATCAACCCGGGGACGACCGCCGACACGGTCGCCGCTGCGCTGTTCGTCGCGCTCGAACGGGGGCTCGAGGTGTGAGCGACGGCGACGGCGCCAGCGGGAGCACCAACGCGGAGTGGCCCGTCGAGATCGCGGGCGTCGTCGAGTCGGTCGTCACCACGCTCGGCCCGAACGACCGCTGGAACGTCGCCGCGCTCGGCCTCCACGCCGGCGACCCGGTCACCGCCCGGACCTACGGCCGTACCCGCACCTGGCGCAACTTCCGCGAGCGCGGCGGCGGCGTCGTCCAGTTCACCCGCGACCCCGTCGACTTCGTCGACGCCGCGCTCTCGGTCCGCGAGGTCGACGACCCCGTCCTCGACAGCGCCGACGCCTGGGTCGAGGTCGACGCCGAGCGCGTCGGGACCGACCGCGAGGGAGACACCGAGATCGTCACCTGGGAACTCCGACCGGTCGACGGCGGCGTCGAGCGACGGGTCGTGCCGACGACGAACCGCGGCTTCTCCGCCGTCGTCGAGGCCACCGTCGCGGCCTCGCGGCTGGACGTGCCCGGCTACGACCGCGAGACGCTGCTCGACCGACTCGCCTACTTCGAGGGCGTCGTCGAGACCGCCGGTAGCGACCGCGACCGCGCCGCCTTCGACCGGCTCGACGAGCTGGTCGACGCCGAGTGGTAGCCGCGCCGCCTGGCCCCGCTCGGCCCCTCGACGCGGTCCGGAGGCCGAAAGCATTTGGTCGGACGGTCCCGGACGGCGTGTATGGACTACGACGAGGCGGGGCGGACCTG
This sequence comes from Halosimplex rubrum, assembly GCF_013415885.1. Lineage (NCBI taxonomy): Archaea > Methanobacteriati > Methanobacteriota > Halobacteria > Halobacteriales > Haloarculaceae > Halosimplex > Halosimplex rubrum. The sequence goes on from NZ_CP058910.1 coordinate 4,124,778, forward strand.
CCGGCGGATCCTCGACGCGGTGAGCGAGGCGGTCATCGCCGACGATCGGTTCCTCGAGCAGGTCCTGACGGGCGTCCTCGCACAGGGACACGTGCTGCTGGAGGACGTGCCCGGGACCGGGAAGACGCTGACGGCGCGGTCGTTCGCCAGCGCGCTCGGCCTGTCGTTCTCGCGCATCCAGTTCACGCCGGACCTGCTGCCCTCGGACATCACCGGGTCGAACGTCTACAACGAGGGGACCGGGGAGTTCGAGTTCGTCCCCGGACCGGTCTTCTCGAACGTCGTGCTCGCCGACGAGATCAACCGCGCGCCGCCCAAGACCCAGGCGGCGCTGCTGGAGGCGATGGGCGAGGGGCAGGTCACCGTCGACGGCGAGACGACGGCCCTGCCGGATCCGTTCTTCGTCATCGCGACGCAGAACCCGATCGAGCAGGAGGGCACGTTCGGTCTGCCGGAGGCCCAGCGCGACCGCTTCGTGTTCAAACTCGCGATGGGCTACCCCGGGTTCGACGACGAGCGGACGCTGATCGACCGCCGGGCCGACCGGACCAGCCAGTCGCCGAGCGTCGACCCCGTGGTCGGCCCCGAGACCGTCGCGGAGCTGCAGGCGGTCCCCGAGACGGTCTCGGTCGACGGGAAGCTGCGGGACTACGTGGTCGAACTCGGGCGGGCGACCCGGGCGGACGACCGCGTCGACGTGGGCGTCTCGCCGCGGGGCGTGCAGCGGCTGTTCGAGGCGGCGCGGGCGGCGGCCGTCATCGAGGGACGGAGTTACGTCGTGCCCGACGACGTGCGAGGGGTCGTCCACGCGACGTTCGCCCACCGGCTCGTGCTGACGACGGAGGCGAGCGTCCGCGACGCCGACCCCGTCCAGGTCGTCGACGACGTACTGGATCGGGTCGCCGTCCCGGCCGTCGACGAACCGCGGTAGCGCCGTCGGGTTCGAGTCGGGTCTGTGTTTTCGGGGCTACCGTAGCGCGGCGACGAGCAACAGGAGCCCGGCGACGACGACGGCGAGGGCGAAGGGGACGGTCGTCACGTCGGCGATCGTCGCGTTCGCGGCGACGCGGTGGACGGCCGCGGCGAGGACGGCGCCGCCGGCGCCGACGGCGAGCGTGGCGCCGACGTGGACCGATTCGGGGGCGAGCGTGTCGGCGGCGGTTCCGACCTCGCGACCGAGGGCGGCCCCGTACTCGCCGGCGTCCCAGACGACGAAACTGGCGACGACGGCGCCGAGGACGAGCGGCGCGCCGACGCCCGCACCGGTGGCGAACGCGGCGGCGACGAAGGTGCCGAGGGCCGCGAGCGCCGGGCCCGGCGCCGACTCGGGGAGCGCGCCGGCACTCGCGACCAGCGCGAGCGCGAGCGAGAGCGCGGCGGTCATGCCGACGAGGACGGCCGCGAGCGTCGTGACGACCGGGAGCGAGCCGTAGAACTCGACGACCGCGCCGGACTGTCGGGTGAACGTCGTCTCGAACGCCCCGGGGAGCGCGTCGGCGACGAACGACAGCGTCGGCGAGAGGACGACCCCGTGGAGCGCGACGGCGAGCGCGACGACCGCGCCGCCCCCGAGGAACGGCGTGAGCGCGACGACGGCGTCCGCCGCTCGCCCCCGGGCCAACCGCCCGAGCAGCCAGACCGCCGCGGCGGTCCCGCCGGCGACGAGCGCGGTCGCGAGCAGGAGCGCGCGAAGCGCGTGGCTCGCGGTCACGGCCGCGAGGACGCCGTAGACCCCCGGCGTGACCAGCGAGCGGAGGTCAGCCGGGACGAGGACGAACTCGACCAGCGTCAGGGGGAGCGCGAACGCGGTGCCGACGAGCGTCCGTCGGGCACCGCGGACGACCGCTTCGGCCGCCGCCTCGACGCGGTCGTCGGTCCGCGGCGTCGACAGTTCGGCGACGGGGAGCGCGTCGACGCCGCGAGCGACCGTCAGCGACGCCGCCGCGACGAGGAGCGCGAACGTGAGCAGGTGCGTGCGGCCGGGGACCGGCGCGACGACGGCGCCGACGGCCCTGCCGACGCGCTCGACGAGCGGGGCGAACACCGGTGCCTCGCTCGCACCGCCGAAGCGCGCGAACAGTGCGGTCAGGAGCATGACCGCGGCGGCGACCAGCGAGACGACGAACGTCTTGACGGCGAGTTTCGCGTACGCCCAGACGGTCCCCGAGTGGAGTCGCCCCGAGACCGTCGCGAACCCGCCGACCAGCGCGAGCGTCCCGCCGAGGACGACGGCGGTCGCGCTGACGATCCGGAGTCCGCGAGGGCGGATCTGCGAGACCGCCGTGACCGGGTACGCGGCGGCGAGCAGGTCGAGGAACGCGTAGCCGACCGCGACGGCGAAGCTCGCCCCGACGCCGAGGGCGAGCACGCCCGCGGCCGCCGTCGCCGGTCCGCGCCACCGGTCGCGGTCGACCAGCCACAGACTCGCCGCGAAGACAGCCGCGTGTGCGACCGCGACGACGACGGAAAGCGTCGGTCCGGCGCCCCCGATCAACGCCACGGCCGCCGCCAGCGAGACGACGAGGACGACCGCGGCGCTGGCCCTCGTCGGCGCACCGCCTCCCCCGGACTCCCCGCTCCGTTCGACCGCTCCGCTCGCTCCCGCTCGCGACTCCCCGGGCGAGTCGGCGGCGGTCGCGGGGGGTATCGCGGCCGCGTCGTCGGTCGCCGCATCGCGAGCGTGTTCGTCAGCCACGGGGCCCTCCCGACAGCCGCGACAGCGCGGCCGCCAGCGCGCCCTCGATGGGGTCGTCCCGGTCCCAGTCGACGGCGGTCGCGCCGGTCGCGGACACGTCCGCCAAGCGAACGCCGCGCTCGTGGCCGGCGACGCGCCCGCCCAGCGACGCCTCGCTCGTGGCGCCCGGGCTGAGGACCACCACCGGGTAGCCGCGGCGGCGGAGCCGACGGACGAACGAGACCGGCCAGTCGTCGACCAGCGGCGTCACGAGGACGACCTGCGCGGTCGCCGGGAACTGCGAGAGGAGGATATCAACGGCGTTCGCGCCGCCGTCGGGCGCCGCCGGTTCGCGACGGGTCGTCGATTCCGCCCGGTCGCCGGCCGCCCCGTCTTCGCTCACCGCTCCGTCGTCCGCTGGTCCGTCGTCGCCGACCGCCCCGTCGGTCGCCGTCACGCTCCCCTCGCCGGCGTCGGGGTCGTCGGCGACGCGCTGGACGGCGTCGAACAGCGTCCGCGCGATCGCGGTCGCGTCGTCGCGCTCGCCGTCGACCCAGGGGACCGGTCCCGCCCCGGTCGGCACCGACGAGGCGGTCTCGTCGATCCCGAACGCGGCGACGCTCGTCGTTACGTCGCCGTCGACCAGCGTCTCGTAGATCCGCTCGGCCGCGTAGCCGCCCAGCGAGGCGGCCGTGGGCGCGCCGGCGTGGGGGCGGACCCGTCCGACCGCCCGCGCGTCGACGGCGACGACGACCCGGACCGCCCGCTCCTCGCGGTAGGAGACCGTCGACAGCTCCTTGGTCTTCGCGAACCGGCGCCAGTCGATGCGGCCGATCGAGTCGCCCGGGCGGTACTCCCGCGTCGAGTGGAACTCCAGGCCCTCGCCGCCGCTGTCGGTCGGGTGCGTCCCCGCGCTGACCGGCGTCGCCGACCCGACCGGCGCCGCCGACATCGGGTCGAGCGAGGACAGCTCCCGCTCGCCCGCCGCCGGCACGGTTTCGGTGACGAGGCGCCCCGCGCTCAGCGACCGCAGGCGTACGACCGGGTCGGCAAAGGCGAAGTCGCCGCGCTTGGCCACCACGTCGTAGGCGACCGTCGCCGTCTCGTCCGGCCGGAGGACGAACGAGCCTCGGGGCGAGCCGTCGACGACCGCCAGGTCGTCCGGCACGCCGTCGACGACCCGCAGGTCCGACAGGGTCGCCTCGGAGACGTTCTCGACGGTGAGTCGGACCGTCACCGACTCGCCCGGCGGCGGCGTCGCCTCCGAAAACGACCGCTCGACCGCGACCGCCGCGTCCGCCGGGACCGACGAAACCGCGCCGTAGACGACGTATCCCAGCGGTATCGCCGTCGCGGCCAGCAACAGCGGCGACGCGTACAGCAGCCCGAGCGCGACGAGCGCGCCCGCCGCGACCGCGCCGACCCGAAAGCGGTAGACGCGCTCGTGGCTCACGACTCGACACCTCCGGCCGGCTCGCGTTCGGTGTCTTCGGATCCGGTGTTCGCGGCCGCTTGGGAGTCGTCGCTCGCGGCCGCTTGGGAGTCGTCGCTCGCGGCCGCTTTGGGGTCGTCGCTCGCGGCCGACTCGGCGACCTCGTCCAGCGCGTCGACCGTCCGCCGGATCCGGCGTTCGCGTTCGCGCTCGGGGTCGAGCCAGAGTCGGAGTCGCGACCGAAGCGTCGCGACGGGGCCGTCGTCCCCCGAGAGAACGGCCGCCGCGGTGCGGTCGTCGGTCCACGTCCCGGTCGCGACGGCGCGGTCCGCGGACTCGCGGTCCCGCCCCTCACGAGCGAGCCGCGCGACGGCGAGCCGGCGGAGTCGCTCGCCGACTTCCTCGCCGGCCCGCTCGTCGCCGCCGACCGCCCGGTCGACCGTCTCGTCGAACGCCTCGGCCGCCAGCGTCCCGTCGGGCGCGGTCGCGGTCTCCGGTTCGTCGGCGACGACGGCCGCGAACCGCCGGCTCCCCGCCGGCGAGCCGGAGACCAGTCGCGACTCGCGCGCGGTGACGGCCGCCCGGAGCAGCGAGAGGCCGAGCGCGGCGCTCCCGACGACGAACAGGTCCCGCGGCCCGACGGCCGCGGCCGCGCTCACCAGCGTCGAGAGCGGTGCGGTCTCGGCGACCGCCGTCGGCGCCGCGACCGCCAGCGCCCCCAGCAGCGTCGCGAGGACGCCGAGCCCGCCCAGCGCCGCCCGAAGCGTCCCCATCAGTTCCCTCCCGCCTCCCCGTCGCCCGCCCCGTCGGCGTCGTCACGGGTGCTCTCGGTGGCGTCGAGCGCCGATTCGATACGCTCGATAGCGCCCTCCACGGCCGGGACGGACTCGTCGGGCGAGCGGGGGCCGTACTCGACTGCGCGGAACTCGTCGCGCAGCGTCGCGACCGCCTCGGCCGGGAGGCCGTCGGCCGTCACCGCGTGGTCAGCCAGTTGCCCCGGCGTCTTCGTCCGCGGCCGCCGGACCGAGACGCTGTCGAGGAACCGACCCCACGCCTCCCGGATCGTCAGGTGAGCGGCGTCGCCGTCGCCCTCGCCGCGTCCGGCCGTCGAGTCGCCGCTCCGTCCGGCCGCTCCGCCCGCAGACACGCCGGGGCGGAGCCGCCGCGACAGGTCGTCGAGCCACCCGCCCAGCGCCGCAAGCAGTTCGGCCGGCGAGCGCTCGCCCGCGACCAGTCCGCGGAGGTACACGAGCGTCGCCCGGACGCGCGCCGCCGCGGCGACCGCGGCGCCGACGAACCCGCGGACGACCCAGCGAGCGAGCCTCCGGGCCCCGACCGCGACCCGCCGCGGGACCGCTCGCGGGTCGAACGACCGGCGCGCGGCGCCGACCGCCGCGAACGCGACCAGCGCGACCGTCGCGAGCGCGAGCGCCGCCGTGTTGACCAGCGGGTTCGCGACCGTCGTCCGCGCGGTCTGTCCGCTCGCGGCGACGGCGACCGACGCCGACGACGCGAACGGGAGCGTCACCGCCAGCGTCCCGTCGACGCCCGTCGTCCCGACGAGCTCGCCGTCGACGCGGACCGGCGCCCCGCCGACCGACTCGTTGCCGAGCCGCGCCGTCACCTCGACGGGCGTGCCGGCGATCGGAAGCGGCCAGAGCGGGTCGGTCCCGACGGTCAGCCCGTCGAGTTCGAGCGTCCGCTCCCCCGCGATCGGGTCACGGGCGACTCCCAGCGTGGCGTTCCCCGGCGACTCGGGGAGCGCCACGTTCGCTCGGCCGTCGGCGTCGGTCCGTGCGACCGCCTCGCCGTCGATCGTCACGGTCGCGTCGGGGACAGCCACGCCGTCGACCGTCGCCGTGAGGAGCACGGTCGCCCCGGTCCGCACGTCGCCGGAGACCGACAGCGTCGCGTTCGTCGCCACGTCGAACGACCGCGAGGTGTCGTTAGCCGCCTGCCGGCGCGACGCGCCGTTCGACACCCGGCGCGAGGCGTTGTCCGCCAGCGTACGGGAGACGGCCGCGGCCTTCCGGTCGGCGAACCACCCGCTCGCTGACGCGGACCGCGGCTCCGGTGCGTCGATCGCCGCCGGGCCGCCGGCTCGAACGTCCGACCCCGTCGTCGTCCCGCCCGAGACGGTCACCGTCAGGTTCTCCGCGAACGGGACGCGGCCGGTGACCGTCCCATCGCGGCCACTCCAGCCGACCTGTTCCCCGTTGAACGCGACCCACGCGCCCGCGACCGGCTGGGCGCCCGCTTCGACCGTCACCTCCACGGTCGCCCCGGGCGCGGCCGTCCGGTTGAGCGATACGTCGTACCCGCTCGTCGGTTCGTCGGGCTCGCTCGGCGGCGTCTCGACCGGGCCGCTGGGGGTCACCGGCGTCGACGGCGGCGGCGTCGCCACCGGCCCAGACTGGGTCCCCGGGTCGGTGGCCGTTCCCGGCCCCGTCCCGTTCTCGCCGGCGTCGGCCGAGAACGTCTCGCCCGGGCTGCCCTCCTCCTGTGGCGCGTACCGCCCCGGCGCGCCGCTCTCCTCGTAGGCCGACTGCTCGGCCCGCAGCCGCTCGGCGCCCGGCGTCGGGTCGAACCGGACCCACCCCACGTCGGCGAAGTACACCTCCACCCACGCGTGGGCGTTCATCGCCCGCACCTGGAACGTGTTCGCGCCGACCTGCCGGCCCGTCGAGTAGCCGACGACGTAGCGGGCGGGGATCTCCTGACTGCGCAGCATCGTCACCATCGCCGTCGCGAAGTGCTCGCAGTAGCCCGCGTCCATCCGCGTGACGAACTCCCGCGCGACGTTACCCCCCGAGGGCCGCGAGGCGTTCAGCGAGTACTCCTTGTTCGCCTCCAGCCACCGCTCGATCCGCGCCGCCGTCTCGTAGGGGTTCTCCGTCCCCTCCGTGACGTTGTTCGTGAACGGCCGCAGCGACACCGCCGTGCTCGGCGGCAATCGGGTGTACCGCCGCTCGATCTCGTCCGGGTAGTCCCGCCCGCTCGCCCGGAGGACCGCCGGGTCCCGCGGCGGCGTCCGGCTCACCCCGACGTAGCTGGCGCCCGCCGACAACCGGTCGTTCGCGCGGGCCAGCCCGCCCTCGGTCAGCGAGACGCCCGCCGCCCGTTCGAGGTCCGTCGGCCGCCACACCGTCGGCGCGGCGCTCGCCGCCTGGACGAGTTCGACGCGGTAACGCGTCTCCTCCCCCCGGACCGGCGCCGTCGCGTCGCTCGGCCCCGAGCGCGACCACCCGCTCCCCGTGTAGGTGTCGTACGCCCCCGTGCGCCAGTAGTTCGAGTCCTGACTCCGCACCCGGAAGTGGACCTCCGTGTCCTGCGAGCGGAAGGGGTTCCCCCCGCCCTCCCCGATCGGTTCGCCCACCGACGTGCTGTTACCGACGTTCAGCGCGCCGAACCCGCTCCCGCCCGATTCCGGCGGGCCCGCGCCGTCGCCCGACCGGTTCTCGGCGCCGGCGGGCAGCGGTATCAGCGACTCCGCCGGTGCGTCGCCGAGCCCGACCGACGCCGCCGCCGGGATCAGCGCCGTCGCCAGAATCGCTGCGACGACGCAGGCGACCGCCAGCGCCGCGACCCCGTACTCGCGGGTCGGCGCCGTCTCGCCGAACTCGAAGCGCTCGTCGGCGTCGCTCATCGGTCAGTCCCGGCGGGGAGGGCGGACAGAAACGGTCCACTCCGGGCGATGCATTCACTGAGAGGTGGGGTGCCAGAAACAAATACTTCGTGGTCACACGCTCGTTTCCGGCGCTCGCGCCGGTCTCGCGCGACCCGCGAGGGGCGGTGTTCAGATAAGGATGAAGGGTGAGGCGGTACGTTTTCAAAGTGATCTATGCCCGAAAACGACCGCCTCGGTGGATGTTTGGACGAGATTGACTTAGAGTTTGTTGAACGCGAGGCGACACCGAAGCTGCTGATGAAGCTCAGTATTCAGCTGCATCTTGCTGGACTTTCGCTTTCGAATACTGTTTCGTTTCTTGAAGTATTCGGTGTCGACCGGGCACGATCCACCGTTCATAATTGGGTTCACAAGGCCGATCTACAGCCGGAGACTGGTCGCTCACCGGATCACGTTGCGGTCGACGAAACCGTGATCCAAATCGACGACCAGCAATACTGGCTGTACGCAGCGGTCGATCCCGAATCGAACGAATTACTCCATACACGGCTTGAAACAACGAGAACAAACGCTCTCGCAGAACGGTTCTTCGGTGAGATTCGCCAGAAACACGATGTCGACGACGCCGTGTTTCTCGTCGATGGCGCTACCCCACTGAAAGAAGCCTGTCACCGACACGGCCTCGATTTCAGATACGAACGCCACGGAAATCGTAACAGTGTCGAACGTGTCTTTCGTGAAATAAAACGCCGTACCTCTTCGTTCTCAAACTGCTTCAGTCACGTCGATCCAGAAACTGCCGCCGACTGGCTCAGATCATTCGCTTTCGCATGGAATCGGCTTATCTGAACACTACCCCCGCGAGGACGCGCAAGGGCTATGTGTCCCGCCGAGAGAGGGGCGGCTATGATCGACGGCTCCACCTGCCCCAAGTGCGACGGGCA